>JBAZSC010000001.1:0-322582 GCA_041662665.1 Patescibacteria group bacterium
CAAACTGGACAAATGTTTGACATAGATTTGGTGGCAAAGTTAGTTATTGTCCCAAATTATGTCATTAATCCCATATTTAAGCACTAAAAGAACGAACGACTGGTGGCAAAGTTAGTTATTACCCTTGCAATAAAAAATCCTCAACGAATGAGGATATAAAGTGCTAAAGTCCAGGAATGAGTTGTGTCCAGTTTTCAATTCCTTGTTCTTGAAAAACTCTCAAGGTATTGACGTAACATTGATTTGCTCCGTCATTTTGCACAACACCGATTTTTTTGCGGCCATTTACTTTATTCAAAAAAACAACTAAATCTTCGTAAGAAGCAGAAGGTCCATCAGCTGTTAATGAAGGCAAATCCTGACCTTTACCACAAAACAGCAAAACCTCAGCTTTTTTATCATTTCCAAAAGAATAATCCTGCCTCTTGAATTTTACTAATCCTTCTTTCAGCTTATCTAATTCTCCTGCCTTTTCTTGAGCTTTTTTCAATTCTTCTCTTGTCTTCTCAAGCTCTTGTTCAACAGCTATCTTCTCATCTTTGATTTTTTTTATTGCTGAATCTGAATTACCTTGAAAAAGGATCAAAATGATAATTGCAAAGTTTAGGAAGATATCAGCAGTAACAGTTGACATTATTCTCATTTTGGACTCTCCGCAGTAATTCCGTCTTTCATCTTTTTTGGCAACAGCATCTTTATCAATTGCAATACCATGACCAAAATCAATCCTTGACCAGTTGTTAGCAATGCAACAATCAAGCCTTCTTTTGACGAGCTTCCTGAAGCAAGAAGATCGATTTGTTGTATTAAGCCGATAACAGTCCCAAGAAATCCTGACATCGGAATCATTTCACAAAAAGCATTAAACTTTTGTTTTTCGCAAGTTAAAAGAAGATGATGCAATGCCATGCAAAACAAAAATCCAGTTAAATAAACAATGAAGCCTTGATCAGACAGTTTCTTGAAAATGCTAATCAGTTCAAATGTCTTTACTGACAAATATGCCAAAGGAAGATAAGTAATGTAAAGAAGATTCAAGAGCTTGCCTTTCATAGATTTCTGATTATCAATCATCGATTCCTCCTCCTCTATTGCTTTTGCAAGTTGGGTAAGTAAGTACGACACTCAAAGCCAAATAATCAAGATCACTATAAGTCAAGTCACTTTCTTTGGAAGAAAAAACTCTGATGTTATCAACATTTTGTCCACAATAATCAAAAGCTGCTTTGTAGCGAATTTTTTTGCCAACATCATTAATAAAATATGATAGCGTACAACACTCACCAGAACAGCTAATCTCAAAATCTTTATGTTTTTCAGTAACAAATCCATTAGTAAAACAAGAAAGAATCATTTTAAAAAGCTCTTTTCTCATTCTTCGAACCACAATAATATTTGTAGTGCTATCATGTTCAGAAAAAATCTGATACCATTTTGGAGCTGGTTTTTTTACAGGCTTCGCCTTATCTTTCTTTTTCTCAAGCTTTGGAACTGTTAAATCAGAATCTTTTTTGGCAGATTCTGATTTTTTTAGAACAAAATCTGGAATTCCATCATCGCAAGTTTGTTGTTGCTCAATTTGAGTTGGTGCTTGTTGAGTTTCTGTTTTTGCCAAATCAAAAGGAATATTTAATGCTAGAATCTTAGAAGGCGGATTATCTTTGATGTACTCATAGCTTCCTAGAAAAATAATTGCCAGAACCACAAAAGAATAAATCATAAGATGAGTTTTTCTTTCCATTCTCTTTTTCTCCTTGTAGTTTTAAGGGTGCGCGAAGAATTTTAGCTCTTTATAATAATAAAATTTTACAATTTTGTCAATAAAAAAATCCTCATAGAGGATTAAACAAGGTACATTATTTTGTCGAAAAGGGATTGCAAATTGGCTTGACCAAAAGAATTTGATCAACCAGATCTACTCGTGACTTCCTTCTCAGATTATGAATTCCATCAACACTATAGATTTTCCAATCAGTAATTTCATCAAATCCATTATGACTAACTTTTGATCTAAAATACATTCTGAATCCTTTGTCATTTACAGTTGATGCAAAAGAAACATCACAGAAATTCTCATACTGCCAACAATTCACTTCAACACCTTCATTATAATATCCAAAACAAAGATAGCGCATTTGCGAGAGCTCAGCTTTCCAGCGTTTCAAGGTTTCTTTATCTATCGAATTCCCTCTTTTACCACCTTGCATCAGCAAAACTTTCCATGAAGGGTCAGCATTTTCACCTAAAACATGATCTTTCTTGCTTGGACCAAATTTCAAATAACTAACTTTGGGAACATTATCTTTTGGATCAATGACAATATTTCTTTTCAAACTAGCATCGCCTTTTTGAATCAAAGGTGTAGTCTGAGTCGCCTGAGTAGTAGTCTTTGCAGTTTTATGTCCATTACACTCAAAGAAGTGCATCTGCAGTTTCCAATCAAAGAACCAGGCAACCAAGATCAGCAAAAAAGTAATAATAGCAAAAGCAACCAATAGTCTCATCACAGTCTTAAATCGTTGCTTCAATCTATGATAGGCTCTTCCAATTGCTATTATTTTTTTTACAGGAACTGCAATGACTAAGAACAATACTGATATTATGCCCAAAATACTTTTCAGTTTTCCACCTGCAACTGGCAATATCTTTCTCTTAAATACGTCTTTAATTTCGAGCCACTTGAATTTCAATTCATTTTTCAATGAACTAACCATTGTTTTGATGCTCATCTTTTTCCTCCTATGAAAAGGACGTGAAAACAAGAATAATTGAGTATATATCTTTTACAACATTTTGTCAAGATTTAAGAATTGAATATTTATGTTTCGCTTGCTAAAAATAAGCAATTTGATTATACTAACTTAAGCTCTTTATCAACTGACAAGGAGGAAGGAATGAAGCCTGAAGCAAACGACGCTTTTAACAAAATTGTTGCAAATATTAAAGCAATGCATCAAAATACTGGCGGCAAGTTTAAGGATTTGCGTATTGCAGTTAGAACATATTCTGATGAAAAATTTCAGGTAACATATTTTTATTTGCCAACAAAAGAGCCATTAGTTTTTTCTTGGCCACGTGAATTTGAACCAAAAGAAAATGAAAAAGTTGAAAAAGTCGCTTTTATCGGTTTTACAGAGCAAGGCAAAGAAGCGCCAGTTACTGATTTTAGCAAAATGGTTTTTATGGTTTATAGAAAGTATCTTGAACGTGGCGGACAAAAAGAAAAGTTTATTGTGCGAGTGATCGTTAGCCATGATATTTTCACAATTAGTGTTTTTGACAGGCAAGAAGATTTGAATCAAATTGCAATGTGCGGAATGCGAAAAAATGATGAAACTTTCTTGCCTATTGGCGATGGAGATTATCTTGTTCATATCAGAAATGGCAATCTCTATATTACGAATTTTGATTTGCCATAGTGTTCTTTACTTTTTACAGCATAATGTGCTGTTTTTTCTTTGTCCGCCGACTTGTCCTCCGAAGCTTAGCGAAGGAGGAAGTCCCAGCCTTTTCGCAAAAAGTGCTGGACGAAGGAGGATTCAAATAATATTGCCAAGAATAACAAAATAATATATAGTTTAGCTTGCTCTTTTAGCAATCAGCAAAGGAGGAAAAAAGATGCCCAGACCGCCGATTTCCTGTGCAGTTGCTTCTCTTCGAGAATATTATTTGTCACAAGGCGAAAAACTCGCAGATCTTCGTTTTCAGATGACAACAATAGAAGACGGATCTTTTGAAATCGTTCGCGTTGATGAAAAAGGCAGAGTATTAGATTTTCATACTGAGGTAGGTATCGCCACAGTTGAAGATCCAGCCTGGCGAAATCAAGGCGTCTATTATCTTCGTCCAGATAATCTTGGTCAATTTCATTTGGAAACAACAGTTGAAAAATCTTTCTTAGCAATGGAACGACATTTGGCAAAATATTCTCTTGATTATAGCAATCTTGTTTATCGAGACGAAGATCAAAATACTTATGTTTTGCGAATTGACGTAAATCGTGGATTAAATATCTTGTTTTCCGAAACATTCGCCAAAACTCCAGCTTGGAGATCAGGACAAATCGAAGCCTAATCAAATTTAATCGTACTTTTTACAGCTTTATCGCTGTTTTTTTATTTCTGCTATTTCTGCGTTAACTTCCGCGTATTTCTGCGCTAAGAGTTAAAAAGCCTTGTTCAAATCGCAAAAATAATATATATTAATCTTGCTCTTTCGGGACCGCAACAGGAGAGGAGGAGGAAAAAGATGGCAAAGCCACCGATTTCTGCAGCAATAGCTTCTTTGAGAGAACATTATGTTGCAAGTGGAGTTCAACTCTCGGATCTTCGTTTTCGAATGATAATTTTCGAAGAAGGAAAATTTGAAATTGTTCGAGTCGATGAAACAGGAATGGTTTCATATTTTCGTTTAGAAGAAGGAGTTTCAACTATCGATGATCCCGCTTGTGCAACTCCAGGTGTTTACTACCTTCGTCCAGATTCACTTGGCAAGTTTCATCAGGAAATAGCAATGGCAGACGCTTTGCTGATTGTTCAAAATAGGATCGAAAGAGAAAAGATCACAGGACACACAATCGTTCCAACTGATGATGGAAATACTTTTAAATTTACTGTTCGAAGCAAAGACAGAGAATTTTTCTCTCTGACCTTCGCAAAATCGCCAGTTTTAAGAGCGTACTCTCAAGCGAATCCTCTTCATGTACCAACCGCACCTTAGTCAACAGCTTTCACGCTGTTTTTTATTTGGGACCGTTAGAAATGGGAAATGAGAATTGGGAAAGCTTTATAAATCATTTATATTTTTTCCACCTGTTTCTCAAACAATAAATTTGTTTTCCAACAATATTATATTTTTCAATTAATTTTTCCGCAGTATCTTTTCTTATATACCCAGACATTAAAGCATCTTCTATATGACTTATTAATTCATTACATGAACCTAAAGCAGAAGTTAGATATCTTTTAAATTCAGCTTCTGATCTGCCGAATCCTTCTGCTATGTTAGCATGAATTGAATTTGCAGCTCTTAAAATTTGGTTAACCAAATATTTTCCTTCATAAGGAAATTTTCTGACAATTTTTATTAATACTGAGAATAAAAGTTTAGAATTTTTATAAACAATCAAATCATTATATTTCATGAATTAATAATATAATAAAAAACCAGAAACATTAAATTTCTGGTTTAAATTTTTTTAATTTTCAGTTCTCATTTCTCACTTCCCATTTCCCAAGTTCCCATTTCCCACGCTCCTATCCAAAAATATGATATTGAGCCACAAGAAACGCAATAATTACGGCAATCGTATTGATAACCTTAATCAAAGAATTCAACGCTGGTCCAGCTGTATCTTTAAATGGATCTCCAACTGTATCGCCAACAACTGCAGCTTTATGAGCATTTGATCCTTTTCCACCCAAATTTCCATCTTCAATATATTTCTTGGCATTATCCCAAGCAGCACCGCCAGTTGTCATTTGAATTGCTAATAATAGTCCTGTAATAATAAGACCAATCAATAATCCGCCAAGAGCCTTAGGACCTAATACAAATCCAACAAATATTGGTGATAATACTGCTAATAAAGCAGGAGCAATCATTTCTTTTTGAGCTGCTTTTGTAACAATATCAACGCATTGTCCATAATCAGGCTTATCAATACCTTCCATAATTTTCTTTTCTCTGAATTGTTTTCGAACATTATCAACGACTTTGAAAGCAGCTTTTCCTACAGCTTGCATTGCAAATGAGCTGAAAACAAATGGTAATACTCCACCAATTAATAAGCCAACTAAAACATAAACATTATCAACTTGTAAAACAGTGTCTAAATTAAGATTGAATTTTTTAACTGCGTTTGCAATTTCATCAGTATATGCTGCAAATAATGCTAATGCAGCCAAAGCAGCAGATCCAATGGCATAGCCTTTTGTAACTGCTTTAGTTGTATTTCCAACTGCATCTAAAGCATCAGTAATTTTTCTTGTTTGTTCAGGTAATCCTGACATTTCTGCGATACCGCCAGCATTATCAGTAATTGGTCCATAAGCATCAATTGCAACTACAATTCCAGCCATTGATAACATTGCGCATGCAGCAATTGCAATTCCATAGACACCGCCAAGAGAAAAGGAAGCTAAGATACCAACAATAATTGTTAATACAATTGGCCAAGTACTTTGCAATCCAACTGCCAATCCAGTAATGATGTTTGTTCCTGCACCTGTTTCTGAAGCTTTAGCAATTGATTTAACTGGTTTATTTTTACCTGTGTAATATTCAGTAATTACAGTAATAATAATTGTTACAGCTAATCCAACTAATGCTGCAAAATATAAATTTAAATCAATTCTCAAAATTCTAACAACAACCAAAAATCCAATTGCTGAAAAAATTGCTGAAGCAATTGTACCTTTGTACAAAGCCTTCATAATATTTTCGTCAGTCAATTTTACAAAGAATGTACCAAGAATTGATGCGATAATAGCGACACCACCCAAAGCTAATGGGAAAATAACGCCATTTGAAACCGCAACGCCTAAAAGCATTGCTGCAATTAATGTGACAGCATAAGTTTCAAATAAATCAGCAGCCATGCCAACATCATCGCCAACATTATCACCAACATTATCAGCAATAACAGCAGGATTTCTTGGATCATCTTCTGGAATTCCAGCTTCAACCTTGCCTACTAGATCAGCGCCAACATCAGCAGCTTTTGTGTAAATTCCTCCGCCAACTCTAGCGAATAAAGAAACTAATGAAGCGCCAAAACCAAATCCAATCAATAAAATTGGATCTCTAAAAATTAAATAAAATATTGTTACGCCTAAAAGGCTTGTTCCAACAACAGCCATGCCAGTAACAGCTCCGCCTTTGAAAGCTACATCCAAAGCTTTTGATAATCCTCTTGTTGCAGCTTGAGCAGTTTTTACGTTAGCTCTAACTGAAACGCTCATTCCAATAAATCCAGCCAAAGCTGACAAGAAAGCGCCAACCAAGAAGCCGATTGCAGTTTGAAAATTTGTTGCAACCCATAGGACTACAAACAAAATTACTGCAAAGATAGCAATTGCCCTATATTGTCTTTTTAAATAGGCCATTGCTCCTTCTCTAATCGCTTTTGAGATTTCCTCCATTTTTTGGTTGCCTTTTTCTGCTTTGTTAATTTGCATGACCAAATAGCCTGCAAAAAACAACGCGATAATCGCGGATACCAATGCGAAAATTGTCATAACGTTTTATTTAATTGTTATATTTAAACTTAAAATATTCGGAAATTATATTATTACACGCATATCTATTTCAATACACTAATATCCTAATATCTTAATATCCGAATATCTAAACGATTTAATATTCGGAAATTATATTCAAAACGTAAATCTTTTTCTACAAGTCAATATCCGAATTTCTTAGTATCTGAATATCTACACGATTTTGATATTACGGATATTATTTCTTCTCGGCTTTTTCTTTCTTTTCAGATTTATCTTCCTTTTTTGATTCTTCTTTTTTAGTTTCAACTTTTTCTTCCTTAGCCTCAGGTTTTTTATCAGTTTTTTCTGTTTTCTCTTTACTGTTTTCTGTTTTTACATCCTTCTTCTCTTCAGCCTTAGTTTTATCGTCAGTCTTTTCATCATTGCCAGAACTTTCATCCTTGAGCACGTCGATTTTCCAACCCGTCAATTTCACAGCCAAGCGTACATTTTGTCCATGTTTACCAATAGCTAATGATAATTGATCTTCAACAACTTCAACTTTTGCTGTTTTTTCTTCTTCATTTAATTGAACAGAAATAGCTTTTGCTGGAGATAATGCATTTGTAATAAATTTAACTGGATTTTCATCCCAAGAAATAATGTCAATCTTTTCTCCGCCTAATTCATTAATAATTGTTTGAACTCTAGTACCTCGCTGGCCTACGCAAGCGCCAATTGGATCAATTTCTTCTTTTGTTGACATAACTGCGATCTTTGTTCTTGCACCAGCTTCTCTGGCAACAGCTTTAATTACAACAGCGCCAGCTGCGATTTCTGGTACTTCTAATTCAAACATTCTTCTGACAATATCAGGATGAGATCTAGATAAAATAATTTCTGGTCCTTTTGCTGATTCTTTTACTTCGACTAAAAACACTTTTAATCTTTGTCCAATAGAATATTCTTCGCCTCTGATTTGTTCAGTTGGAAATAATAATCCAGTTGCTTGGCCAAGATCAACAAACATAGTTTGACCTTCCATCCTTTGGATTGTGCCATTTAATACTTCGCCTTCTTTATCTTTATAAGCATCAAAGATTGTATTTCTTTCTGCTTCTCTGATTTTTTGGATAATAACTTGTTTTGCAGTTTGAGCAGCAATTCTACCAAATGAAATTTCTTTTGGTGTAATTTCTGTTTTGATAATATCGCCTACTTTTGCGCCCTTTTTTAATTTTTGACCTTCTTCTACTGTTACTTGTCTTTCAGCCTTGTCTTCCTCTTCTTTTTCTTCAACAACTTCTTTGACATCAAAAACTAATGTCTTGCCAGTCTTTGGATCAAATTCAGTTTCAATCAATTGACCTTTTTTGCCATAATCTTTACGAAAAGCAGCAGCCAAAGCAGCCTCAATTGTTGAGATTACATCTTCTTTTTTTAAATTTTTTTCTTCACAAATTTGTTCAATAGCGAGTTCAAATTCAGTAGCCATAAGTTTAATATTAGATAATTATTAGTTAAATTAATTTTACCAAATTTCACAGGAAATGGGAAATGTGACTTTGAGAAATGTGATAATGAGACCTTGGGATCTTGGGATTGCGAACTGCGTTGCGTTTCTCATTTCCCATTATCCCATTTCTCACGGTCCCAATAAAAAAGAACACTAATGTGTTCTAGGATTGACTTATTCAACTTTAGATAAGTTTATCATAATGTACGAAAAATGCAAGAGAATTAGTGTTTAATTAGGAAATCTTGTCACTATTTGGAAATTCAGTTTCAAATTCATCATTACACGAATTTGGCGCTGAAGCAATGACGACAACAGTTGCACCATCGGTACAAGCAATCACCTGATGGATAACGCCAGGTTCGATATAAACAGCTTGATGCTCGCTCGCATTCAGGTTCGTAGAGTGTCTGTAACATTTTCCACATCTAATCACTTTAACAGAACCATTAGTGCAAAAAAGCATTTCGTGCTTTCTTTTGTGATAGTGGCAACCTGTCTTATTCCCCTTTGTATCCAGAGTCACACAATAAACGAATCTGCATTTGAATTTTGGAGCTAAGGGAGCACGTTTATCAAAAAGTACCTTTAAAGTACGTCCGGGCTTTTCGTCATTTCTTCTTTGAGGCAAATCAAAAGTTGTTTCCATAAATGACTGTGTTGGTTTTGAAAGAAAATCCATCGGATCATCGCCAAACTTCTTTCTCGCCATCTCTCTTCCCTCCTCTTGTCCAAGGTGCTTATTACAGCTTAATCTTATGTACGTAAAAGTCAATATTTAATATTTAATATCCGTAATATCTTAATTTCCGAATTTCCGTCAGCTCTCCGCCAGCGCATCCTTAAAATGCCTTAAACTTGCTCTTCTCGTTTTCATATTCAGCTCAATCGCCACAACATCAATTCTTATCGCATCACGAATATTATTTAGACTAATATAATTATAAATCGTCTTTGCCATCTTTTTTAGCTTAAAAAAATCAACCGCTTCTTGCGGTTGACCAAAATATAAATTAGTTCTTGTTTTAACTTCAACAAAGACAATTGTATTCTTATCTTTTGCAATAATATCAATCTCACCAAATCTAGAATGATAATTTTTATCTAAAATAATATAATTTAGTTTTTTCAAATGATCACAAGCCAACTTTTCACCCAAATCACCAATTTTAAGATTAGTATTTGTCATCAAGTTACTAGTTACTAATTACAAGTTACTTTTTAAAAATTAAACCATAATGATATTCATCAGTCTTTATATCTTTAACAAATGAAAATCCAGCATTCTTGGCATGTTTTAGCACAACATCATAAGCAATTCTCTCATTAACATTTGGTCCAACAGGAATTGCTTCTTTTCTCCAATCAACAACTAATAATTTTCCGCCTGGTTTGGTCATTCTATAGCTTTCCGCAAAAATCATGTCTGGTTTTTTTGATTGATAAAGATTCATAACAAGCATTACCAAATCAACGCTATCGTTTGAAATTCCAGTTGCATTTGGTACTTCAATATCTGCCCAAACAGGCTTTACATTTCTGGCACCATAAAAACTAATGTCTGATCTAATTCCAGACAAAACAGCTTTTTGCACATCAACAGCATAAACAATTCCAGAAGGTCCAACTAATTTTGATGCTGCAAATGTCATATATCCAGATCCGCAACCAAGATCAGCAACAATCATATTTTGGGCAATATCAGATTGCCTTAAAATATCTTTCGGATTCAAAAAACTTGGCGCTTTTAATGAAATTGGTTTTTGTTTTTGCATAATATTACACTAATATTTTACTAATTACTCTAATTATCACTAATATAACATACAATTGACGAATTGTTAAAAATGAGATAAATTTAAACTAACAAATCTTACACAGATTCAAAACAGATTTTACACAGATACACAGATTATTTTGTTATTTATAATTTAGTTATTTTGTTATTATTTCGGGCCTGTAGCTCAGTGGTACGAGCGGTCGGCTCATAACCGATTGGTCGTTGGTTCGATCCCAACCAGGCCCAAATCTAATTATAAATTACAAAATGAGAAATAACAAAATTTCCGATAATTTTTCATTTATAATTTAGTTATTTTGTTATTAGCTTGGGCGGTTAGCTCAGTTGGCTAGAGCGTTACGTTGACATCGTAAAGGTCATCTGTTCAAATCAGATACCGCCCACCAAGAAAATTATAAATGCAAAATTCAAAATGAAAAATTTCTACCCTGCCCATGGCAGGGGTTTCGTTTTAAAATGCTTAATGCTTTTTTACACGAACCCCTCCCATGGGGAGGGTAGAAACCTTTACAAAACAATATTTTCCTGCTAAATTAATTTATTCATAATTTTGCTCGCACCAAGGAGGAGGAACACATGCAAAAACTCGTTGGAAAAAGAGTTATTGCCATATTTGATGAAAAAAAAGGCATCGGCGAGCGCGAATATAAGGGACAAATTGAAAAAATGGAAGGTTCTCTAGTGCTACTTGTATCAGTCAAACGAGTTCTCGATTACGACCTCGATGAAAAGACCAATAAGTATAAAGAAGAAGATCATCCTGACCTTTTGATAAATATGCATTCTGCAAAATTTATTCGCTTTGCGATCATTCCGGAAAGCAAAGCTTAGACCATCGTCAACGGTCTTTTTTATTTTGTTAAAATTTTCACAAATCTCTTCGGTATTTCTTCAACAAACCTAGATTCTCTATTCTTAATTGTACAAAGATAGAGAATTTTTTTTGCTCGAGTAACGCCAACATAAAAACATCTTCTCTCTTCCGACAATCTTTCTTCTAAGCTTGCATCTCTAATCACTTTCATAATTTCATAATCTTCTTTAACCTGTGGAAAGCCATGCCTGCCAGAATGAAGTCCAACCAGAAATACAATATCGCTTTCCATACCTTTTGCGGAATGAATCGTTGTAATTGTGGGTACAGACGCGACGCTCGGCTTTTTCCGGAGAAAGCCGAGCGTCTTCTGGTTAAATCTCTCAATATATGGTGCCAGAACTTTCCAATTGCGACCTAGAATCATTATGTTTTGCTTCTTTATCTTTTTAATTTCACTCAACACAAATTCCACTTCTTCTCGTTTATCTTTTGCTTTAAAAACCAAAATCTTATTTTTAAATGGCCAAAAAGGCTTAATCTTTTTTCTATATTGCTTTTTATTTTTCCTAATAATTTTAGAAGCAGAATTCACAATATACCCATCGCTTCTATAATTAAAAGGCAAAACAATTGATTCACAAGTCTCTTTATATTTCTTTTTAAAATCCAAAATAAAACCAATATTTCCGCCTCGCCAGCCATAAATCGCCTGCCAATCATCACCAACTACAAATAAATTATTATTCTTATTATTTAGCAAATCCAAGAATTTAACTTGAGTAAAATTAACATCTTGGAATTCATCAACTAAAATATGTTTGAATTTATTTTGATAATGTTTTAAAACTTTTTTATCATTAACAAGCAATTCAATCGCCTTGTTCATTAAATCTTCAAAATCAAAATAATTATGCAAAAATAGGTATTTTTGATAATAGCTAAAAATTAAAAATAATAATCTATAAAAATTCTTCGAATCGCAATCAGAAATTAATTTTGCTCTCTTGACAATGTCAGCTAAAGTCAGTGATCTTGATTTGCATTCTTTTATTATCTTAGTTACCTCTTCAAAAAATAGATATTCAGGCCAATTATTCTCTTCTAAATAATCTTTATAAGCTAAAGCAAACTTTTTATTCTCGCATAATTTATCAATGCAAAATTTAAACATCTTATCTTGATTTTTGTCAGTAATAATCTTAATCTTGCTCGCATTTCTAAAATTTTCACGTAATATCTTAAAAGCAGTTGCATGAAAAGTTGATACCCACATTAAATTTGCATTCACATCCATCTTTATTAATCTTTCTTTCATTTCTTTTGCTGCATTTCTTGTAAACGTTATCGCCAAAATATTTTCTGGATTAATTTTATTATTTTTTACTAAATTAAAAACACGAGATGTTAAAACTCGTGTTTTGCCAGATCCAGCACCAGCCAAGCACAAAATATGTTTAGATTTAGAAGTTGAAGCCTGCAATTGTCCAGGATCTAATTTTTTTAAATAATCTAACATAATTTATCGCTTCACTTGATTTATCTTAAATTAAATATTATTATTCAATATTCGCACTTTCACAACCAAGGAGGGAAAAAGAAAATGCCAAACCATTCTCGCAAAATGAGAATCTTTAGTGCTGTCGCGCTTTATCCTCAATTCTTGATTTGGTTATCTGGATTTGTTTGGTCAATTCTATTTCTTATGTCTACACTCGTAAGTTACAATGATCTACGCTTAATTACAATCGGCAGCATAATTGTATGTATTTCATTTTGTTTTTTGATTTTTGGTTTTGAACTAAACTATCGTTTTATCAAAATTATTTTAATCATTATAAATGCAATTGCTGTTTCGCTGATTCTCTATTTTGTTTTAACTCATCCTTATTCTTTCGATGATTTTGGAGGAAAAATATTCTTCTATCCAGCATTTTTATTTCTCGGATTTGATATCTTCCTCGCAATTTCACTTTTTTTCATTCCCTTTGATCTGATCATCAATTATGTTATGACTATGCAAAAATATTTCTAACAGGAGGGAAAGGAAATGGAACCAGAATCAACAATCATCTGGCGTCAAAGAATTCAGAAGTTTTTTCTTGATATTCAAGAAATCATTTGGTTGCTTGGCTTAATCTGGTCAGAATTATGTACTATTATCATCATTCCAACTCAAGGAATTATTTCTTACTGCTTTGTTATTTGTGTGTATAGTTACATGATTCTGTCGATTTTTTCAATCTTCAAATTTTTCCACAGATATCTTAGCTTGTTTTTTATCTTAATCAGTATTTTTGCCATGCTTCCATATGCATTCATTCTTAACTCAATTCCAAAATTGCCAGTCAATGTTCCGATGTTCTATATACTTGGCTTCATTTTCTTTTTGTTTTTCGATCTTTGTATCTTCGTTTGCACGTTCAAATCAAAAGACTAAGCTTTTTGCCTAGTCTTTTTTTATCCGCCGACTTGTCCACCGACTTGTCCACCGAAGCTTTGCGGAGGCGGAAGCCTTTGCGAAGGTGGAAGCTTTAGCGAAGGCGGATTTTGTTTACTTTTTTAATTCTTTGAAAGTTAATGTCCAGAGATTATATTTGAAAGTAATCAATAAAGTTTTTATCGTTAGCGAAACAATTATTAACAATAATACTGCAAGAACAACGCAAATCCAAAACAAAATTGATCCTAGAATTGCTTTAGTTAGCAAAATCAAAATAACAACTGGAACTGCAATCAAGAATATTGCCATAAAAATCGCAATTGAAACTGCCAAATTTATGCCAATAAAAATTAATGCAACAACAATGGTCTGCCAGAAATTATTAATCAGCAAATTATAAGCTGTCTTTATTGATTCAACAATTTTATTATCTTTCAAAACAATTGCCCTCAAAGCATAATTTAAAATCAAAGACAGAAAAATTACTTCAGGCACAAAAATTAATAATGCTAGTAATAATAACAAAACTGCTCTGCCAAATAGTTGAAAATAAAATAACAATGTTACTGGCGTACCAAGAATTATAAATGACAAAAATATCGTTAGCCCAAACAGCAAAGATATTCCTAAAATTCTCCAGAAATATTTTTTGCCAATAATAAGTCCATCTTTAACATTAGTTTTAACTTGTTTATCAAGCTTATCAGCACAGCCAATCAAAGCGCCTTGTGAAATTATTGATAAAATCCATAATGCTAGACCTATCAAAAATAAAACTGCCAAAATTACAATAATTACCCAAATAACATTTTGATCAATAAAAGATTTAAGATCTAAATTTTGAGTGTTGATTTGAGTAGTTTTAGGCATTGACCCCATATCAAATCCATTAAAATTCATTCCGCTTCCACCAGACATCAATGCAATAAATAATCCAAAAAACCAGAGGAATTTGAATTTCCAAGTCAAACTTAAACTACGTTTAACTAAATTAATATAGTCCATATTTTTAACTTAAGAATCAATTTTCTTCAGCAAATCTGCACGACTAGAACTAAAGTTCTCCGAACCCCAGCTGAAGCTGGGTCATAACCGAAATTACTACCCAACTTTAGTTGGGGTTAGTGCAACTTTAGTTGCAGAACGGCTGCGGCCTGGAAGACAATTCAAATTTATTTTTTTTGCGATTAACTTTATTTATCTTCCGCCATCATTTTGTTAAACTCTTCTTTCTCGATAACTTCGTGATCAATAAGTGCGTTCGCGATTTTTTCAAGTTTAGCCTTATTATCAGTAATAGTTTTAGTCGCCAAAGCATTTCCATTATTAACAAATCCTCTGACAGCTCTATCAATTTCAGCAGCAACTGCTTCAGAATAATCTCTTTGCTCGCCAATTTCTTTACCTAAAAAGACTAATTCTTCTTTTTGACCAAAAGTCATTGGGCCAAGATCAGACATTCCATAATCAGTCACAAGTTTGCGTGCAACAGCAGTTACTTGTCTTAAATCAGATGTTGCGCCAGTAGTTACATCGCCAAAAGTTAATTTTTCAGCAACATAACCGCCTAATAATACTGCTAAATCATCCAAAAATTCAGCTTTAGCATGAAAATGTTTTTCTTTTTCAGGTAATTTAAGCGTATATCCTGCAGCTTGTCCTCTTGAAATAATTGAAATCTTTTGAACTGGATCAGCATTTGGCAATAAATGTGAAATCAAAGCATGACCAGCTTCATGATATGCAGCAATCTTCTTTTCTTCTTTAGACAACATAAAACTTTTTCTCTCAGGCCCTAGCATTACTTTTTCAATTGCATCAACACAATTTTTCATGCTGACAGTCTTTTTATTTTCGCGAGCAGCAGTTATTGCAGCTTCGTTCATTAAATTTTTTAAATCAGCACCAGAAAATCCAGGAGTTCGCTGTGATAATACTTTTATATCAACATCTTTTTCTAAAGGTTTGTTCTTTGCATGAATTTTCAAAATTGCTTCTCTTGATTCCATATCTGGCAAATCCAAAACAACTCTTCTATCAAATCTGCCTGGGCGAAGCAAAGCTGGATCCAAAACATCAGGTCTATTTGTCGCAGCAATAACTACAATTCCAGAATTAGGAATAAATCCATCCATTTCTGACAAAATTTGATTTAGCGTTTGCTCTCTTTCATCATGAGATCCGCCTAAACCAGCACCTCTATGTCTGCCAACTGCATCAATTTCATCAATGAAAATAAGGCATGGAGCAGTCTTTTTTGCTTTATCAAATAAATCTCTAACACGTGATGCGCCAACACCAACAAACATTTCCACAAATTCAGAACCAGAAATACTATAAAATGGCACATTTGCTTCATTTGCAACAGCTTTTGCAAGCAAAGTCTTACCAGTTCCTGGAGGTCCAATCAACAAAACGCCTTTCGGAATTTCAGCGCCAAGTTCAGAAAACTTTTTTGGGCTTTTTAAAAATTCAACAACTTCCCATAATTCTTCTTTTGCTTCTTTTGCGCCAGCAACATCTTTGAAAGTAATTTTTTTCTTGCCTTTTTCTGGCTCATATTTTTTGGCTCTTGATTCGCCAAACATCATTGCTTTAGAATTTGATTTTTGAATTCCTCTTGCCATAAACCAAATAAATACGCCAACAAGCAAGAAAGGCAAAACAAAAGGCAAAATATTTCCTAACCAATACATTGTGCCAGATTGTTCTGAAACTATGATATTTACTTTTGCTAATTTTTCAGGCTTTACTCCATAATTATTTAAAGAATCTGTCAAAGATGTTTCTTCTTCTTTCTTCGTCTTTACGATCTTGTCATCAGATTTTTTGATTTCTAATTCATTGCCGTTAATCTTTATCTCTTTAACCTGCTCTTTATTTATATCAGATGTCAATTGAGTCAAAGAAATCTCTTCAGTTTTAGTTAGCGGTGTCTTATAAAATGCAAAAATAGATGCAATTATCAAAAACACCAAAATCGCCAATACAAAATTTTTAAGTATTTTTTTCATGAATTTATAAGTAAATTAGTAATAAGTAACTAGTAACTAGAATACAGTTTTTCTAATTACCAGTTACTAATTACTAGTTGCAAGCATTTTAATTTTGTCATATTCTTTCAAGATTTGCAACCCCTTAATTTGTCGCATTGAACCAGTTTTCGCTGTCCTCAAAACTCTCAAAGCTTCTTCCAAATCTAAAAAGCTAATATCTTTAAATTTCTCTAATTTCAATCTCAAAATCGCTCTTTGCAAAGATTTATCAAGAGCTAAAAATTCATTTAATTTCAAAGTATTTTCATCTAAGCTTAGCTCTGCCAATTTTAGTTTTGCGGTCCTTTCAATATAATCAAAATCATCTTTCAAAGTCTTTGCACTCTGGCAAATTGTTGATCTTAAATTTTTGTTATATCCTTCTTCCAAAAATGGCACCAATTCATGCCTAATTTTGTTTCTTAAATAAATATTTTGTGAATTTGTGGAATCATTTCGATATTCCAAATGGTTTTCTTTCAAATAAAGCAAAATATCTCGCTTATAACAATTTAATAATGGCCTGATGATATTATTTTGTTCAAATTTAATTCCGCTCAATCCTTTTAATCCAGATCCTCTCAAGAAAAACATCAAAATTGTCTCTGCATCATCATCCTTATTATGAGCAACTGCAATCTTATCTGCCTTTTCTTTAGCCAAAATTTCATTAAAATAATCATATCTAATTTTCCGGCATTTTGCTTCCAATCCCTTATCTTTTAAATCTAAATCTTTAACCTCTTTAACATAAATTGGCAAATTATATTGTTCAGCCAGTTTTCGTGCCAAAATCATATCCAAAAAAGAATCTTTTCCTCTCAAATTATAATTTACGTGCGCTAATACCAAATCAAAATCAAGAATATTTTGGACTTTCCTGTCTGCCGTAGTTTCAGCGAAGGCAGATAATTCATTACTTTTGACTTTAGATTTTAGACTTTTAATCTTACACAAAATATCCAGCAAGCATACGGAGTCGGGTCCAGAAGACAAACCTAAAATAACCTTCTCGCGAGGCTTAATTAAATTATAATCTGAAATTGTTTTTAATACTAGATCTTGCATAAGTAAGCGGTAGTTTAGCATTAATTAGTGAAGTAATCAAGGTTTTGTGTTTCGGACCGTCGGACCGTCAGAACGTCAGAGCTTCGGACCGTCAGAACTTCGGACCGTCAGAACGTCCTACGCTCCGACGATCTGACGCTCCGACGTTCCCACGTTCCCACGTTCTGATGCTCTAAAATATTTGACAAAAAATTTATATTGTGCTAATTTAGTGCTGGCTGTAAAAAAGCACAGGAGGGAGAACATGGTCGAAGAATACTTGCCATATGCAAAAATCTTGTTAATCTCTGTATCTACATTATTCGGTTCAATAGTATTTCATGAGCTTGGCCACATCATAGCCTATAAAGCATTCAAGGTAAAATTAGTAAAAATAGGTTTTGACAAAATTCCTGGTAGGTTGGAGTATGGTTTTTATGTCAGTTATCAGAAAGATGCCCAATTTTCAAACAGAAAGGACAAGATTGCAACCTTTTCTGGCCCTCTTCTGGAATTCATATTTGGAATTATTTTTCTAGCCTATTGCTTATCTGTACAAAATTCTTATGCTCTCCTCTCTATTATGCCAATTAGCAGTGCCCTTTACAATCTATCTCCATTTTGTCCAGATGGTTCACTGATCTGGAAAAAAGATTAATGTTCATTTTTCACGCCCATGCGTGATTTTTTTTATTTAGAGTATCAGACCTTCAGACCGTCAGAGCTTCGGACCGTCGGACCGTCAGAACGTCAGAGCTTCGGACCGTCAGAACGTCCTACGCTCCGACGCTCCGACGCTCTAAAAACGAAAACCAGCGTTTTCACGCTGGCTCATAGTAATTTTTAATTTCCGAAATTCCGAATATTATTTTTTCTTCTCTTCAGTCTTTTTTTTCTTGTCAGCCTTTTTTTCAGGTTCTTCCTCTTTCTTCACGTCTTTCGTTTCATCAAGCTTTAGCGTTAATCCCAAACGGTGTTCTCCTGGTTCAATTGATAAGATTCTGAATTCTCGCTCTGTACCCATTGGTAATTCTTTTTTAGAATCAGCAATATTGAATGGAAGTTCAGAAACATGGACTAATCCATGAATATCTTTATCAAGTTGAATGAAAATACCGAATGGCTTAACTTCTTTGACAATTCCCATAACCTTCTGTCCTACTTTATATTTCTTAACAGCTTCAATCCAAGGATCTTTTTGTAATTTCTTGATAGATAATGTAATTTTTGAATCTTCAATTCCGATGATTTCAGCTTTAATCTTATCACCAATCTTAACTAAATTTGCTGGATCATCAACTCTTTGCCAAGATAATTCAGAAATATGAACTAATCCTTCAAGACCATCAAATTTTACAAAGATACCGAAATCAACAATTCCAGAAACTTCGCCTTCTACAACATCGCCAACTTTCACATTGCCAATTTTTTCTTTTTGCTTTGTGAATGCTGCTTCTTTTTCAGATATAATTAATTTTTCATCTTTTGGATCAGCTGTAACAATTTGAATCTTCATTTTCTTTCCAATGAAAGATTGCAATTTAGATAAAATTTTATCTTGATCTCCGCCTTCAACCCTAGGATAATGCTCTGGAGTTAATTGAGAAACAGGCATAAAAGCAGGAATTCCAAATAATGTTGTTAATAATCCGCCTTTATTTGCGCTTTGAATTTTAACAGTAATGATTTCTCTTTTATCTCTTTTTTCATTTAATTCATCCCAAACTTCTTTCTTTGTTGCTTTTCTGAATGTTAATTCTAGAATATTTTCTTCATTTTCCATTTCCAAAATTGTTGCTTCAACTTCATCGCCAACATTTAATTCGCCATAAACATCCAAGCTTTCCCAAAGTTCTTTGCCACGTACAACGCCAATACCATATTGACCTAAGTCAATGTAAACAGCGTTTTTTGACATTTCGATAACTTTGCCAACCAAAGTATCGGAAGGCTTTGGGACTACCTGATTTTCTAATTGTTCCATAAGAGCATCCTGCTCTTTTTTTTGTTCGATCTCTGTCTCTTTGACTTTTTCACTGACAAGATTGTCAAGTGTCTTTAATTGTTTAGTGTTTTTCATATAGACCATTATAATTAGTTTTTATTACTTTGGCAAGAGATTTATATCAAATAAGTTAGACTAGTTAGACTGGTTAGAATAGTTTTGTTTTCTTGTTTTATTGCTTTATTGTTCATATGGTGTGAGGCAACAAAAAACAGGTCTAAAACCTGTTAAAACAAAAGTGCGTTTACTTCATTCTCGCTCATCCATCGATGCAAACCAAATTTCCTCAAGAATCGCTCGATGATTGCGATATCAACCCTCGCCAATCTTTCCCAAAGTGAATTGTTATTGTCAACCTTGACCAGATCAGCAATTTTCAAAATTCCTTTGCCTTTCAACACATGATTTCCATCTTCAGAAAGATTAAGTATTGTTACTTCTCTGAGTAAAGCTTCTTTTCTGTTTAATAAAGACAACGAATTCATCTGATCATCCGATCTCATCTTGTCCTCCTCTCTTAAAGCTCGGTCAGATGTTCAATCACTTGATTGTAAATTCTTCGCAAATCGTATACTTGGCTTGTGATATCCTGTTCGAAATAGCCACTTGGACCATTTGCACAAAAAGTCAATTTCTGACCGTTTTCTTGCAGTCCAACGAAATAGCCTTCTTCGAATCGAATCACAAAGCCATTACCTTCAATTTTAGCAATGAAATCTACTTCTTTCAAATCATCGAAATATGTTGCATCATTGCCAGAAAGAAGAGTGATCTTGCCCGCAATCTTCTTCCAAGATGTAATTCTAGACATGTTCGCCTCCTCGCTGACTTTTCAAAACTCTCAATTCATTGATCGCTGTCTTGAAAAGATTGACAGCAGCCAGAGAATTCTCCAATTGCTCTTCCACTTCTCCATTAGGCTCGTAAGCTTTGTAATACAATGCAGCTTTTCTCAAGTGCAATCCAACGTTATAGCCCTTGAAACGAATCATGAATCCATCAATCAACTCCTCAGGAACAAATTCATTTTCATCGATTTGTAAAAAGAACTTTAAGTCAAAAGACGTCTTTTTGGCATAACAGACAACGCTAACTGCAATCATTTTCCAGTTCATTGCCATCTTTCCCTCCTGTGGCTCGAGTCTCTTGAACACCAAATACTACCACAAACAAAAATTACTGTCAAATGAAATAAAAAAACGTATCAAAGATACGTCAGTTCAAAGACCGATCAGAATTTGCTCTCAAATATCGCACAGGATCAAGGTCCATCTTCGGCAAATCTGGATCAACAAAAGGAACATCGGAATGAACATGAATAGAGCACAAAGATTCGTTAGTTCCATAGAATACTATTTCCATAAACATGCCTTCAATAAGATCTTCAAACTTGAAATCAACAGCATGGTCGTTGAAATATGGCCTAGCAATCTGGTACGAGCATACTTCAAATTTCATGAAATCAAGCAAATCGCCATTTGTTCCAGCAATCAGATATGCAGTGTTGCCTTCAATTCTGCAAATTTGTCCGGCATACCATGAATAATACTCTCGATCATATTTCATTTTTGGCGCCAAATGAGGACCTTTCCACCAATCGTCACAATGGATATTGATAGGAAAAACACACATTTCCCTTTGAGCTGCGAGCAATGCATACAGCATATTCTTTAGTGACAAGAATGTTTTTTCCTTCTTGATTTCTTCAGGAACAGTTTCAAAAATCTCGCGCGCCCAATCAAGCTGTGCTCGATGAAGCAACAATGTCATGACTTTTGTGTGCAAGATCATGAAGACAGATCTTTTCTTGTCAGAAAGACTCATATACTTTTCCCATTCAAGTTTTGCTTCCTTGATTCTGCCAAGTGTAATCAAGAAGCATACCAAGTAAGCCATGTACTCTGGATTTTTCGGTTCAACAAGAGTTGCCAGACGGTAATATCCCTCTGCCAATTCTCTATTAACAGCCAATCCATCAATGCAAAAAGCGTTCAAAAAACAAAATTCTGCATTTTTCGAAGTTTCGCGTTCAGGATCTTCCAGGAAATACTCTTCAAGGAGTCTTCTCATTTCAAGAAAATTGTTTGTCGCCTGCAAAGTTCTACAATGAACGATCAGTTTGTCTCTTTCCACCTTTTCCTCCTTCTCCCTCGCTGTCTAATTCAAGACATAAAATACTACCACAAACAAAAATATTGTCAAATGTAAAACAACGAGAACAACAAAACAATAAAACATGAAAAATGTTGAGCAATGTAACAATTTAACAATTTAGCAATCTAACAACAAAGATTTTTCTTGCCTCAAATCAGCGGATATGCTATTCTTAAAGAGTAAAAAATTAATTTACGATTATGAATATCCAATGGTATGGACAATCTTGTTTTAAAATTGTCAGCAAAGAATTAACAATTTTCACCGATCCTTATGATAAGGAAACAGGCTTAAGACCAGCTCGAACTCATGCTGATATTGTTACTGTTAGCCACAATCATCATGACCACAATAATGTCGCTGAATTAAAAGACAATCCTTTTGTTATCAATACTCCTGGTGAATATGAGATCAAATCTGTCTTTGTCAAAGGCATCTCATCATTTCATGATGCAAAAAATGGTGCTGAACGTGGTGAAAACACAATTTACACAATTACAGTAGAAGATATTACAATTTGCCATCTTGGTGATTTAGGAACAGAATTATCAGAAAAACAAATAGATCGAATTGGCGAGGTTGATATTCTTATGATTCCAGTTGGCGAAAAATATACAATTTCAGTTGAGGAAGCAACAAAAATTATCAATCAAATTGAGCCAAGAGTAATTATGCCAATGCATTATGCCCTACCTAGTCAGAAAACTGATATGTCAAAAGTAGACAAATTCTTAAAAGAAATGGGCGCAAAAAAACAAACTCTTGAAAAATACGTTATTAAAAAGAAAGATCTAGCTCCTGACCAATCAGACGTTATTGTCTTCAAAAATTTAGGATAATTGCGAGTTAAATAAGTTAGACTAGTTAGATTTGTTAGACTAGTTAGACGATTCGTCGTAACCAATTTAACTTATCTAACAAGTCTAACAAAAATTAATTATGCTCGAAAATCGAACTGAATCAGAAAGAAAACGAATTTTCTGGATTCTATTAATTGGCACAGGTTTAATTATTTTTTTTATTTGGTTAATCCTTTTAATAAAAGGCTTTGTTCTTGATTCTGTAAAATTAGCAGAAACAAAAAAACAGGATGCAGTTCAACAAAATACTAATTCATTCGGCGATCAATTTAAAGAAGCCATTAATGGTTTTAAAAAACTTGATGTTCAAGGCAAAATATTAAATATTAAAGATGGCATAAAGAATTTAAATATCAATGAAAATATCGAAAATAATAATTTGAACCAAAACGAAGAACAAGCTTTGAATTCAAATGAAAATGTTAATCAAGAACAAGTCCAAGTTAACGAACAAGAAAAAACAGAAGAGCCAGTTAGTCAGGAAAATCCAGAAAACTTAAATCAAGAAGAAAATTTAAATACACCATCAATACCTCGTTTGCCAGTTGAAAACGAGTAATAAGTAACAAGTAACTTGTAACAAGTAAACGTTTTTACTAATTACTAGTTACTTATTACTAATTAACTAATTACTTACACATATGGAAATAGGTTTAATTAGAGATCGCAAAATTATCGACGAAATGCAGGAATCATATCTTGATTATGCAATGTCAGTTATCGTTTCACGTGCTTTGCCTGATGTTCGTGATGGTTTAAAACCAGTTCATCGCCGTATTTTATACGCGATGTGGGATATTGGTTTGCGTGCAAATGCAAAATTTAGAAAATCTGCGACAGTCGTCGGTGAAGTTTTGGGTAAATATCATCCTCATGGCGATACAGCTGTTTATGATTCCTTAGTTCGCTTGGCTCAAGAATTCTCAATGCGAGATCCTCTTGTCAACGGTCAAGGTAACTTTGGTTCAGTTGATGGCGATTCAGCAGCTGCGATGCGTTATACAGAATGTAAATTAACAAAAATAGCTGAAGAAATGCTATTTGATATTGATAAAGAAACAGTAAATTTTATTGACAATTATGATGGCTCGCATAAAGAGCCTCAGATTTTGCCAGCCAAGTTACCAAATACTTTAATCAATGGCACAATGGGTATTGCAGTTGGCATGGCAACAAACATCCCTCCTCATAATTTAATTGAAATTGCTGATGCTATTAATTGTTTAATTGAAAATAAAGATGCTGGAATTGAAGATTTGATGCAATTTGTCAAAGGTCCAGATTTTCCAACTGGCGGAGTAATCTTTAATAAAAAAGAAATTCTACAAGTTTATGCAACAGGCAAAGGTGGAATCGTCATGCGAGGCGTTGCCGATATTGAAGAAACAAAAAAGGGCGCATTTAGAATCATAATTACTGCAATTCCTTATCAAGTTAATAAAGCAACATTAATTGAAAAAATTGCTGATCTAGTCAAGAACAAAAAAATTGATGGCATTAGAGATATTCGCGATGAATCTAATAAAGATGGAATCAGAGTCGTTATCGAATTAAAAAAAGAAGCATTTCCAAAGAAAGTTTTAAACAGATTATATAGCCTTACACAATTACAGGAGAAATTTCATGTTAACATGCTTGCTCTAGTTGATGGAATTAAGCCAATGGTTCTGAATTTAAAAATGATGCTTGAAGAATATATTAAGCATCGAGTCGAAATTGTAACAAGACGTGCTCAATATGATTTGCGAAAAGCAAAAGAACGAGAACACATTTTGGAAGGCTTAAGCACTGCATTAGATCATATTGATGAGATCATCAGAATAATCAAAAAATCACCAAGCCGAGAAGTTGCTCACCAGAACTTAATGAAACGCTTCAAGTTCAGTGATCTGCAAACCGAAGCAATTCTTGAAATGAGATTATCGCAACTAGCTGCTTTGGAAAGAATCAAAATAGAAGATGAATTAAAAGAAAAAAGAAGAATAATCAAAGAATTGGAAGAATTATTAGGAAGCAGAAAAAAAATCTTAGGCGTTGTCAAAACAGAAGTTGCTGAATTGAAAGAAAAATATGGAACAGAAAGAAATACAAAAGTCATTGCCGGCGGTATGGAAGAATTCAAGCCAGAAGATTTAATTCCAAAAGAAGACATTGTTATTAGTCTAACTCGAGGCGGTTATATCAAGAGTTTGCCAGAAGCAACCTATCATGCGCAAAAGCGTGGCGGTAAAGGAGTTATGGGCATGGCAACTAAAGAAGAAGACGTCGTAGATCACTTCTTTATGACTGATACTCACGCTGATATCCTCTTCTTTACAAATTCAGGCAAGGTCTTTCAATTAAAGGCATATGAAATTCCAAAAGCAACAAGACAAGCCAAAGGCCAATCAATTGTGAACTTTTTACAATTATCATCAGAGGAAAAAGTAACAGCCTTAATTTCACTTGATAAGACAATAGTTGCAAAATACTTAGTCATGGTAACAAAGCAAGGCGTTATTAAAAAAGTAACTATCGAAGATTTCAATAATGTCAGACGTTCAGGATTAATAGCGATCAAGATTAAGCCAGGTGATGAACTAGAATGGGTTAAGCTCACAACTGGTTCTGATCAAGTCGTTCTTATCACTCAAAAAGGCCAATCAATCAGATTCAAAGAAAAAGATGTTCGTGCTATGGGTCGTACAGCTTCTGGTGTTCGCGGAATGAAATTAAAAAATGGCGATTTGATAGTCAGTATGGATGTCATTTCTGAAAAAGTTAATAAAGATCAAAAGATGTTCGTTATTACAGAAAAAGGTTACGGCAAAACAACAAAAGTCAGTGCCTACAAAATTCAAGGACGTGGCGGAAGCGGAGTCAAGACAGCAAAAATCACTTCCAAGAATGGACCAATTGTTGCTGCAGGAGCTATTGATCATACTATTGAAGAATTAATTATTATCTCTTCAAAAGGCGCAGTCATCAGAATTTCTGCTGATGCAGTTCCAGAACATGGCCGAGCAACACAAGGCGTTCGCGTCATGCGCTTAGAGGCCGGCGACAAAGTTGCCAGCGTTGCGTATATAAAAGTTTAAAAAAGCGACAGAGGCTTCTACCCAACTTTTAGTTGGGGTTCGTATGGCTTTAGCCATAGGCGACGTAGGGCGGAGTTTAAGAATCTCCGCCTTTTTTGTCATAAAAAAACATCCATTAAGGATGTAGTAAAAAAGTTCAAACAATTGCTAGGACATTGTCCAAAAAATCAAACTGATAAAAATCATCGCACCATGAAGAAAAAGGATTATCAGAACTAGCCTAGAAAACAAGATATCCTCCTCCCTTTACATCAAAAAAAATCAATCAAGTAATCGGTACAGCCACAAACCACAAGCCTAGCCATGAAAATTCCGCTGAATCACCACCATAAAAATCAGTAAAATACCAATTGCCATTTTTGGCTTTATATATGCCCGAATATGTTTGTCCAGCAAAATTCCCACCTCTGCATTCAGGTGCTGTAGCAGCAATTTTACACATTTCTTCAATTTCTTGACGATGGTTTGCTAAAAGAGCATTTAATTCTGCACTGCCCCCGCCTTTCAAACCTCTTTCTTTCATGAAATTATGATGACTATACTCTCCATGCTTTTGAGGATCAAGACGAAACAATGTCATATTTTCTATTTCCTTCGTTTCAACTATCCAATCCATTTTCGTTTCCTCCTTTTCGTTGCCAAGCTACACGTATTTTAAAGCACACAAATATTAAAGTCAAGATTAATATAAAATCCAAACAAAAAAGCGATTTTAAAAATATTGTTTTTTAGTATCTATTATTTCTCCTCCCTGTTTTTAAGGTACGAATTTGAAAATAAAGTTTACAATTATAAAAATAAAAAGTCATTCAATTAAATTTTTATGTATAAAAAAAAGACCAAAAATGGTCTAATCAACAAGTGTGCGCGAAAAATCATAAATCAATTTTGAAAGATCATTTGGCTTTATGCCCCATAGCGCAGAGAATTCAAGAAATACTTTTTGCTGAGCAAGACTATTTTCATTATACTTATTCAGCGAATAAATAACTTCTCTGCCTGAAAGAGGGTCATTTATGTTGCAGTCTCGAAGTACAACCAAGAGACCAGAACGCATCTGAGAGAAAATCAAGACTGCTCTAAATCTAACATTGCGACAAACATCTGAAATATTCCAAACTTGCAGTGCGATAAGAATCGGATGAGAAGGATCCGAAGAATCCTTAATGCCAAATCCAATTCTCTCAAGATATGTGATTCTGCTTGGCATAACGTGCCTCCTTCTGCTTGCCTTGGCAAGCTATGCAATATAAGTTAACTGCAAAAAAAATTTTTTGTCAACAAAAAAGCACCCAATATGGGAGCTATGAATCAAAGAACGAAATCAATATCATCTCCAATGAGCAATAGTTTTATTAACATTTTTTCGGTAAGTTTCATATTCAGATTCAGTCAAATAAACTCCAAGCATTGCAACAAATATTCTTTTTTCGGTAGATGCATCATTCTGTTTTGATTTTTGAGAATGTGATGGATGTGAATCACAGTGATCATATGGGCAATCAGAATAATCACAACTTCCTCCGCACATCTTTGCCTCCTTTCTTCTTCCTGACCCAGTGTACTTTAAATTTTTTCAAGCTCATTAATTTTGACCTAAACCAAAATTACAACTAAAATCAAAAAAAGTCAACAAAAAAACGGCCCATGCCGATTATGTTAAATTAAAATTTTTGACAAATAAAAATGCCCAGGGAGGGACTCGAACCCTCAAGACCTTGCGGTCACAGGATTTTAAGTCCTGCGTGTATACCATTCCACCACCTGGGCGTATTCAAATTATAAATAACTAAATTATAAATGCAAAATTATCGGCATCAGATCTGCGTTCGATCAGCGTTAGAAATCAGCGTCATATCAGCTTCTATTCATACTGATCTCGTAAGCCACAATCCCACATGCAACAGAAACATTCAAAGATTCTTTTTTACCTTTCATCGGAATCTCTATAAATTCATCACAATATTTTAAAATATCTTTTGATAAACCTGTTACTTCATTGCCTAATACTAATGCAACTGGAAATTTGGGTTTATATTCAAAATAATTAATACTTTTTTTAGTTTGTTCAAGAGCTACTATATTATAACCACTTTCTTTAAGTTTTTTCAAGATCCGCCAAGTTATTTTAACACTTTCAAACGGTACAAACTTTTCAGCACCTAATGCAACCTTTGCAATTTTAGAATGAGGTGGTGCAGGTGTAATTCCGCATAAATAGATTTTGTCTATTCCTGCTCCATCAGCAGTTCTAAATATAGATCCAACATTGAATCTACTTCTTACATTATCAAGAACTAAAATAAAACTGTCATTTTTCATTCAAAATCTTTACAAAATTATAAGAAAAAATGCTAATCAGAGTCAAATCAGCGTTCGATATCAGCGTCATATCAGCTTCTACATCTTCCATTTCAAAATTCCTCGCTTAATTAAATCTGGAAAAATCTTATTCTTAATAATTGGTGATAATTCATTCCTGTCACTTCCTTGAGTAAACCAGACAATTTCTTTAATTTCACTCGTCGGTCTTGCTTCGTGAGCTATATTTCCTTGGTATAATTTAATTCTAACAATTTTATTTTCTGATTCGTCATCAGAAGCAGCTTTATCAATATATGTTCCGATATAAGATGGGTCACCAACTATTTTATTATCAGATCCGAGCTCTTCTTTAATTTCGCGTCTTAAACAAGTTATATCATCCTCGCCTGCTTCAATTTTACCTCCAGGCAAAATTAATTTAGAAGTATAATCTTTCTTGCGACAAAATAAAATTTTATCATTAAGCACAACTAATAAACCTATTTTGTCGAAATCGATATTTTTCATTTTTAATTTTGAATTTTTAATTCGAAATGAGGCCTGGACCGGATTTGAACCGATGTACGCAGTTTTGCAAACTGCTGCCTAGCCACTCGGCCACCAGGCCAGTATAAATTAAATAAAACAAGCGGGTGAGCGGAATCGAACCGCCGTATCGAACTTGGCAAGCTCGCATAATAGCCATTATATTACACCCGCATATTATTTATTTCTTTTGACATTAATTTAATCCAAACAAGAACTTTTTCTTTTAAAAAATGACTGTCGTTAACTCTTATGAGACAAATTCCATTCATAAGCCTTGCTGTTGGATGTTTACCATAGATTGTGCTGCTTTTATCAAAATTTTTAATCGAAATCCCAGTTTTTGAACACCAATATTTTTTACATTCGAAGTCATCTAGATCTGGATATAAAACAAGAGATATACGAATTTTTCCTAAATCAACATTACAAATTTTTATAAGAAAATTATAAAATAATTTAATCATTTCTGCATCTGTATTTGATAATCTAAGGGGATATTTCAAGACTCTATCACCTTCACCCCAATAGAGCATTAAACCAGCAACAAAAAGTAAATTATTTTTTAATACGTGAAATTGGTTTATGGCTTCAACTCTACATTTCTTAATCTTCGTTAATCTTAGAGCGCCTTGCCTCTTTCTTATAGTTTTAAGATTCTCAATAGAATCAATTTTAGCCTTGTTTATCAAAGATTTTTTAATCACGTTTGACCAGCTACAATTTTTGAACCAATAGTGCATCGTGCTTTTTGGAATACCTAATTTATTACTTATTTCATTATAACTAGCACCCTTTTTTCTGAGTAAAATTGCAGAATGTTTATCATTCCTCATAAATTGAACTTATTAATGTATCAACATTATTATAGCATAATAGTTCAAAGTTGTTAAAGATCAAATTTGCCGAAGGGCAGAATCGGACTGCCGACACAACGGTTTTCAGCCGTTTGCTCTACCACTGAGCTACTTCGGCTCATGGGCGGTACTGGGCTCGAACCAATGACCTACTCGGTGTAAACGAGTTGCTCTACCAACTGAGCTAACCGCCCAATAATAACAAAATTATAAATCAAAAATTACTTTAGCGATTGTAATAGTTAGTAATTTTGTTATTTATCATTTAGTTATTTATAATTATATTGGTGCCGCGGGGGAGACTCGAACTCCCAAGCCTTACGGCACATGCACCTCAAGCATGCCTGTATGCCAATTCCAGCACCGCGGCTAGACAACAAAATTATTTCTTCTCTTCTTTTTTAGTTTTATCTTCTACTTTCTTATCTTCAACTTTTTTAGTATCTTTTTTAACTTCTTCAGTTTTAACAGCTTCTGGTTTTCCTTCTCTCTTTGCATCTTTAGCTACTTCAGCAGCTTGAGCTTCAGCTTTTTTCTTATTTTCTTCTTCTTGTTTTAATCTAATAGCTTCTTTTTCTTTTACTTCATCAAAACCCATTGCTTCTAGATCAGCAGGAGTCATTTCTTTTTCTTTTAGCTTAGATTTTTTCTTTTGCAAATTTCTTAAATAATATAATTTAGCACGTCTAACATCGCCTTTCTTGATAACTTCAAGCTTAACAATAGTTGGCAAATGAAAAGGAAATATTTTTTCTACTCCAACACCAGAAGCAATTTTTCGAACAGTAAAAGATCCATTCATTCCGCGACCGCTATTAATTCTAATAACAGTTCCTTGAAAAAACTGGACTCTTTCTTTATCGCCTTCTTTAATTTTTTGGTATACTTTTACAGTATCGCCAGGCTCAATTGCTGGCATTTTTCTTTTGATTTGATCTTTCTCAAATTTCTTGATTAATTCTTGCATACACACGAAGTTAATTAGTAATTAGTAACTAGTAACTAGCGACGTCGTCGGTCTAATTACTAATTACTAATTACTTATTTTCAGTAGATATTTCAAGACCTCGTTTTTCTAATTCACTTAACACAAATTCAAGCGTCTCGCCTGGCTCTTTATCACTTGTCTCAACTACTAAATCATATATGGAAAGATTAGAAATGTCAATGCCATATATCGATTTATATCGTTTTGCTTCGCTCTTTTCTCGCATCTCTACTTTTTTTGAAGTTACATCTAATGTTTCATTTTCGCGATGAGCAATTCTCTCTAATCTAATATCAATTGGAGCAGTCACCCATATCTTTACAAAATCATTATTCTGTTCGCGATGTGCAAACCAGCCAGACAATCTTCCTTCGACAATGCAATTCTCATGAGAATCAGCAAAATTCATTACTTGTCGATCTAAATTAGTATCAATCGATGGGTCATTTTCGATTTGCTTATTAAATTCTTCTACGCTTAATCCTCTTTTTTCAGCCATTTCTCGAAAAATTTTGCCAGCATAAATATAATCAAAGCTCAAAACTTTGTTTAAATTTTTGCATAATGTTGTTGTACCGCTACCAGGTAGACCGCTAACCGTTATTTTCATTAATTGCACCTAATTTCTAATTTCCAATTTCTAATATTGTTATTTTAATATTAGATATTAGAAATTAGATATTAAACTTCGTTAATTCATTTAAGAATATTTGCAAATCATCTGACAGCTCAATTTCGAAAGTCTTATTTTCACCGCTTGGCAATTTGAATTTTAGATAATGCGCATGCAAGAACTGTCTTTTTAATTTAGTTGGATCTAATTTTCTAAACCGATATTCTTGGTCTCCAACAATTGGATGTCCAATCTTAGCCAAATGGACTCTGATTTGATGAGTTCTTCCAGTTTCTATTTTAACATCTAGTAAAGAAAATTTATCACCAAATTCTTTAATAACTTCATATCGAGTTACAGCAGGTTTGCTAGTTTTAGATAGTCTAGCTCTTACCTTACCTTTTTTTTCAAGAGAATAGACAATAATTCCTTTCTTTTCTTTCATTATACCATAAACTAATGCAAAATATTTCTTTTCAATTTGCCTATTCTTAAAAATATCAATTAAATAATCATAAGCCGATTTGTTTTTAGCCACAATTATCAATCCTGAAGTATCTTTATCCAATCTATGTACAATTCCAGGTCTTAAAGACTGTCCAACATTTTTAATTTCTGGATAATTTTCAACAACAAAATCAGACAAAGTATTATCTTTATATGTATTGTCAGGATGAACAACTAGCCCAGCAGGTTTATTAATAATCAAAACATCATTATCTTCAAAAACAATATGTTTTTTTAGATCAAATTGCATAAAATTATTTAAACATATTTTAACTTATATAAATAATCTTATCAAGTCTATCTACGAGATTTTATAAAACAAAAAAAATGCATCATAACGATGCATTTGCTTTCTACATTCTACTTTCTGCTTGCTACATAGTCGGTAAAGTCATTTCCTGAACTTTATAATACATTACATATTTGCCATTATTTTTCCTCGTAACACTTGGATCGCAAATAATTTGATTTTGTTCGCTCGATAAAATAGATCTTTCTCCAGACCATTTTTCTGCATTCTTTGAAAGAGACATGCTGATTCCAGCTTTGCAATAATATAACGCATATTTCTTGCTCAATTTGGTAATATGAGGTGAAGCTCCATCTTGTGCCGAACCCTTTAGCTTGCCTTTTAATTTAAAAGTTGTTCCATTTGTGCTTGTTGCCCAAAAAAGTCCTTCATTATCGCCTGACACAACCATTATCCACTTATCGCCAACTTTCATAACAGTTGGATCAATATACATTTTACCCTTCAAAGCAGTTGAATCTTCTTCTAACCAATTAATTCCATCTCTGGAAACTGCTGTTTTTATCTTGCTTGTTTCAGATGCAGTTGAAAAAGCGCTAGGCGGTGACATAAAATACATTCTATAATAATCATCAACTTTCACAACTTCTGGATCCCAAGCTTTTTTGCCAGAAAAATTATAAATTCGGCATTTCCCAGGTTTTAACTTGCCATTCTCTTTAATTCTGCAATTCATAGTATCGTATTTTCCATCAACATAATAAACAATTTCTTTGTCATTAACAATTTGCATATCTGGTACACTAGCATGGTCAATTAATTTTTTATTCTCTTTTGTCCATGTTTTGCCATCTTTAGAATTTGCACGCCAGACAGAATGATAATAAGGATGACTGCAACAAGGTGGTACTCCTTGATCTATTTTGGGATTTTTGTGACCTGCTTTAGTTGGATCAAAATCAGGAGAAGTCGGATCAAGATAATCTGTTGAGTTTGTTGATAAACTTGCCTCGCAATAATTTTTCGCTAAAGCATTTTTAGTCTCACCTGCCGTAAAAACAAATAAAGCCAAATACAAACCAAAAATACCTAAAATGAGGCTAATAATTTTAACTTGTTTCATTTTGTTTTTATTATTAATAATTTATATTAATAATATATCATATTTTTTGCAAAACAAAAATGGACCCTATCGGGATCGAACCGATTACCTTTTCCATGCCATGGAAACGCTCTACCAAGTGAGCTAAGGGCCCAAAAAACAATTAACAATTAACTTTTAACAATTAACAAAATATACTAAAAGTTAACTGTTAAATGTTAATAGTTAATTGTTTAAATTGCCCTCGAGAGGATTCGAACCTCTGCTGCTAGTTCCGAAGACTAGAGTGATATCCGCTTCACTACGAGGGCGATGGCAATGGCGGGCAGGAGACTAGAGTGATATCCGCCTTGTCTTCCGAAGTCCCGAATGGAATGAGGGACGAAGGAGGATTCACTATGAGGGCCATTCAAAACTACTTTAATATAAAATCAAAGAATAATCAATCCAAAATATGATTAAGCTTGACTAATTTAATTCTTTCTATAATATTTAGTACAGCACCCTCAACAAGGAGAAAGGAGAAAAAGATGAGAAGAACACTTGTTTTTGTATTATGTCTAATATCTTCGGCTTGTGTTTATGTGCCTGGACCTGGTCCATATCCGTATTCCAATCAATCTACTGGCAATAATCTTGATGACAGCTCTGATTCATATCAAGATTTAAATGATGTTCCTGAAATTCCAGTTCCTGGACTTCCTGATATCGCAATTTCCAGTCTTCAGCCAAATGGCCAGCCAGTAATTTATTTCAATCCAATGCTTGTCGCACAAGCGGGTCCATATATCACAAAATATACTAAGATGCATGAATATGGTCATATTATGCTTGGCCATCTCCAGAAACAATATTACGAGCGATATTTTATGACCAATCCATATAGCCAAATGTGGACTAATCATACCAGAGAATTGGAAGCAGATTGCTGGGCTACAGAACATTTAACAGAAGATCCAGCAGCAATTAGATCTGCAATAAATCTTTTTCAAAGCCAAGGAATGTTTCAAGCTAGTCCCAATCATCCTCCAGGAATTGCAAGAGCGCAAAAAATTATGGAATGTTCAAAAGAATAAATCCGAAATTTCTGTTCAAGATCACAAGGAGGAGGAGAAATGGCAGAGAAAAAAGCTGAAAAGAAACCATCTAGATTGTTTTATTTCTGGAAATGGATTCGCCATTATGCTGACAATTCACAAATTTTCTTTTTAACCTTTACTCCTGCAATTGTTGTCTGTCTATGGTATGAATCAATCACAAATCCAAGAATTGCATTAAATGCTATTAGAGCAGTGATTTTTTCAGCATTTACAATAGTTTTAGTCATTTTGTTTATTGTGAATTACCTTAAGCTCAAGTCTTCTTGGCAATCATATGCCTATGACATGATTGATTCTCAATCGCTAAGAAATGATACTAAGCAAAGTTCATAAAAAATCCGCACTTTTTAAAGCCTATTTAACAGGCTTTTTTTATTTTTAAATCACATCCGCTTATATCCGCATTAGAATCCGCGCATTTCCGTATCGCAAATATATAAAAATTTATGCTATATACAATAAATGCGCCCAAAACACAACAAAACAATAATTAATGAAATAAAAAAAGAGGCGTTAACCTCTAAAAGAAAAAAAAGAACTTCAGCGTGCAACCTGCAAGCTGTATCCATTCGGATCATCATGAAGACTGACATCAAGTCCAGGAGTAGGACTTGCAACATCAGGCGTCAACAACATCCAGTTGCCAAGCGTGCTCGAGAAATTGAAGTAGACATATGCCATCGTTGTCGGCAACGGATAGGTCATCATCTTCAATGCTTCGTCATACTGACCATGCACGTAATCACGCAGATAGTATTCGTTGCTGACAGGATCGAAAGCATACTCTTCAGTCCAGAAATAAACTCCAGGCCAATTCACTGCTTCATCACCCATCAGATAGATGTTGGAAGCGTCAGCGAAGACATCCAGACCATGTGTCATCTGAGCGATCACATGTTCGTCAGTCACACCATCGCAGTCGTTGTCGATTCCGTCAGGAAATTCGATCGCCTGCGGATGAATCTGATCGTTGTTGTCATCGCAATCAACTGCATCCGGATAACTATCAGAATCAACATCGTCTGCATTGACGCATGCTTCTTCATCAGTCTCACCATCGCAGTCGTTGTCCAATGCATCGCAAGTTTCCGGAACCGGATTCATCGGCACAGCATTGCAATAGGTCTTGTTCGGCGAAAGCTGGTCCGGATTACAGATCATCTCGCCAAGAGTTGCGCATTCGCCAACCCCAACCATGCAAGGATCGCCAAGTCCAATGAAGTCTTCGTCAGTCTTGCCATCGCAGTTATTGTCAATGCCGTCGCAGATCTCCGGAGTTCCAGAGTTCAGAACAGCATTGCAGACCATCTGGCCATCAGCATTGCACATGAATGTTCCAACCGAAACGCAATTGCCATCGCCAACGAAGCATTCTGCACCCAAGCCAATGAAATCATCGTCCACCAAACCATCGCAGTCATTGTCCTTGCCATCGCAGATCTCATCAGTTCCATCGATCACGGCAGCATTGCATTCCAGACCAGAGCCATCCGCAGTGCAGATATACACGCCCTGGTTGAAACAAACGCCAACTCCGCGTTCACATGTCTGATTCAGATTCACGAAGTCCTCGTCAGTCGATCCATCGCAGTCATTGTCCTTGCCATCACAAGCTTCTGCAACTGGCGAAACCTCACCTTCACAATTCCAGTTGCCATTCGTGCAAGTGTTGATACCAGGATTGCATTCACCTTCCGAAATCCCACAAGGCATCGTCATCTGATCAGTGACGCCATCGCAATCGTTGTCGACATTGTCACAGACTTCTTCAGAAGGCAAACCTTCAACAGCATCGCACTTCATCGTGTCCTTGCTTCCGCTGCAGATATAGAATCCAGCAGATTCACAAGCACCGATACCAACAAGGCAAGGCTGATTCAGCATCACGTAATCTTCATCAACTGCATCATCGCAATCGTTGTCCTTGTAATCGCAGAGCTCAAGAGCACCAGGATAGACATCGGAATTGCGAGGATCGCAGTCAACAGTGCAATCGTCATAGGAATCGCCATCGAAATCAGCATAGTCCACAATCTGATCGCAGTTGTTGTCAATCAAATCACCACAGATTTCTTCAGCTCCAGGCTTGATCGACGAATTATTGTCATTGCAATCGCCTGTTTCAGGAGTGAATCCATCGCCATCCTGATCGTTTCCACAGTAATTGTAAACTTCATTCATCGGCTTTGAAATCGTGTTCAGATCCTGATTGTCATCATTGGTTGCATCGAAACATCCACAAACAGAAACCAACATCAACAATACACACAATCTCTGCTGTCTCATCTTCTCGCCCTCCTGTTGTGGAGACCCGCAGGTCTCTCTGTTGTCGGACCCAATATTCCAATATATATACGTAGAAAGAGCAATACCAGAATATAATCTATTTTTTAGAATATGTCAAGCCTTTTGGCTAGAATTAGGACAAAAAAGCAAAATTTAGGAATAAATAATAAATTGCTTTTTCTAAGCCAAAATAACAGCAATTAAAACCTAAATTCAAAGATTGCTATATTTTGCTTATTTTAAGCCAAAATAACAATATTCGTAATTCGTATCATTTGCATTTATTCGTATATTTGTATTATATTTAGGAAATACTATTGACAAAAATATAATAGTATGCTACTCTTAATAGCTGTGTTAAAAGCCTCAAAAATAAACAATAGTACCTAAAAACCTATTTTCGCCTCAAATTTGAGAGAAAGGAAGCATCAGATATTTAATATTAGTTATTCAGATCTTCTATCTTTTTCTCAATTTTGAGGCAATTTCCTTCCAGTGCTGGAAGGACGGTCAAGGAGGATTGAATGGAGAACTTCGACATCGCGGTTGCTCTGGTACTCATTGCAGCGCTGTCCTTCGGGCTCGGCTACTGGCTTCGTGGAAGGCACTAGCCTTCCGCACTTTGCTACCCGCACCTTGCTACCTGCCGTATTCGATCTCTGATCGTCTACGGCCCTTCCAGAGTTTACAAATATCTTTTGTAGATTGTGGAAGGATAGTTCACTACAGGAGATAGCTCCTGTCAAAAGAGGAGGACACAATGTTGTCCGCAGCGTTGCTCGGGATCCTGGTGTGGGTGGCGATCGTGGTCTTCTGCGGGATCATGGTACCCTGCGGGATGGCAATCGTCGATCGTAAGATCGACGACATCAAGCTCATCCCCGGGTTCACGATGGAGATGGCGAAGCGGACGTGGTTCGTCTTGCCCATCGTCATCGTGTGCAACATGATCTTCGTGGCTGCACTCACGTTCTACCAGACCGGTCTCTGATCTTCTCACGATCTTCCTTTCGCTTCTTCACAGCTCTTTGCTACTAGCCGTATTCGATCTTCGATCGTTTTACGGCCCTTCCAGAGTTTACAAATCATTTTGTAGATTGTGGAAGGAAAAAATAATTAACTTCAATGTTACAAAACATTATAAAAGCAAAGATTTATGATCTTTATACAAGATTCATAACATCTCCAATTGGTTTATATCTAGTTTTCAAAAAATAACAAACGTCCCCCATTGTCCGCCAAAGTCTCAAGACGAAGGCGGATAATTGGGGGATTTTTGTTTTCAATAAAATCTGTTAAAATCAAAGTAGTTATAAAGTCCTTAAAGTTATAAAGTTTATAAAGTCTACGACTTTCCGAACTTTATAACTTTAAAAACTTTACAAACTTTGTGAACTTCGTGATTTAAAGATTTCTATAATGAAAAAAAATAAAATAATAATTATAATAAGTGTTATTATATTGGCGATAATTCTGTCTCTTGTTTTTGTCAAATTCAAAACTGCCAAGCCTAATCCTCTGAAAAACTGGACTCTCAAACAAAAAGTCGGTCAATTGATGATAGTCAACTTCAATGGAACAGAACCAGATTATTATATTAACAAAATGATTTTGGAGCGAAATGTCGGCGGTGTGATTTTGATGGGAGCAAATATCAAAGACAATGATCAAATCAAAACTTTGACCAATGCTTTGCAATATAATACGACTATAAATGAAAAGCAAATTCCTCTTTTTATTTCAATTGATCAAGAGGGAGGAATAGTTACGAGATTGCAAGATGTCGAACATACAGCAGAGAAAGATATTAAGACTGAAGAACAAGCAATAAAAGTTGCTAAAACAAGAGGAGAACAACTATTATCTTTGGGCATTAATATTAATCTAGCTCCTGTCTTAGATTTTTCAACTGACAAAAATTCATTTATTTATTCTCGAACTTTCGAAAATAATTTAGCAGAAACATCAAAATTAGCAGTTGCAACTGCTAAAGGTTATAACCAAGCTAAAATTATTTATGTTCCAAAACATTTTCCAGGTCATTTTAATTCTGTGATTGATTCACATCAAGAATTACCAATGATTTTAGAATCAGAAAAAGAAATGTTAAATAATACAAAGCCATTTCAAGAAGTTATCAACAATCAAGACCCAAAAATCATCATGACCTCTCACACACTTTATCCAAAAATTGATCCAAAATATCCAGCTACATTATCCAAAAAAATATTAACTGATATTCTAAGGAAAAAATTAAAATATAATGGACTAATCATGACTGACGATTTAAGCATGAAAGCTTTAACAAAAAAGTACACTCTTGAAGAAATAGCAATCAAAGCTTTGCAAGCTTCCAATGATATTCTTCTCTTCATTGGCGAGCCAGAAGAACAAGTCAACGTTTACAATGCCATTATTAAAGCAGTTGAAGACAAAAAAATATCAGAAAAAGAGATAGATGAAAAAGTTATCAAGATTCTAGAACTCAAAAATCAGATGCAAGAATAAATTTTTACAAAAATTAAAAAAATGTTATAATATTTATATAAAAAGAATAATATGACATACGAAGAATACAAAAATCTAAAACCTCATTTTTCTCACGCAAAACCATCAAAAAGGATACCAAAGCATGACCCTAAGTTAATTCAGGAATTACTTGAACTTGCAAAAAAAAATCATGAAATAAGAGAAAAATGGGAAGCAAAGCATGGAATAAGTAATGAGTACTATATCTAATATGAGTCAAGTCTTAGGAATTGAAGGAAAATATATTTATTTAGACAGTGATTTTTTAAAAGTACTTTCAGAAGATATTAATTTTGCTCAAAATATATACAAAATATTAATAAAAAATTATTTAGTTATTGACAATTTAATCAGACTTGAATTTTTAAGGGATATATTTATTCCAGAACAAAAAGCTGATAAAGAAAAATTCATTAATAGTAATTTCTTTCAGCAATCTATATTGCATCCTGAAGTATTCACAAAGCAACAGGAAAATGCACTTTTACTATCAAAAATTTACAAACAGCAAATTAGAAATACTAAAAAGAATACAGCCTGCCATTCTAGTCCTGTAGATTTACTTCTGGCTGCAAGATTGATGTTGAATTATGTACGAGAACTTTTAATTACTGGCAACAAAAAGGATTTTCCATCGTGTATATTTGATATAATCCATATTTTTCCCTATGAATTAAAACAAGGCAATATAATTCCATTTTGTCTGATAAAATTTAATAAAGATAAATTCGATAAATATCATAAAGAATTAAAAGAAATTTAAGTAAAACAAAAACAGCTTCAAAGCTGTTTTTTAATTTCACAAAATTTACTCAGTTTCAGCGCCATTAATGCAATAGTACAATTTTTTCAATCCATATTGGCTGGCAACTGGGCATTCTCCGCAAATACAGCCTTGTTTTTTTGGATTGCATTCTGTTTTGCCTACAGCACAGAATAATTTTTGATTTTTTTCTTTCATACAATCAATATATGTTGGACAGCCAGTGCAAATGCATTTTGCAAAATTCTCTTTATTGTTCTCTACAATCATAATTTATATATTAATTAATAAAAATTTATTTAGTCTGTTTAATACAGAAAATATTTCCTTTTGGCTCTCCTTTTTCATTTTTTTCGCCATGTAAATCAGTAAAATATAATCCATCAGGTCCAAACGCCAATCCGCAAGGGCTAGCTGGACCATTGCCATTATATTGTAAGAAATCAGTGTATGATAAAACATTGTCATTTTCCTTATCAATTTCTAACATTACCATTTTCTTACCTTTAACAGTTTTTCCTTCAAAATATGAAGTTCCAAAAAGATTTAAAAACAAAAAATCATTATATTCTTCAGAAAATATATTATCTTGATTAAAAGCCATTGCTGTTGGTGCTTGAGTTATATACCAATCAAAAATAATATTTTGCCTTATATTATCTGGCCAGCCATAATTTTCGCCTGCCTTTATTCTCATAATCCTATCATTTCGATCAGGTCCATTATCTGATACATATAATGATTGATTACTTTTTCTAAACGTTCCGCCAAAAGGATTTCTGACGCCTTTGGCAAATACCGGACTTTTTGGATTTGGATTATCAGAAGGAATTGAGCCATCAAGATTTAATCTCAAAATTTTTCCTCTCAAATCATTATCATCTTGAGCAACACTTGAGTCTAACATTCCATCGCCTAAATTAATGTATAATTTATTGTCAGGACCAATATTCAAAGCTTGAATCTGATGAGCTGCATGAACAGATGGAATATTTTCAATAATAATTTTTGAACTTTCCATTTTAAATCCGTCAATACTTGTTGTTCTAATTACTCTTGATTTAAATTTTCCATTATCAATATAAGTCATTGATAAAAATAGATCGCCCGTTTCCTTTTCAATACAAATTCCAGTCAATCCGCACTCGCCTTTTCCAGGAATATCTTCTCTTTGCTGTTTAAAATTCAAAAGATCTTCAGCATAAGTAAAAATCTCAAATTTATCATTAAAAACTTTTACTTTGCCATAAAGCTCATTTACATAGCATAATGGCTTGTCTTCTCCTCTTTTTTCTTTTTCGACAAAGGCAATATTTACAGGTAAATCAAGATTTGTAGCAACATTTTTAATCTCAAAACCAGCTGTTGTTAACCAGTTTTTTGTTAAACTATTATTCATAAATTTTATTTCCAAAAATTGATATAACTTTTTTGTTTTTTAATTATCGGCATTATATATGTATATAGAAGCCAAGCAACAAGCAAAGAAATAATCATACTGGCAATAATATCAATTGTATGATGAACTCCTGACAGAACTCTTGAAATTCCAACAAGAACAGTCAGAATCCATAATACAATCCCAACCTTTTTATCATAAAAAATAATTACTGAAGCAATCGCAGCTGAAATCAAGGTATGATCAGATGGAAATCCGTTATCTGGAGCATGCGGAATTAATGGCGCAAAATTTCCAACTACAAATGGACGTTCATTAAAATAAAAAAGACTGATAATCTTGGCAAATACATAAATCAAAGGCAAAGCCATTAAAAAAAAGACGATTAAATCTTTTTGACGCTCTCTCTTTGAGAATATAATAAAACCTAATGCAATAATTATAATTGCCAAAAATAAATATTTCGCACCAAAAATTATTAATGTATTTATCATATTAATTTTAATATACTATATTTTTAAAAATAAAAAAATAGCAGAAAGCTATTTAGTTATTTTGAATTTCTAATTTAGTTATTATTTTAAAGGGGTGGCTAAAGGGAATCGAACCCTTGTAGCTGCTGCCACAGAGCAGTGCTCTGCCATTGAGCTATAGCCACCACATTTCGAATTATAAATTCCAAATGAAAAATGAAAAATTTTTAATTATCGTAATTTATAATTTTTCATTTAAAATTTATAATTCGTATCTGCCCCCAGCACGAATTGAACGCGCATCTCTCCCTTAGGACGGGATAGCTCTATCCGTTGAGCTATGGGGGCCGGATAGAATCTAATCAAATCAACCATAACAATACAATTATATATGAAAAATAACACTTGGTCAATTCATTTTCTTGCCAAAATTAATATATTATGCTACTTTACGTTGAACGTTCTTTCACAACCAGAGGGAGGAAAACAATGGCAAGACAACAAGTTTTAGTTGAAGATTTGATTCGTCAAGAAGAGGCAAGATTTATTGATACAATGGGAGATCTGGAAGCGCAAAGATCAGCAGAAAGAAATGCTGAACAAGAAATCGATAGCGCAATTACAAGAATGCGCGATACAGTGTCAACTGCTTATCCAAGTATTTCCACTGATGAACTTAATCGGCGTTTGACTGAAACTCGCTTGACTCTTCGTCGCCAAGTCGGACTTGAACCAGCATCTTCAAGACAAAGTCAAATACAGCGATCACCTAGCGAAGAAAGCTTTTCAAGCAAAAATATAAATGCCATCATAGTAATGGTTCTTGCTTTACTCGCAATTTGTGTAGGTGGCTTACTCTTTGGAGCGTATATCGCTGATGACTGGTTAACAACAACAGATCAGCCAGCTGAAACTGAAAGTGATGTGATTGTCTCCATTCTTGCAACGCCATTATTTAATAATATTGAAGCAGATATAACAATCGCTGTAGATAGAGATGTCGATGAGGTTATTCTTTACCGTAATACAAGCGTAGTCAATAAATGGAACAAAGGAACTATTTTTAGTAGCCGTGAAGTTCATACAAGCGGCACCTATGTCTATTTCGCCGAAGTGTTCAAGGACAACAGAAAGACTACCAGCAATCAAGTCCAGGTAGTCTACGGACAACCAAAAGAGGAGGCAAAGTAAAATGACGTTTCTCTGGGCTTTGATCGTAAGTTTGTTTGGCGCACAGAGCCTTGTAATTGACAATCGAAAGACAAGCTACATTTTCCACGCAGTCATTCGTTGCGTTGTTTACTTGGTTTTGATATGGCTCATCCAGTATAAAGTTTTGATCACTTTTGATGGCATCAGAACATTTACGGTAATTCTATGTCTGTTTTTGATCAGCAACGGCTATGATCTATTTATCAATAGTGATTGTGGTGATGGAGAAGTCAGTAATTCAGGACTTGTAACAATGGTTATCGGAATTCTAGTCTTAATTGCTCTGCCAATTTGTACTAGCGATTGTGGCCATGCAGACACGCTTTACCAAAAAGCAGCTTCAATGCAAGTTGATGCAAGCAAGTTCAATCAAAATCCAGTTGATGAAAATCATATTCGAGTTGTGCCAAGAGAAACAGCTTTGAGAATTGCTCGTGAAAAGATTTCTTCAAGCGGTCAAAACTATGGCGCCTATTACCAGTTTGAAGATGCGACAATGACTATTCAGAAGGTTAATGACAGATTGTATTGGGTCGCGCCAATGGAATTTGGCGGATTCTTCAAATCAATGAATGCAGGAAAAACATCACCAGGCTACATCATGATTTCAGCTGAAGATGAGACAGAAAAGCCTCGATTGATTACCAAAAAAGCTGACAAATCAGAAATGAAAATGCTATATCTAATGTCAGCATATTTTGGGAACGCGCTAGATAGATATTTGTATAATGAGCATCCAGATTGGTACCTCGCTGATTTCTCGTTTGAAATTGATGAGCAGTTGAATCCATGGCAAGTGGTTACAGTTCTTGATTGTTTCAAGGGTTACGATTATTACACTATAAAGGGTGTCTTGGTTGTCAATCCGGAAACAGGTGCAGAGAAATTCTACAAAGTAAATGATATTCCAAACTGGGTTGATCGAGCTGTACCTCAAGAATTGGCAATTGATTATTTCAAATGGTGGGGCACTTACAAGCATGGTTGGATGAACAATGTGAATGCCAATCCAGACTTGAAAAAGCCAACAGAAATTGGTGAAAAGAGCGCTGTTGAAATGGTTTGGGGATCTGACGGTGAGCCGTATTGGTTCACAGGCTTTACCTCAATGAATGACAATGATCAATCGCTAGTCGGCAAAGCTTTCATGGATTCAAGGACTGGCAAGTTCTTCTTTCTTCCTGCAAGTGGTGCAACTGAAGAGCGAATTGAAAGCGATATCTTGGCAGCACTTGGCAAGCAAGTTGTTGAGCAATCACCAACTGAGCCTATTCCTTACAATATGTATGGTCAGCCAAACTGCTGGGTTGCACAAGTGATTTCAATGTCAGGAAAGAGTCATTCCGGAGGAGCTCTTGTTAAAATTGCAATCGTAAATGGTGATACATCTTCACCACCAATTCTGGCTGATAGCAAAAAGGAAGCACTGACACTATTCAAAAAGACTTTGTCACAACGAGGAATTCAGGCAACAGTCAGTGACACAAGCGAAGTCAAAGAATACAAGGGTAAGATTGACCGCCTTAGCATTATCCCGCAAGAAAAATCAACCAGCATTCGCTTCAGTCTCGAAGGAATGCCATTGGAATTTGCTTGTGATGTCATGAAGTCTGATCAAAGCAAGACATCTTTGACACTAGCCAAGCCTGGTGATGTTGTCAGTGTCAAATACTTTGAAACCAAAGAGCGAGTCGTGACAGTTGATGATTACACAGTAGAAGGACAATCCCCAATTATCTCGCCAAATCAAGAAAGATCTGACGAAATGATGAGACAACAAGAAGAGTTAGAGCAAGAGCAAGATCCACATAGAGTTCTTCCAGGCCTAGAGGGACTAGAAGAAATAGTCAATCCAAATAGTAGAAAGCCAGATTGGCGAGGTCTTATTCTCTACTAATATTTAATATCTTTGTACCTTATTTAACCGCAATCGCGGTTTTTTTATTTTCAGAGCGTCAGAACGTCAGACCGTAGGACCGTCAGACCGTCTGAGCTTCGGAACGTCGGAACGTCAGATCGTCAGACATTAGAACTTAAAATTTATAAGTTTAAAAGTTTAGATTTTGGATTGCTTAGCCTCGAAATATTAAAGATTAAAGCTGTCGGAACTCTCCGACTAATTTTCTATAGTCCAGCCCTCAAACAAGATACTCCGAAATCCGACGTTCTCACATTCTGATTTCCTACGCTCCGAAGCTCCTACGCTCTGTTCTTATCCTGTGCATAACTATAGGATAACCTGTGTTTTAGTGCCTTTTAGCTGTTGGCAATTTAATTGAATAAGTGTTACAATTATGTCGGAAGTGTCGGACATTTCCGACAGTAGCTTAAATAAGGCAAAAAGTCTGTTTCTGCTCAAAATGTTCCACGTGGAACATTCGTGGAGCGTCGGAACGTCAGAACGTAAGAGCGTCAGATCGTCAGTTCGTCGGACGGTCGGACCGTCGGACCGTCGGAAAATCCTAACTCAGGATTATAATCCAATGCCTAGAAATTCCACGTCCAACGCTCAAACATTCATACGATCTTCCGTTCTGACGTTCCGACGCTCCGACGCTCCGACGCTCATCACACAAATATGGACATCCGCGAATCGTTACAACAATTTGGTCTAAAACTCAGCGAGTCAAATCTTTACCTCGCTGGTTTAAAGTTGGGCAAAGCAACAGTTAATGCCCTGTCAAAAGAAGCCAATGTAAAAAGAACAACAGCTTATGACAGTTTAGAGAAGCTAAAAAAAATCAAACTTACAAAAGAGTACAAAAAGGGGAGATCTACAATCTATGAAATGAGTTCTCCTGAAAGTCTTCGCGATACATTAAAAATGCAAAGAGAAAAATTAATAGAACAAGAAGTCCTACTCACCGACCTTATTCCTAATATCAATGACTTTTTGAAATCAGAAACAAAGGTTGAAAATATTAAAAAGTGTGATAAGATTGAAGACATCAAGCAGATTTTGTTCGATCTTTTCTTATCTAAAGACAAATTGCTAATCATGGGATCCGACAAATACTTAAGCGAATATTTAGATAAAATGAAATTCCTAGATAAATTTTTAAGTCAAAGAATCTCTAAGAACAACAATATCTATATCGTTACTGATGCAAAAGACATTGTTACTGGTAAATACCCTGCTGATCAATCATCTCCTCATTACAAATTTACGCCTAATCAGATTGACTTCAAATCATTAATTTTAATTTCGGGAAATCGTTTCTTGCAAATTCATTTCAACGCAAAAGTTACAGCACTATATATAGAAGACAAACATTTTATTTCAGCAATGAGATATTTCTTTCAATTCTTGTGGAATTCATTGAAATAGAAGCAGATCTGGCGCTGATTTCGAACGCAGATGCGACGCTGATAACTCTAAATTTAGTTTTGCGAGTATAAAATGTTCCACGTGGAACATTTTGGGAACGTGGGAAATGAGAGATGAGAAATGGGAAGTTGTTCCCACATCCCACTTCTCACGTTCACGCTTCACATTTTCGGGACATAGTATACCGGTAGTACGCGTCCTTCGGGAGGATGTAGACTGAGTTCGATTCTCAGTGTCCCGATAATCGAATAACAAAATAACAAAATTCTAAATAACAAAATTGCCGACGTCGTAATTTAGTTATTTAGCATTTAGCCCGCCTGCATCGCTATGCGAAGCATTGCGGGCAGGTTATTTATAATTCACGCTGGGCCTATATTATAGTGGTAATATATCGCATTCGCATTGCGGGGACGCGAGTTCGATTCTCGCTAGGTCCAAATCAACTTTTAACAATTAACAGTTAACATTTAACAATCGCAAAAAGTGTTAATTGTTAAAAGTTAATGGTTAAATGTTAAAAGGGCAATTAGCTCAGTGGTAGAGCGTTCCGTTCACATCGGAGAGGCCAGTGGTTCGATACCACTATTGCCCATTCAAAATAATTTTCAATTACCAATTTACAATAAATTTCCAATATTTAATTTTCAATATAAAACAAAATGTTCAAAAAAATCATCAAGAATTCATATTTATACTTATTTTACGCCTTTCTATTTACAATTCCTTTTCAAAAGCGTCATATATTCAATTTAGCGACTGCAAAAATAGGTGATATCTTTGTTGAATGGCAAACAATCACTATTTATGCGTCAGATATTTTGTTTGCATTATGCTTGATTTTTTGGGTAATTAATTTAATTCTTGTCAAAACAAAAAAGCAAGAAAATCACCCTACGGGTGACCACTCGAAGGGTGGCAATAAAACAAACCCTTTCATATTCATATTGCCGATAGCAATCTTCTTTTTCAGCTTAATAAGTGTTTTTGTCAACTATAATAACTATTTAGATCACAATGTTGCGATCTTCAGAATGATCAAGCTAGCAGAATTCATTCTGCTTATTATTTTTATAATCTTAAATTTAAACACAAAAAAGAGGCTTATTTCAGCCATTTATGTTCTAATTACATCAGGTGTGTTATCTTCAATCTTAGTCATTATTCAGTATTTAAAACAACAGACTCTAGGATTAACAATATTAGGCGAGCCATTAGTATTACCAGTACTTCAAAATGTTGCCAAAATAGTCCTAGACAATGGCAATGTGATTATGCGAGCTTATGGCACTTTTCCACATCCGAATGTTCTAGCAGGCTTTTTGCTAGCAAGTATGGTAATTCTGATAGGATTAATGATTTATCAGCTCAATAATTATGGCTTAGATAAGCCAAAATATAGAATATTGACAATTTTGCTAAGTTTTGGTCTAATTTTAGAATTCATTGCTTTCATCTTTACATTTTCAAGAACAGCTTGGATTGCCTTTGTTATAGCTTTAGCAATCTTAGTTATTAGTTTAAGAAAGAAAATAGTCATTGCTCTAAATAATATCAAAACAAACAGCTTTTATCACCCATTTATCATTATAATTTTGGCAATTATATTCATCATTGTTGCGCAATGGCCACAAATTACTGCACGAGCAGCAATCGCTGATCAAAATGGCGACAAAGCTGTTTCAAATCGCGCTTTTTACAATCAGATTTCATTTAACATGATTAAGTCTCATCCATTTTTTGGAATTGGCTACAATAACTTCACTAGCCAAATGTCAAAATATACAAATCAAAAAATTGAATGGTGGCAATACCAGCCGGCACACAATATCTATTTGCTGATTTTTGCAGAATCTGGAATTTTCAGTTTGTTGTCATTTTTAGGGCTAATTATTGTTATTAGTTATCAGTTATCCGCCTTTGCTTTCGCTTCGGCGGACAAGCAAGTTAACAGTTCGATATTTAATTTTGTTTGTTTTAGTATTCTCGTTGCTTTTCTTTTTATCGCATTATTCGATCATTATTTATGGACGATTCAACAAGGTCAACTATTATTTTGGCTGGTACTTGGTTTAACAGCAACAAAAATTAATCAACAAAAAATCGAGAAATAATCTCGATTTTTTTAAATTAATTTTTATAATTATTTTACAATTCCATTTAGCATGTTGCTAGCAATATTTCCTAAGAAATTTGTACTTAGATCATAATAATACATTGCAACAGAGATTCCAATCAAAACAAGAGTCAAAATAATCAAATTTCTTAAATCTTTGTTAATGTAACTTGTCTTAAGGGACAAAGAATTTGTTTCAGCACTTGTTTTATCGCCATTTAAAATAGCAGTATAAGATTCTTTTTCAGATTTTTGATTTTTGTACAAATTCTTAATGTAATCAAGATTCTTTTGTCTTCTTTCTTCTTTCTTATTATTCTTTGACATAAAATTAGATTAATTTATTTAAAGATATAATAGCAACAATTAAAAATAATTTCTATAGAAAAACAAAAAGCCCAGGAAAAACCTGGGCAATTTGTTTAGAATGGAAAGAGCAAATATTATTTCAAATCTAATTATATTGAAAAATAAAAATTAGTCAAGATAATTATCAACAGCAAAAAATTTTAAAATTTTAAAAAAGCATGCTATATTAAATTAACAAAATTATTTACTAATTATTTAATAAAAAACATGGAAAACAAAGCTCGAAAAGCAGCGATCGTTTTGTCAGCTGTTGCTTTTGCACTTGTGCTCACTGGAGCAGGTTGCAAAAAAAGTTCAACAGAGACTGCTACAACAACAGAAAAAAATTGGACATCATCAACTGAAAAAGGCTCAATTCCAGACAAAGCAATTTCTGGAAAAATCAATGGCAAGAATGTTACAATCGCAAATGTAGCAATTACTAAATTTGACGGTAAGTATGATTGGGCTTTTTCAAATCAGGCTCCATCAGAAGCATGCGGAGTAGTAACAGGCAATGATGCAGTAAATATTAGCATGAAGACATTACAAAAAGGCACATTTGAAAAAACTGTTAGCGAAGAATTACCTTTCAATGATTACAGCTCATACTATTATTACAACCAAGAAAATGGCACACCAATGAGCATTAACACAAATTGGGATGCAAAAGTTGTAATCACAAATATTGATGAAGCAGCAAAGAAAGTAACAGGCTTTGCAAAAATCAGCTATGATGATACAAAGACAGAAATTTCTGGCGCATTTACTGCTGACCTTTGCGAGTAAAAAAAGTTAAATAAGTTAGACTAGTTAGACTAGTTAAATAAAAAAGGCGAGCAATTTTGCTCGTCTTTTCGTTTATGTTTGCTAGAATCGGCTAAGGTTGGAGTGAGATTTAATGAAAAATCTTTTTAAAGATCAATCATTTAAACCTTAGCCAGTTTTAGAAAACGAGTTTACCAGTAACTAGTAATTAGTAACTAGTAACTCGAATTACGATTCTCACAATCTTGAAATTTCTTTCAAGACTCTGAGAATCCGCCAGCATAATATAATAAAAATATGAATAATCGCTAGCGGAATAATGTGCTTCTTAGGGAACAAAATATTAGGGAACAAAATTCTTTCTAGGAATGGTAAACGTACCCCTTTCCATCCATATCCCAGACGTAGATCTTCCAGCCGTCAACGTTGTCCTTAGCCGTCGACACCATCGGGTAGGAGCTGTTCAGGATGGTCATCTCGAGCATCCCGTACAGAACGATCGCCATCGGGTAGTTCTTGTGGTAGCACGAGGGCACGTACCCGACCTCCTGGACACACGCGATGGCTTTCTGGTAGAGAACAAATCCAAGCGCGTCCAGTCCGTTCACCTGGTTCGTGATCATCTGCCTCTCCGTTGCCTGTTCTCACAGGCTCAAGTGGCTGCACTTGCAGCATCATGATGACATTTTATCAGCATGATGCTACAAGTCAGATGTTTTAAAGATCCTCACAATTTTGGAAACTAGTAGAGAGTAATACACTCATGTTCCAAAGCTGTGGGGATCCTGCAAAACTTACGTCTTACAGGAAAGGTACAATCGCCGAGAGAGGATCTCGACTTCCCGTTGCCCTATTCGTAGAATCAGGCATTGGGCAATCAATGTTCAGGCGAGTAAACCGTACAAGCACGCAGAAGCAATGATGAGGGCGAAAAGAAATACACCATCAAGCACCAGATTCTTGATCATTTGTCGTTCCTCCTGAAAGATCCTCACAATTTTGGAACAAGAGATTTCAGAAGGGGAAGGGATTTCCTTCCGACCTCCGACATCCGATTTCCGATTTCCAAAGCTGTGAGAATCCGCCAGAAAAAATAATTGAATATTTTACTAGCGGAGAAAGTACCAACAATAATAATGAGCACAGGTGGTCCATTCTTCCGAGTCCTCCGCCTTCTGCTACAACTCAAGCTCTGCTTGGTCGTCGTATGCAGATTAAGGCTGAACCTTGAGGACGAACAAAGCCTTACAGCTTTGCCCTTCTCGGACCGCGGGTTTTGCAGGGAACCCATGGTTAAACCCTCCAGCAAGTCTTAACGCTCTTGCTGGTAGCGTGACACACTACTTTTCGTCCATCTTGAACGAAAAGTCGTGGACTCCACCAAGCTTATCCTGCACCCTGACGTACAGAGTGCCGTAAGTGGGGATCCGACCCGCCGTGCACGCGTATGTGCGGCTCTCGACGTTTCCCGAGGCGAACAGACTCGCCTCGCGGATGATGTTCCTTCCCTCCTCCGCCAGGAACCAGGTCCTGGCGATCTCGCCCGTCCAACCGGGCATTGGTCCACCGACCAACGCCAAACACTCATCCATCCTCGTCATAAAACTCTCCTTCGCCCTTTTTTAGGGCGGCTTGCCTCCAGATTGACACCGAGTGAAATCTCGGTATGGTCACTCTGTCGGCTCTTTTCAATCACCATCATAATGATTATTGAGTAATCAACATAATGGTGATTAAAAAATATTTTAAAGATCCTCACAATTTTGGAAACTAGTAGAACAAGGGATTTCAGAAGGGGAAGGGATTTCCTTCCGACTTCCGACATCCGATTTCCGATTTCCAAAGCTGTGGGGATCCTGCAAAACTTACGTCTTACAGGAAAGGTACAATCGCCGAGAGAGGATCTCGACTTCCCGTTGCCCTATTCGTAGAATCAGGCATTGGGCAGGAGTTAGCTCAGTGATTGATGAAATACCACATGAGGTAGGAGACGACCATCCCAACGCCTACGCCGGCGAGGAATGTGACTGCGAGTTTTGCCTTCAAGGGCAACAGATCCCATTCGCTCTGTGGCATGACGCCCTCCTAGTTTGAATCCTCACAATTTTGGAATAGTTTCCGACTTCCGAAGCTCTAAAGCTCCGACGTTCCAAAGCTGTGAGGATCCGGCAAAATATAAATAACAAAGTATTAAATAGATTGCCGAAAAAGAAAGGGTGCCCTATTTCAATACCGCTTGCGCAGTAAAGAAACAAAGCGTCCTAGAGTATATGCCATTTCACTGGCTAGCTAGTCAAAAACAAGGCGTTTTTGACGGATGCGCTAGCGAAGTGAAAAGTTCATAAAGTCCATAAAGCTATAAAGTACGGAAAGCTGGCAAGCATCAGAATCAGTTCGTGGAAGAATCAGATATCAGAGTTCAACGCTCTGACGTTCAGACGCTCCGAAGTCCCGACGTTCCGAAGCTCCCACGCTCCCACGCTCCCACGTCCAACCTCCCAGGTTTTGTCCCAAAAAAATAGGACAAGCCAATATTTGAAAGAGTGATCAAATACTGACTTGTCCGAATTTAGCTTCTTCAAGTTACTAGTTACTAGTAACTAGTAACTAGCTCGCTTGGATCTCACTCCAATATTTTGCTTTTTGCCACATTTCGTGACAATAAGCTATATTCACTTTTAAATAACAATTTTTATTGTATAATCTATTATACGCTAGTATTGTTATTTTGTCAAGGGTATTTCCAAAATATCAATTGTTTTTGGCTTATTTAAAGCAAATTAAAAATTAGATTTCTTATATATTTTACATAATAAATTATATACAATATATGCTTGATTTATTTTTGAAATGTATTAAAATAAGAACTGACGGGGTGTAGTATACCGGTAGTACACGTGCTTTGGGAGCATGTAGACAGGGTTCAATTCCCTGCACCCCGAAAATAATAACTAAATAAAATGAAGTCTCTAAGCCTTCGGCAAGAAATAATTACTTACCGAAAAAGTGGCTATTCCTACGGGATGATTAGCAAAAAATTTGGTTTATCAAAAAGTACCCTTAGTACCTGGCTTAAAGAGATTCCATATACACCTAATAAAGAAGTTATTGATAGAATTGGAAATGCTCGTATGCAATCTGCCACATCGAAGCACAATCAGATGATGGCTGATATACAAAAAATGAGAAAAGTTGCAAAGGATGAATTAGGAAAATTATCAAAAAGAGATTTATGGATGCTTGGAATCGGTCTTTACATAGGTGAAGGCAATAAAGCATATGAACAAATAAGATTAACCAATTCCGATCCAAAAATCATACTATTAGCATTAGAATGGTTTAGAACGTTTTGCAATCTTAAAGAAGAAAATTTTAGAATTAGAATACATATTTATCCAGACATAGTTCCTGATGAAGCACTTAAATATTGGTCAAAAATAACAGGTCTCGCTGAAAAAAATTTTGATAAAATTCAAATTGATAGACGTACTAATAAAGTAGCCAAAAAAAGAAGAACGCTTCCATTCGGCACAATTCAAATAGTTATAAAAAGTAATGGTAAGAAAGAATTCGGAAAAAGTCTTCATCGAAGAATCATGGGTTGGATTGATAATTCTTTAGAACAAATAAATGTGCGGGTGTAATTTAATGGTAAAATATCTCTTTTCCAAAGAGATTACAGGAGTTCGATTCTCCTTACCCGCTTATTAAATATTAAAAATTTCAAATTTTAAAACAGCATTTAACTCGCTGTTTTTTATTAACAAAAAACATAATTAATAACATTTTCCATAAAATAATTATTATGTTATAATAATTCAAAAGACTACCATATCAAAAACAAAAATGAATTTAACAAAAGAACAGCTTGTCCATATTCTAGTTGAGACTAAGATGATTGAGGAAACAAAGTTAGACGAGCTGATTGCAACAGCAAAAAAAGAAAATCAAAAAATTGAAAACGTTTTAATTTCATCTGGAATTATCAATGAAACTCTTTTATCGCAAAAATATGCTGAAAGTATCGGTGTGCCTTATGTAGATTTAACAAAGATTTCAGTTAGAAAAGATTTATTATTCCAAATTCCAGAAAGAATTGCTATCGCGAATAATGTTGTTATTTTTGATGAGTCAGAAGAAGGCATAAAAATCGCCATGACAGATCCAGAAGACTTGCAAACTATTGAATTTATCAAAAAACAAATTCCTGGAAAAAGACTTCAAGTTTATCTTGCTACAAAACAAGGAATGCTTTCAGTTTTAAAACAATACAAAAAAGGTTTACAAGCTGAATTTAATGAAATAATTGATCAAAGTTTAGCAGCAACAAAAACTTCAGAAAAAGATTTAAAAAAAATGGCTGCCAATCTTCCAATCGTTAGAATTGTTGATACTTTGTTAGAACATGCTGTTTTACAAAATGCCAGCGATATACATATTGAGCCATTAGAAAAAAAGGCAATAGTTCGTTATCGAATTGATGGCATTCTTCATGATGTTATCGTCTTGCCAAAAGAAATCATGCCAGGCATTGTTGCTAGAATAAAAATATTAGCTAATTTAAAAATTGATGAACATCGTCTTCCTCAAGATGGACGTTTCAAAGTAGAAAAAGAAGGCTACAAATTTTCTTTTCGTGTTTCTATCTTGCCAGTCTTTGATGGTGAAAAAATAGTCATGCGTTTATTATCAGAATCTACTGAAGTTTTAACATTAGAACAACTTGGCTTGCAACACGATGCCTTAAAAAAAGTAAAACTCAACATTCAAAAACCATATGGAATGGTTTTGATCACAGGTCCAACAGGTTCAGGAAAGACTACTACTCTTTACGCCATTATGGGAATTTTAAATACTCCAGAAGTAAATATTTCAACAATCGAAGATCCAATTGAATATCGAATGCCAAGAATTAGTCAAAGCCAAGTCAAACCAAAAATTGGCTTCACTTTTGCCAATGGACTTCGCGCTCTTCTTCGTCAAGATCCAGATATTATTATGGTTGGAGAAATCAGAGATACTGAAACAGCAGGAATGGCAATCAATTCTGCTTTAACTGGTCATCTTGTATTATCAACACTTCACACTAACGATGCCTCAAGTGCTCCAACTAGACTTATTGATATGGGTGCAAAACCATTTTTAGTTACTTCAACTTTGAATGTCGTCATTGCCCAACGTTTAGTCAGAAAAATTTGCACTAATTGTATTGAAAAATACAAACTAGACAAATCAATTATCAAGGTTTTAGATAAAGAATTTGGAATTGACCATCTAATGGAAGCACTACTAAAAAGCAAAATTACCACAAAACCAAAACCAATTGAAGAAATAGAATTTTCCAGAGGCAAAGGCTGTGATCAATGCAATCAAGAAGGCTACAAAGGCAGAATCGGAATTTACGAAGTCTTCGAAACTTCTCCAAAGATCAATGAACTCATTTTAGCAGATGCTGAAACCTCCAAAATAAGCAAACAAGCTCAAGATGAGGGAATGTTGACAATGGCTCAAGACGGTTTTGTCAAAGCAGTTACTGGGATCACTTCAATTGATGAAATACTCAAGGTTACTAAGGATTAAAATCCTAAATCCTAAATCCTAAATAAATACAAATGACCAAAAATTAAAGGTCCAAAAGGTTTTGAAAATTTGGAATTTAGATTTTGAATTTGTTTAGAAGTTAAAAGCGACCTTAGAAGCTTTTAACGAAATTAGTGCTTAGAATTTATTGAAGTTATGCCAAAGTTTAGCTATCTAGCCAGAGATAATCAAGGTAATATTAAAAGAGGCGAATTAATTGCGCCTAATGAAACATCCTTAGCAAAAGTTTTAAGAAGCAAAGGTCTTCTTTTAACGCACGCCGAAAGCGAACAAGCAAAAAAAGCCTTTTTTAATAAGAATATTTCAGGTTTTCTTGGAAAAATTACTATAACCGACAAAATTCTTTTCACTAGAAACATGCAAGTCATGATTAAGGCTGGCTTGCCAATTTCTAAAGCACTAGAAATTCTTGTGAAACAGACATCCAAAAAAAATTTTAAAGCAATAATTTCTGATATCTCAAATAATGTTCAAAAAGGTCGAAGTTTTGCAGATAGTTTAGCTCTTTATCCAAAAGTTTTTCCGCCATTATATGTTAATATGATTAAAGTTGGAGAAATTGGTGGAGAATTGGAAAAAGTATTAGACCAGCTTGCAACACAAATGAAAAAAGACAGCGATCTTTTATCTAACATAAAATCAGCAATGATCTATCCAGTAATTATCTTAACTTTAATGATTGCAGTAATTATTATCATGATTATCTTTGTATTGCCTGAACTTGCTAATGTTTTTCGAGATATCCAAGCTGATTTACCTCTTACAACAAGAATGATTATTGGCTTCTCTGATTTTATCAGTAAATATGGAATTTATGTCGCTATCGGCATTGTCGCTTTAGGTTTTACAATCTATATAATTCTAAGAACAAAAGAAGGACACAGAAATTTTCACAAATTAATATTGATTATTCCAGTTTTGGGACCAAACGTAAAAAAAGTTAATCTTGCTCGTTTTGCTAGAACTACTAGTACGTTGTTAACAAGTGGTGTTCCAATTATTAACACTTTAAATATTACTGGTGAAGTCTTAGGTAATGCTATGTATAAAGAAGCCGTACTTGCTGCTGGTTCTGAAGTTAAAAAAGGTTTGCGTTTAGTTGAAGTTTTAGACCAAAATAAAAAATTATTTCCTCCTCTTATTACACAAATGGTTGCTGTTGGCGAGGAAACAGGCAATTTAGACAATATTTTAAAAGACGTTGCTGATTTCTACGAAACTGATGTTACTCGCACTACAGAAAATTTATCTTCAATTATCGAACCTATTTTAATGATAACTTTAGGAATCGGTGTCGCTGTCATGGCTGTTGCTATAGTTTCACCAATTTACTCGATGATGGAAAAGATCTAACGCTAATTCCTAATTTCTAAACACTTTAGGGTTAACGATGTTTTAAAATTAAAGCATTAAAAATTTAATAAAAATTAGAAATTATAAATTGAAAATTAGTTGCAAAAAGACAAAAAATACAAAAAATTTGAGAAAGGATTCACATTAGTAGAAACATTAATCGCTCTCGCCATACTTGCTATTATTTCAGCAGGAATTTTTGGTATTTTTCAAGCTGTTAGCAAAAGTTCAAATATTTATGAAACAAGGACAGTTGCTACTGGATTAGCCAATGAACAAATGGAATTGATAAGAAATTTACCTTATCTTCAAGTTGGTACAACAGAAGGCTGGCCACAAGGTAATATTCCTTCAACTAGTCCTGCACGAAATATTAATAATGTTAATTATACTGTTCATACTGATGTTCAATATGTTGATGATCAATTTGATGAATTAGCTCCAAATGATCCATATAATGCTGATTATAAAAAAGCTCGCGTTTGGGTGACTTGGGACACATATCCAAGTACAAATCCAGTAACACTTGTTACAACTATTGTTCCAAAAGGACAAGAATCAATTGAAAATGGCGGAACATTATCTTTACAAGTTTTTGATAATGTTGTTGCTCCTGTTTCTCAGGTTAGCGTACATATCGAAAACAAAAGTTTAATACCAAATATCGATATTAATACTCAAACAAATAGTCAAGGCGAGCTTGTTGTTCCAGCTTTGCCCGTTGATACTGGAAATAACTACTATATTAGAGTTAGCAAAACTGGTTACACTTCTGATTATACAGTTCCAATCACACAAGAGGATCCAAGTCCAACATTGCCAAATCAATCAATTCAGCAAGGCACAATTACTGAAGTCAGCTTTACAATTGATAAAGTCAGCCGTTTGACAATCAATGCTACAGGTACGCAAGGCGGAGGAAGTTGGTGGGACGTTGGCTATCAATACCGAAAACAAATTACAGTTCACAATAATAGCGCAAATATTCTTCCAGCTCATTCAACAGTTGCCTTGAATTTAGACCATTATTCTTTAGTCCAAGCAAATAAATCATTAAGTAATGGCAATGATATCAGAATCGTATATTTTGATGGTTCAACTTGGCATGATTTAGATCGAATAAATTCAACAGATTGGAATCAGAATGGTACTGAAACAAAAATTTGGTTTGCAACTCAACAAGATATACAAGCTTCAGCATTATCTGACACTTATTTCCTATATTATGATAATAGTTCAGCTTCAAATCCGAACACAAATTTAACTTCAATCTTCACACCAGAACGTGATAGTGATACAGCAGGATTATACTATTTTGAAAATTCAGATGGTACAATAATTACGGATTCATCAGGAAATAATAACAATGGAACAGTAACAAATCCAAACTGGACAGCTGGTTTTAGCGGACATTCATTATTATACGATTTACCATCAGCATATGCCGAAGTTTCTGTTGCTGATAATTCTTCATTAGATATAGAAGGCCAATTAACTTTAGAAGCTTGGGTCAACCCAACATCAATCGCTGGAAATCAAACAATTATCGATCGTTTAAATGATTATGCCTTATGGTTAGACAATGGAATACCTTCATTTGGCGTTTTTGATCAAGTCGCTGGTTTAAAAAGCATTCAAGCAACAGATCCTGTCCCAACAGACACATGGTCATATGTCTCAGGCACTTATCTTCCAGGAAACATGAAAATTTTTGTAAACGGAGAAGAGAAAAATTCTAAAAGTGAAACAGTTACATATCTAGCAGTAAATTCATCGCCTTTGACAATAGGCAATGGCAATAACTTTGGTGAAAAATCTTCTCAATTTATCGGAAAAATTGATAGCGCTAGAATTTCCGATATTATCAGAGTTAATTTTCCATTTAGTTCTATTCCAGATACAAATTTAACTTTGGGTGAAGAAGAAAGCGTGATTGGCGCCAATCCAGTTGCTGGAATCAGCTTAAATATAGTAGGCGAAAGACCAATTGGACATGACGGAGAGGGCAATCCAATCATCAGAAATAATTTTTTAAACCAAACAACTAATGCCTCAGGTCAATTAATCCTAACTGATATTGAATGGGATAAATATACAATTACTTTAGCTAGTGATGGTTACGATTTAGCTGAAATTTCTCCTCCAAATCCAGTCAATATTACACCAAATGAAAATCAAGTTGTAACTTTAGTTTTGGTTCCTCACACTGACAACAGTTTAAAGGTTACAGTTGTTGATAGTTCTAAAGATCCAATCAATCAAGCAACAGTTCATGTAACAAATAATGGATTTGATCAAACAAAAGCTACAGGCTCTGCAGGACAAGTATTTTTTAGCGCTTTAAATCCAGGCACATATAATATAGAAGTTACTAAAGATGGTTTTGAAACAATCACTACAACACAAGACGTTTCAGGTCAATCAAGCCGTGAAATAATTTTAGCACCGTAGATCTAATTAATTGTTAGATTTACATATTTTGCATACTATTTGTAAATTCCTGCCTATTGGCAGGCAGGCGTGCAAAATTAGTGAAAATTCGAGAAATTTTATGTTTAAAATATTTAAAAAAGAAGCAGGCTTAACAGCTCTTGAAGTAGTCATTACTATCGGAATAATGGCATTAATTTCCGGAGCACTCTATGGCTTTGTTAGAGTTACCTTAAAAGCACAGCAAAAAAGTTTCGCTGATATCAAAGCAGGCGATGAAGCAAGAAAAGCAATTCTCTCACTTGCTGATAATCTTCGTGATACAATACAATCGTCAAGTGGTAGTTATCCAATACAAAACGCCGCAAATCAATCAATTACTTTTTTTTCAAATGTTGATCAAGATGACGAAGTTGAAAGAGTTCGATACTTTTTAGACGGAACTGATTTAAAAATTGGAACGATTGAACCACAAGGTGTTCCAGTAACTTATCCTGTTAATCAAGAAAAAATTAGAACAGTTGCACATTACATTCAAAATGGCGCTAATCCAATTTTTTATTATTTTGACAAAAATTATACTGGCACTCAAGCTGCAATAAATCCAAATAACGTTGGCGAAATTAGATTAATAAAAATCGTTGTCATCGTTGATGCCAACCCAAACAGTGCTCCTCCTGCTACAACAATGGAAACAGAAGTTGGATTGAGGAATTTAAAAGACAATCTCTGAAAAATTTTTAATTTCTAATTACTAATTTTTATTAAATTTATAATATCTAATTATTAAACAACTGCGACAAGATAGTTTTGAAAATTTTAGCATTGAAAATTTAAAATTATGAAAAGTAACAATCATAATCAAAAAGGCCAAGCCCTAGTCGTAGTCCTTGTCTTCACAAGTGTTTTTATGATTGTCGCAATTGGTTTATTACAACTTGTTGCTACTTTATACAAAACAGCTGTCAAAAAACAAAGTTCTTTGCGTGCCTTGCAGATTGCCGAAGCTGGAGCAAATTATTACAAATGGCGACTTTCTCATTCACCAGAAGATTATTCTGGATCTGGAGATTACGATTATACAGACCCTTATGGAGGTATAATTGGTCATTATAATCTACAAATTACGCCTCCAATTTTAGGTTCTACAATAGTTACAATTAGATCTACTGGTTATTTAAATGATGATCCAAACGTTCATCGCACTATAGAGGTAAAATTTGGAAAAAGGTCATTATCAGATTATAGTTTTTTTACTCATAGCAATGTTTGGTTTGGTGAAGATGAAGAAGTAAAAGGTAAAGTCCATTCAAATGGTGGTATTCGGATGGATGGAGAAGGCGATTCTGTTGTCGAAAGCTCAAGAGAAAAATATATCTGTGGACCAGAACATGGTTGCAATTATGTTGAACATGATGGAGTCTGGGGTACTGGAAAAATCCAAGAATTATGGCATTTTCCTCCAATTTATCAAGTACCAACAATTGATTTTAATTCAATAAGTGTTGATCTTGGCGGTGCAGGCGGGCTTAAAGAAAAAGCACAATCAGCAGACGGAGATTATATCGGTTACTCAGGTAGTTTTGGTTATCGAATAAAATTTAATACGAATCCAGCGACATATGATCTTTATCGAGTTACAAGTACAATACCTACATATGGATATGATTTTAGTGATGGTTGGAAATGGAGATACATTGACATCCGTAATCAAACCTACGTAGCTACATATCCAGTTCCTGAGAATGGCATAATCTTTGTTGAGGATCAAGTCTGGGTTGATGGCACTGTCGAAGGTAGAATTACTTTAGCTGCAGCAAATTTTTTGGCAACTGGCTCGGATCGTAGTATAATAATAAATAATAACATTGATTATCTAGAAAAAGATGGTAATCACGCGTTAGGCCTTATTGCTCAAAAAGATATTTTAGTTCCATTGTATAGTCCAGAAAGATTAGAAATCGATGCTGCTATGATTGCACAGAAAGGACATGTTTTTATTTATAATTATCAAGCTTCTAGATATGGGGCAAATACAGTAGTAAAGGACTATATAGAAGTTTATGGCAGTATCGGATCATATAATATCTGGACTTGGTCATGGGTTAACGCGCAAAATACAGTTATTTCAGGTTATAAACAAACAGAAACATTATATGATAATAATCTGACGTATGCAGCTCCGCCAGATTTCCCTCAAAAAGAAGAATATGAACAAATTAGCTGGAAAGAAATCCACTAAAACAAAATTTACAAATCCCAAATCTCGATGGCAAACAAACTACAAACCACAAATCACAAACTTTTAGCTATTTTTTGTAATTTGTCATTTGTATTTTGTTTGTAATTTGGAATTTGGAATTTCAACACTATGTCAATTTTCACTCCAAAAAAACAAGCCTTTGGCATCGAAATCAGCGATGCTTCAATAAAAGTTCTCCAATTAAAAAAGGGAGGCAAGTTTTATAAACTCGTAGGTTACAATGTTTTAAAAATTCCTCAAGGAATAGTCGTTTCTGGTGAAATAAAAGATTCTAAACTCCTAGCTTCATATATTCAAAAAGCAACAAATAGTGCAAAACCAAAAAAAATTTTTATTTCAAATGTAGTTTGTTCTCTTCCAGAAAACAAAACCTTTGTTAGAATACTAGAAATTCCTCAAATGAGCAAAGAAGAATTAAGCGAAGGAATAAAATGGCAAGCAGAGCAGTATATTCCATTGCCAATTGATACAGTATATCTTGATTGGCAAATTATCGAAACAATAGATAGCAGACAAAGGATATTAGTTGCTGCAGCTCCAAAAAAAATTGTTGATAGTTATATCAATGTTTTGAAGATCGCTAGATTAAAACCACAGGTTTTAGATCTTGAAGAAGCAGCTGAAGCAAGAGCTTTGATTCCAGAAAATCAAAAAGAGGCGAGTCTCATTGTTGATATTGGTGCCACAAAAACAGTTTTCTTTGTTCAAGATCGAAAAATTGTTCCATTCGCTTCAAATACTCAAGAAGTTTGCGGTAATAAGTTCACCGAAAATATCAGCAAAGCTTTAAAAATAAATATCGAAAATGCCGAAGCAAAAAAAGCAGCTTGTTGCAGTCCAGATCTTTCAAATGAAGAAAAAACGTTATTGCAATCAATTTATCCATTGTTTGACTCACTTGCAACTCAGATTATTAAAATAATTGGCTATTACCAAAATCATTTCAAATCCGCAAATCCAATTAACAACATAATTTTATGCGGTGGAGGAGCCAATATCTCCGGAATAGTTCCTCATCTTACTTTGAAATTAAAAATGAAAATCTCAATAGCGAATCCACTAACTAATTTACCAGTCAAAAAAAGCTTGCCAATCAATAATCAAGACTTGCTTAGCTTAACAACAGTTATTGGTCTTGGAATAAGAGGCGCAGAGATCGTGAAGTATAGTAAATAGTAATTAGTAACTAGTAACTAGACTTTCGTTTCGTCAGTTTCTAGTTACTGATTACTAATTACAAGTTACAGCAAAACACAATGATCACAATCAATCTATTATCATCAGAAGAAAAGAAGGATATTTCCTATGAAAAAAACAACATTTCTTTAATAGGCTCTTTTGTGATACTTGGTTTTATTATTGCATTATTAACTTTTGTTATTATAACAATTGAGGATGTTCAAACAGGTAATCTAGATGCATTAACTTCTGAAACAAAAAATATTGAAAAATTTTTAAATCAAACTGGAAATCAGCAAATTGAATCAAAGATGAGGCAAATTAATTATTATTTAAGTACGATTAAAACAATTAAAGGCGATCGAACAAATTTTTCGAAAACAATTGTCGAAATTGCAAATCAAACTCCAAATGGTATTAGACTATTTGACATAAAGCTTAATAAGACAGACAAAAATTTTGAAATTTCCGGAAATGCAGGAACAAGAGACGAATTAATATTATTTACGAGCAATCTTGAAAAAACAGGTTACTTCGAAAATATAGAATCACCATCCTCAAATTTGATCAGTCCAACAAATGTTAGTTTTAAAATAACAGGAAAATTAACCGATAAAGCTTTAAAATGACTAGCAAGTCATTCTGAGTTAGATTTATTGATATCAATAAATCTAACAAATGAAGAATCTCGTGAATATATTAGGGATAATCATTGCCAACAGAATAACAAAAACTAAAAATGCAAAAATTGCAAAAAACATGGCTTACGATCGGAATCAGTCTTGGAATAGTTTTACTATACACAGGACTTATTATCTATCCTCAAACTTCAAACATTCTTGATCTCAACAATAAAATTTATCAAGAAAAAATCAGGCAAGAAGGATTGAAGATCCAAGAAAATGATATTAAGCAAGCCAAAGACAAAGAACAGAATATTGATACAATCTTAGATCAGCTTTCAATCCATTTGACTACAAAAGATGATATTGTCAATTTTATAGTTGATCTCGAAAATATCGCCAAACAGACAAATAACGAGCAAACAATAAACATTCTAGAACAAACAAATGCTCCTCAAATCAAAAAAACAGAAAAAGAAGATACAACAAATACAGACACGAGTACAAATACTTCAGTTACCACAAATCCAACTCAGGCCAATCCAACTAACAATTTCATCGAAGTAGAAGTTAAATTGCAAGGCTCGTTCGAAGACTTAGTTGCCTATCTTAACGAGTTAAAAAAAGCGACTACTCTAACTGATGAAACTTCCTTAGACAGCCAACTTGCAGAGCTTGCTACAACAAAAACTAGTACTCAAGTTGTTCAAAACGAAGCTATGCCAACAACAAGTGAGCTTTCAACAACTCTTAATCTTAAAGTATTTATAAAAGACCAAAATGCCACAAAATAGTCCAAAAAAAAGCCAAAATATTAGCGATTATTTTCAAAACAATAACAATAAAATGATCATTTTAGGTGTTTTTATAATATCCCTATTATTTATTATCTTTGGAACATGGATTTACTTCGTTACTTTTATTATTCCACAAGAACCAGTAGTAAGCGATATCACTCAAAAAAGACTAAAAATCGATACTGAGCAATATCAAGACGTGATCCAAAGCCTAACTAATGACCAAGAATCAATAACACTTACGCCAAACAAAAACCCGTATAAATAGAACCTTCTACCCTGCCCGTGCCTGCCCGCCGATTTATCTGCCGCAGTTTTTAACGAAGGCAGAAGTTCGACGAAGGCGGGGCAGGGGGTCATCAATGCACAAAACAAGGTTTTACAATAGCCACGCACCTCCCCTGCCGTGGGCAGGGTAGAATTCTGTCTTATTAAGTATGAAAAAAGACTTATTTAAGATAATGCCTATTTTAAGCCAAAATCACAAAAAACAGTTAATATCTGGTGTATAAAAAAAGATCTTTTTTATGACAAACTAGTTATTTTGCCTTAAAAAAGCCTAAATAATCCTTCAAAAAAAGGCTTGACATGCTTTTTAGCTAGTATAGTATATATATTAAGACCGAACTTAAATGATATCTTCGGTTTTTTAGTCCCTAAAATTAACTTATCTAATCTAGCTTTCTTTAAAGCTGGATGACCAAAATTGACTGGATATCGATTGCCATTCTGTCATCACTTGAACTGGTCACCAATCAATTTCCAAGGAACATTATAAGCCTATTACTAGGACAAAACAAATCTTTGTTCATCTAATACCCAAAATTAAAACTGGGCTGAACAAGATTTACAACTACATTACAAAAACAAAAGAAAAAATTCAAAAACATCTAAAAATATTAGAACCTTTAAAAAACGTTGCTAAAAAATATAGCAAATATTACCTACACGCTGCTGTCATTATTATTGCTATTACTGTTGCCACATTTAATGTGTTAGCAAAAGAAGAAACAGTAACAGTTAAAGACAGTAGCATCTTAGCTAACTTAGCATTTCCAGAATCTAAAAAATACGAGATTGTTAAGAATGCCAACAAAAAACCAGCTAAGACAAATTATTTATCTATTATCTCAATCGCTTCTGCTTCACCAACAGGTGGAGCAATGAACACAAGCAAAAATGCTGTTGGTGCAACTTCAATTGCAACATTAGCTAAAGCTACAAAAAGCTTGCCAATGTTCAATAGCGATACATTAGTTAAAAATAGTTCAGTTAAAACAATCAAAACTAAACCAGAATCTGAAAAAAGAAACGAACCTTTCAAATATTTCGTAAAAGATGGTGATACAATCACAAGTATTGCATACAATTTTGCTGTTGATCCAGCTACTATATTAGTAGAAAACGATTTGTATGCTGATGATGTAATCAAACCTGGTATGGAATTAAATATCCTTCCTGTTCCTGGTACTACAAAAAAAGTAGAAGCAGGCGACACTTTGGATCAAATTGCTGCTGATTCTGAAGCTGATCTTGAAAAAATTATTAAATTCAATAAATTAGCTAAAGCAGACAGCATTAAAGAAGGTCAAATCTTAATTATTCCTGATGGAAAACGTTCTATCAAGGAAAGACCTATTCCAACTCCAGAAGAACAAGAAGTCTTAATTGCAAATTACAACGAAACAAACGATACATACGATACACCACAAGACGTTTACCAATCTCCAGTTGTACATATTCAAGGTAGAGTTGCAAACAACTTTCCTTGGGGACAATGTACTTGGTACGTTGCTGAAAGACGCGGAGATGTTACATGGAATGGTAATGCCCGCGAATGGTTATGGAATGCCCAAGCTCAAGGTAGAGCAACAGGCAGAATTCCAGCTGTTGGCGCTATCATGGTTACAAATGAATCATGGTGGGGTCATGTTACCTATGTAGAAGCAGTTAATGGTGACTCAGTCACTATTAGCGAAATGAACTATATGGGATTAGGCATTGAATCAACCAGAACAGTCTCAAACAGCAATGGTGTTATTCTAGGTTACATCTATTAAACCGGTAGAGACGTTGTATTGCAACATCTCTCACTTGAAGATATCAACAAAGCCCCGGATTTTCCGGGGTTTTTGTTTTGTTTCAAACAACTTTGTAAAAGTTATATCAAAAAGCCTTGACAAAAGATATCAACAGCTTTTTAGGTTTTTCTTGAGTTTTTGTTTGTCAAAAAATATGTTATATTAAATTCATTAATAGATGTAATAAAAACAAAATGAAAAAACAATTCATGAAAAGCATTGTCTTGATGCTTTTTGTGTTGGGATCATTCTGTTTGCTAGGAAGCCAAGCGCTAGCAAAAGATAGCTCAACATGGGGAAAAGTAGGCGTTTCAGGTATGGATGATCAAGTTAGCGCATTAGCAGTATATAATAATGAATTATATGCTGGTGGATTTTTCAGTTCAGCTGACGGTATTGTCAGCAATCAAATTGCAAAATGGAATGGTACAAGCTGGAGCAAAGTTGGCACAGAAGGTATGAATGCTACAATCAGTTCTCTAGCAGTTTACAACAACGAATTATATGCCGGTGGAGATTTTACTACAGCTGATGGTAATCCTGCAATCAAAATTGCAAAATGGAATGGTAGCACTTGGAGCAGTGTTGGTACTTCTGGTATGAGTGGAAGACCTGTTTCTATTGTCTCTTCTTTGACAGTTTACAATAATGAATTATATGCTGGTGGAATTTTCAATACTGTTGATGGAATCGCAGTTGACGGTATTGCAAAATGGAATGGTGTCAGATGGAGTAAAGTAAGTTCAGGCGAGGTTTCAAGTATTTGGGTTGAAGCTTTAGCAGTTTACAATAATGAATTATATGCTGGTGGACTTTTTACAGGTGCTTTTGGAACAACAGGAATTGCAAAATGGAATGGAACGACTTGGAGCAAAGTTGGCGCTACAGGTACATCAGATGATGTTTATGCCTTAGCAGTATACGATAATGAATTATATGCTGGCGGATCTTTTCTTACTGCAGATTTAATTAATGCTAATTATATTGCAAAATGGAATGGTACAGAGTGGAGTAAAGTTGGCACATCAGGAATGGATGAAGCAGTTTATGCTTTAACAGTTTACAATAATGAATTATATGCTGGAGGATTCTTCGGTTCAGCAGACAGTGTCGTCACCAATCATATTGCTAGATGGAATAAAACAGCTTGGAACAAAGTTGGCGTTTCTGGATTGAATTCAATAGTTTATGCTTTAGCAGTATATAATGATGAATTATATGCAGGAGGATCTTTCACAACAGCTGATGGCATTATTACTAATAATATTGCTTCATGGTACATCGATTATATCGCTCCAGTAACAAAAGCTTCTCCAACAAGTGGAACATACAATACTGCAAAGTTAATTACTTTGACAACTGATGAACCAGCAACAACATATTACACAAAAGATGGTTCAACTCCAACTACATCTTCAGCAGTTTATACAACTCAAATCAATCTTTCAGCCAATACAATTTTGAAATTCTTTTCTAAAGATGTTGTCGGAAATATTGAAACAGTAAAAACAGAAATTTATATTATAGATACAATTGCTCCAACAACAACTGCATCACCGGTTGCCGGAACATACAAAACAGCTCAAGCTATCACTTTAAAAGCTGTTGATACAAATACTGGAGTTTCAGCAACATATTACACAACAGACGGCTCAACACCAACTACATCATCATCAGTTTATTCTTCACCAATCACAATTTCTCAAAATGCTACTCTTAAATTCTTCTCTAAAGACAATGTTGGAAATACTGAAACAGTAAAAACAGCAGTTTACGTAATTGATACAGTTGCTCCAACAACAACAGCATCACCAGTTGGTGGAAATTATGCAACAGACCAAACTGTTACTTTAACAGCGACTGATGACAATTCAGGTGTAAGCGCAACATATTATACACTAGATGGCAAAACTCCAACTACATCTTCTTTAGTTTATTCAAGCCCAATCAGTCTTACAAGTAATACATCATTGAAGTTTTTTTCTAAAGACAAAGCTGGAAATGTTGAAGCAGTAAAAACAGTAGTTTACGCTATTGATAAATTAGCTCCAACAACAACTGCATCACCTATTGGCGGAACATACACATCAAATCAAGCAGTTACTTTGACTGCAATTGATACAAATACTGGAGTTAGCGCAACATATTATACAATAGACGGCTCAACACCGACTGCTTCATCATCAGTTTATTCATCGAAAATAACAATTTCTCAAAATACTACTCTTAAATTCTTTTCTAAAGATGCAGTTGGAAATACCGAAAATGTAAAAACAGAAATTTATGTTATTGACAAGACAGCTCCTATTACAACAGCTTCTCTAGAAAGTGGAACATATACGGAAGCAAAAACAGTAACTTTAACAGCAACTGATGACAATACAGGCGTTTTAGCCACATATTACACAACTGATGATTCAACTCCAACGACATCGTCAACAGTTTATTCAGGCCCAATCGCAATTTCCGAAAATACAACCTTGAAATTCTTTTCTAAAGATAAAGCAGGCAATCTTGAAACAGTGAAAACAAAAGTCTACGTAATAGATTCATTAGCTCCAACAACAACAGCAACACCAGCTAGTGGAACATACAATTCAATTCAGAATGTTACATTAAAAGCAGTTGATACAAATTCTGGAATTGCCAAAACATATTACACAACTGACAGCACAACTCCAACCACATCATCATCAGTTTATTCTTCTCCTATTGCAATTTCAAAAACAACAGCTCTAAGATTCTTTTCTAAAGATACTGCTGGCAATACAGAATCAGTAAAAACAGAAATTTACGTTATAGACACACAAAGTCCAGTAACTACAGCAACACCAGCTAGCGGAACATACTCATCAACACAGACAGTAACTCTTAAGGCAGTTGACACTAATACTGGAGTTTCAGCAACATATTATACAACAGATGGCACAATTCCAACTACACAATCTTTATCTTACTCAGCTCCAATCGTAATTTCACAGAACACATCTCTAAAATTCTTTTCAATTGATGCAGCTGGAAATAAAGAAGTTGTAAAAACTGAAAATTATATTATCACAAATACATTCGTTGATAATTCTGGCAAAAGCGAATTTAATTCAGGAACAACAGTAATTCCATTTGACGAAAAAATTTATCTGAGAAATGTTATCTTAGGTCGCACATATTACAGTCCAACATCAAATCTTGAACTTTTCTTCTACAGATTGCCAAGACAAAAAGTAATTCATGATCTATATATCAAGATGGTTAGAAACAAGACAGCCTATGATTCAAATTTCAACAAGAAAAAGAGCTATCCAGGATACACTATATTAACTTCAAATATTGGCACAGTCAAAAAAGATTTGTACAAGAATATTGACAAGCACATTAAATTCAAAGTTGCCATCAGGTATTCACAGAAAAAGTTAAACAAATTGAATCTTAATGAAAAAAACCTAAGACTATTCATCAAAAATCGCGATGGCGCATGGCAAGGTCCTTTCACAGTTTACCAGAACACAAAAACCAATGTCCTAAAATTCAAGATCAGAAATTACAGACTAAAATCAGAAATAGCGCATGCATTCCCAGCAAATACAGCTAGTATCTCAAGCCTATCTAACAGATCTTTCTCTCCAGCCTTCTATGTCCAGACTCTAGAATTCCAAACTCTTGAAAAACTAAAATTCATAATTGCCGAAAAGAATGCAATGCTTGTCAAATAAAAGTTAAGTCAAAAAAGCCCCGGATTTTCCGGGGTTTTGTTTTGTAAAATGTTAAGTGTTAAATGTTAATTGTTAAATAAAAAAAGCCTCAAAATAGGCTCTACAATGTGCGATTTTTAATAATGGGTGAATTATTGTTTCTTAGAAAATCACCAGCAAGGGTCAAGATTTTTCTTTTATTTGTGCAAGTCTCGCAAAAGGCGAATGTGTCAGGCGCTCGTTTCTGTCACTCTGGGTAAAGGTATTAGAATCACAAACAGTCGTTACTTTCCAGTCATAGACTTCATCAAATTTTCTATCTAGTGTTGTATTTACTAGAATAGCAAAGCCCTTGCCTTTTGGTCCATCAATAGAAACCCACATCTGGTCTATGTCTTTCCATTGCTTTGGCTTAGTAGTTGGAACATAATAAGTGTTTGCAAGATAGGCTTTTGTGATTATTGCAATCAAAGCATCTGCATCACAACCCGTTCTTTTTATAGACTGATCAATTGCATGTCCAGTCAAGAGAATCATCTTATTTCCAATAAGAAAGCATTTTGCTGATGCTTTCATCTTTCTCCCTCCGCTTTTGGGCAAAGAGCACTAATAAGAATAAGACTATATATAATATTTGTCAAGCGTAACTACAAAGCAGAGCCCTGTCGTTACATCAAAATAATTGACAATATCAAAAATATATGCTAATTTAATAAATCGCACTTTCACACAGGCCGTATAAAAACGGCCAATTGGAGGGAAAGGAAATGAGGCAGAGCGCATTGATCATCTTTTTGTCTTTGATTCTCTCAAGTAATGCTATTGCTCAAGTTTATCCTTGTAATTTGCAGGAAGCAAAGATTGCATTGCAGGATGCCGTTGATAGCAATATCAGAACTGATATCGATTGCAGTTTTGAAGAGCTTGCAGAAGTCAGCGATCCAGTAGAAAAAATTGAATTTTTGAGGCTGTGGGTATTGGGAATTGATGGATCATATACAGACGCTATTTTGACAGGCTTGATGGAAATTAACTGGCAATATACCGCACTTGCAATCAACTATGACGGTGAAATGATAGATTTGGCAAGATCGCAAATCATGCTTCTTTTGCAAGTATTGATCGTATTGGATCACCAGATTGGGCTATACATTGCTCATGAAGGTGCAAGAAATCTTGATCATGACAAATATTTGATTGAAAACAAAGATCCTGAATGCAAGAAACGAAAGTTTGATGAAGTCTTGTCAGAGCTTACAAAAGATGGTTTTAAACCGACTAAGAAACACGTTGAGAATCAGATTGATTACCAATGTTTTATTGAACAATACCCGGAATATAAAAGAATGATCGGTTTTTACTCTTCTGCTATTTACGATAGGATCGGGCATGGAAGAAGCCTGACTAAATTTCATTCACCAGAAATCATTGTGCTAAGCGAGTTTTATCTTGCCTTAGATATGATGGACGAACTCTCTGATGAAGATTTTTTTGAAGTCTCTGCCGAAATTCAGCTACTATTCTAAAGCACTTTTTATCACGCAATGCGTGATTTTTTTTGCCTAAAATTATAATCATAGATTTAAATTTTATTTTGTTCTGTTGACATTTTTATCAACATGTGCTAAACTAAAAAGCTCGACATCTGGCTCCGCGAACAGACAATACAGAGGAGGAAGCGATGCGCTGGAAGGCACATTTGGTCAGATTGTTCTCTTGCACAACGTATGAAAACCTGAAGAAGGTCGATCTGAGCCAAGTCAGAGATGAAGATATCGAGAGCGAATTCTTCGAAACTGATTATAGCACAGGATTTTACTTCAAATTCGCTATCGGGAAAACTCGGTATGAAGCTGGCATGCACACCCACGATAATGAACTTGATTTGGAAATCGAAGAACGACCTGAAGGACAAGCATGTGGTAATTACGGCGAGCCGATGACTTATCGACAAAATCACCGTAAAGCTTATGAGCTCTATGCAGAAGTCATGTCTCATTCAAATCTTTGGAAGTTGTATCTGCGTCGCATCTTCAAGTTCTCGACAATGATTGATTGCTCGACAATTGATTTGGATTCATTCGAGCACAGAAATGTCATACCTGTGATCACAAACACTGGTTTTCAACTCCATTTCACTTGTCAAAGCCAACGAGGTTTCGAGCCGTATTGCTTTGGTCTCTATGAGAAAAATGGTTGTCTTTTCCTCGAAGCACAAGACAAGAATGGCAAGCATGACTGCCAAATCAGAGTCAACCGTAGCGAGGCTCAGCAGATCTATGATGAAATCATCGACAATCTGACTACCCCATAATTCGCACTTTTTACTGACATTATGTCAGTTTTTTTATTGCAAAATTAGCCCACAGACACTGATTTATGTCAAATAGCACTATTATACCAATTTTAGCATAATATGCATCTTAAGCCCAAATATTAACATTTTAGGCTATTCTAGCAGGTATATTTGACAAAACCCCTTGACCAATACTAATAAATCGTTATAATTTACTCAGTGCTCAAACCAGGAGGGAAAAGTGAAGGGATCAAAAAAGCAATTGAACGTTTCCGCAGTACAGTCATTTCTTCAGGAAAAAAGAGGTTTGGATCGTGGTTTGATCAGAAGAGTTGCAACGATGTCTTATACTTATCCTGTTCTTCGCAATAAGTTCCAGCTGATTGGCATGATGCGCATTGCTGCATGTTACCCTCAGAATAGAAGCCAAGCTGTGCACCTTTTGCTTGATGCCTTGATTTCAAAGAGAATTCAAGGCTTTGACACTAAGTTGATTCGCCCGCAAGTGATTGCCTATCACGAGCGTGAAGCAAAGCGTCGTCCGCACCATCTTCACATTCTGCGTTGTACCCTTCGTTTCTAGACCATTTTTGGTCTTTTTTTATGCGAAGTTATCAGTTATAAGTTAACAGTTGACAGTTACGTCGAAAGGCCGTAACAATTTAACGATTTAACCATTTAGCAATTAGGCAAACAAAAAGACGGAAGTAAATCCGTCTTTTGTTAACAGTTAAATGTTAACAGTTAAAGGTTATCCTTAGGCATTATAACCAACAGCTCTAGCATTATCCAAAACTTGGTTTACATACCAGTCTGCGTGGTTATAAGCATAGATAGCGCTATAAATATCGCCATTGCTTGCACCAGAAGCAGCTAAATAATTAGCAGCTGAATAGATGGCATCATCAGAGTCACCAATATTGGCAACTCCATCACCATCACCATCAACACCATACATAGCCCAAGTTGATGGAATGAACTGCATTGGACCTTGCGCACCAGCGTAAGATGCAACGAAAGTATCACCAGATCTATGTGTTTCAATTAAATGAACACCAGATAGAATTTGCCATGGAACACCATATTTTTCACCAGCAGCTTTGTATACATTATCAAAGCCAGTAGTATCAGGTGTTTTAGCTAATTCTAATTCTTTTTTAGCTTTCTCAGCATTCTCTTTAGCTTTAGCTAATTTAGCTTTTTTAGCTTCTTTTTTCATTTCAATTTTTTCTTTATTAATGCCATATTGCGCATTAAATTCAACTTTTTTGTTCAATCTATTTTCCAACATCGTAGCTTTAGACAATTTAGTATTGTCAATTTTAGCATTTGATATAGTTGGGAATAGTGCCATTGTCAAAAAGGCAACAGCAGAGATTAAAGTTAAGTATTTTTTCAAGTGATTGAAAGCAGCATCATGCCCCAAAAACAGGTGTTTTTAAGGCATTTCGCATGCTTTATGCTCAATAATATGGCTTTTCTAAGCCAATATTTCTAAGCGCAAAGCGTGCTTTTTAGGGTAAAATGAGCTTAAATCGGCCCACCTACGCTCCTTCATTTCACTCAGGAGCTTCGGCGGGCGAGGCAAAAAAAATCACGTACAACATACGTGAATCAGAACATAATATACTAGCAGATGAGCAAGTTGTGTCAAGGCTATTTCTGAAATAATTGGCAGAAATACGCCTATTTTACCTTAAATAAGGCAAAAAATGGCGATTTTAAGCATAAAAAAACTCCGTTACCGAAGTTAAAAAAAGAATGTGCAATTTAGCTTGTGATTACTCGAGGATCAATGATCTCCATTTCGATGCCGTCACCGATAACAGTACAAAGAACATAATCCTTGAAAACAGGATATGGCGTATGATCAGGTTTCATGATTCCTAGATTTACCATCAGCTTGATATTCGCAGGATGCATCTGGCGCTCAGGATCGCGACAGTATAGAACAAAGTCGCGCAGAGCAATTGCATTGTGCATGAACAAAATCCTCAGAAGTGAATTGTACGCTCGCAACAAGTCTTCGCTGATCACATTTCCATTCTTCAACAAAACAGTTCTGTCGCTCATTCCTTTCCCTCCTTGCTGGTTCTCTACACTGCCTCCAAAATAGCATAATTATAAATAATGTCAAGATTTTCCTTTGACAAGATTAAAAATAATTGTTATTCTAGTGAAATCGAAACCCAAGCCAGGAGGAAAAGTGAGGAACAGGAAAAAGGCTTTGAAGAAATCAAGGCGCGCTTTAAGGCTGCTGGTAATTTGTGTGTTTGTTCTTTTTTCAATCTGTATTACTTTGCGAATTCTTGGCTGAAGGAGATAGGAATGGAAAATACAAAAGCAACTCGAGAAGCTTCTGTTCAAATTCTGCCAACTGACAAAGACAGGACCAGATTTACAATTACTGTTGAAATATTTCCAGAAAGAGTGAGCTTCATCAGAATCTCTTGGCCTTTGATTGTTCTGACATTCAAAAGCTTTGCAGAAGCAAAATCTTTTCTAATTCATAATCTAGATGAGAATAATCCTAGAATATTTCTTGCTGTTATGGAATGTATTGATGAGCTAGAAAGCACGCACCCTAGTTTGTCTTGATGGCAACTAGGGAACAGGAGGAAGTCATGGGCAGAGGCAGAATCTCAAACAGAGTAAGGATTCTTGGGAACACCCATGCCTCCAAAACAGTAAGGACGAAATTGTGCAAAGCTTACATAAGGCACACCATATTCGATGTTTGCGTAATTTTACATCCAGAAACAGCTGTTTGTATCGAAATATATTGGCCTTTTGTGAATCTGAATTTCATATCATTTGGAGAAGCGCGCAAAGCTTTTGGTCAGCAAGGATTTTTTTCAGGTACTGATCGAAATATTTTGAGAGCAGTATTGGAATGTCTAAATGAGCTTGCAAATTTGCACCCTGAATTGCCATAATCGGCAATTTTTTTTCGGCAAAATTTTTTTTTGATTCTTGACTTTCGCATATTCTGGTACTAATCTTAAGACAGCTCACTCAAAACAAGGAGGGAACAAAGATGCATCTCATTTTAAATGTTGGCAGCTCACCAAAAAATACGATAGCTATAATCGATTTAAAAGATCAGCCTTCCATAGTTCTTGATTATTTTGAAGATAAAGCAATCTCCAGCTCAAGCATTACAATTGCTCTATCTGATTTCCTAATTTTATGGCAAGCAATGCTTCAAACATTATGTCTGCAAGCAAGAATGATTCCAGTACTTCGTAATTACCTTTTGTCTTTAGAGATGACTAATCTTCACTCTCAGGATATATGTATTGCTACCTCTAATTATTTCCTTGATAATTTTCGTCATTTTTTAAGAATTGTTATCATTGAAACAGCGAACATTTGCTTAAGCAGAGGTAGAAAAAAGCAAATAGTCGAAATGCCCCAATCATCTGTAAGGAAAGCAGAATTTGATTTGCCAATGTTTTTTGCAATTAGTATTGGCAAATGCCACATTTCCTTGCATGATTTTTTTGCAATTGCAAACTGTATTTTTGAATGTGAAGGCCGTATTCCAAATGATCCTCGCGAAAAATTTCTAAAAGACGTAAGAGAATGGGAGAACATTCGAACGATCCATGACTAACTTTTGTTAGTCTTTTTTTACCAAAAAAAAGGACAAAACATTGTTTTGCCCTTAATAAAATTAAAAATATTTATTATTCAATATTCAATTCTTTAAACTACTGCAACTAAAGTTGCACGAACCCTGGCTAAAGCCAGGTATAAACTACGACTCTTTTGGCCTGTATTGTAGTGCTTCCGCAATATGTTTAGCTTCAATGTTTTCGCAATTTTCAAGATCAGCAATAGTTCGCGAAACCTTCAAAATTCGGTTGTAGGCACGTGCAGAAAGATGCAAGGTATTAACAGCGTTATGCAATAATTCTTGCGACACAGAATCAATTTTGCAGAAATTACGCATCTCTGAATGGCCCATTTCTGAATTAGAAGTTATCGGCATATTTTTAAATCGTTTCACTTGAATTTCACGAGCCTTTTGTACTCGTTTTTGAACATCAGCTGATTTTTCCGCTAATTGCTCATCAACTAAATTTTCATATTTTACTTTTGGCACATCTATATGAAGATCAATTCGATCCATCAATGGACCAGAAATCCTTTTTTGATAGCGAGACACTTCGACAGGCGTGCAAGAACATTCTTTATCATTGCTCATATAATATCCGCAAGGACAAGGATTCATTGATGCAACTAATGTGAATTTAGCAGGAAAAGTTAATGTTTGTTGAGCACGTGAAATTTGGATTATGTTATCTTCAAGCGGCTGTCTTAAATTATCCAATATTTTTCGATCAAATTCAGGTAATTCATCAAGAAATAATACTCCGCGATGTGCCAAACTTATCTCGCCAGGTCTAGGATAGGCACCTCCGCCAACTAAGCTCACACCTGAAGCAGTATGATGCGGACTTCGAAAAGGCCTTATTTTAACAAGTGAATCATTATCACTCAAATGACCAGCAATAGAATAGATTTTTGTGACTTCAAGAGCTTCAGTAACTGTCATTTTTGGTAAAATAGTTGGCAATGTTCTAGCTAATAATGTTTTTCCAGATCCTGGAGGTCCAGACATTAGCATATTATGCGATCCTGATGCTGCAATTTCAAGAGCTCTTTTCGCATGTTCTTGACCTTTGATATAAGCCATATCAAACTTAGAAATAATATTTTCATCGGAAAGATTAGTTAAACCTTTCGATCTAGTTGGAATAATCACACTTCTGCCATTCAAATGCAAAATTAATTGAGTTAAAGACTTAACAGGATAAATTTCAATATCCGGAATTAAGCTTGCTTCAGCCAAATCGCAAAAAGGCAAATACAATTGCTTTAAGCCCTTTTCTTTTACCATCGAAGCAACAGAAATAATGCCATTAACATGTCTTAATTCTCCTTCAAGAGATAATTCACCAATAAAAATCTTGTCCTTTTCATCAAATTCAATCTCGCCGTTAGCCTTGAGGATTGCAAGAGCAATTGCCAAATCAAAAGCCGGCCCTTCTTTCTTAAGGTCAGCCGGCGCCATATTTACAGTTACACGTTTAGGCGGAAACAAAAATCCGCTATTTTTTATTGCTGATCGAACTCTTGCTCTTGATTCTTGGACAGTTTTATCAGGTAATCCAACAACATCAAAAGCTGGCAAAACACTATTTTGAAAAATATCAGCTTCAACTTGGATTAAAAAACTATCCAAGCCAATTACTGATGCGCTTATGACCCTCCCAGGCATAATTTTCGAATTATAAATTAAAAATAACTAAATAACTAAATTAGAAAAGAGGAAACAGAAAACAGAAATTCGTTATTACTGTTTTCTATTTTCTGATTTCTAAATTCACAGCGATTGACAAGATACATATTTAATGATATACTTTTTTTGGTTATCTGCAACAGGAAGAAAAGGAGGATGACAACATGAAGCTCTTTGAAACACGTTTCGATTCAAAATCATTGAAAGAAGTCATTGAAATCCATTTCATTCAAGATGGTAAAGTTATCTTCAGAAAAAGCCTTGAAACAAATGGATCAGAACTTTGTGATCGAGAGGGCAGAAAATGTGAATTCGTAATGGATCCCTCTGGTTTTGAAGCTTCTCTGATTGTAGCCCTATTCAGCAATCTGGGATGTTATGGATTTGCAGAAGTTGAAGAAGGGCATTTTGTGAGATTGGATTATGTTTCGGAATACCAGCATAGGGTAGAAAAGGCCAAATTAAAAATTCGCGAATTGATCGAACCATAGACTCAGTTATCTGAGTTTTTTTTATTTTCTAGCTTTCTTAAATTCCAGCACAATCATAATAATAATTCCGCTAATTATGTATAAATCAGCCAAGTTTAACACGCTTAAATTAAATAGGTGAATATAATCAACCACAAAACCTCTAAAAACTCTATCAATTAAATTTGAAAAAGCTCCAGCAATGACTAGCATCAATGAAAATAAAACAATAAAATTCATCTTTTTTAATTCTTGCTGAAATTTTTGCAATAAAAAATATAATATTAAGAAAATTACGATATACATAATCACTTTTGGCATCGGCAAGCCAAAAGCAACGCCAAGATTCTGAAAAGAAGCAATTCCAAAATTATTATTCAAAACAAAAAAACCATCTTGAGGAAGATAGTTTACAACAATAAATTTAAATAATTGGTCAATAAAAATAAGAATTAAACCAATTAAAATCAAATATATAATTTTTGTTTTGTTTTTCATGAATATAATACAAATATACGAATTTATGCAAATTTACGAATATGCAAATCGTCGATAAACAAAATTCGCATATTCGTAACATTTGCAAATAATTTTACTGTAACGAAAAATTATTCGTAAATTCGTATTATTTTTTTGCGCACTCTATGCAATAAGTCGCAGTTGGATTTGCTTCTAATCTTGCTTTATCGATCATTTTATTGCAATTCTCGCATTTACCAAAAGTGCCTTTTTTAATCCTATCTAAAGCATTATCTACGTCTTTTAATTTTTGTTCTAAGTTTCCTTCAACAGACAAATTGCTATCATAAAGAGAGACTTCAGCAGCTTCAGCTGTATTATCAAAGATTGGATCGCCAAAATTTTTGAATTTTGGATCATAATCATCTTTGGCTTTTGGATCTTTTGTCGCAACATCGCCCAAGCTCTTTTGAAGTTGTTGTTTTTCTTTTTCTAATTTGTCTTTTATATTGTTGTCTTGCATAAATTTTATTTTTAAATGTCTAGTAACTTAATTCTAGCATAAAATTAAATAAAAATCTAGGCGAAATTGCTCAATTGTTCATTTGTTAAATTGTTAAATCGTTGATTAAAGTTCCTATCCCACACCAAATGCAACTAGAAAAAATAGTTATATCACAGATTAAATGTATTTTAGAAAGAAAATGTTTTTCGTTACTTTAACGGCATTTGGTGCGGGATTGTAAATTAAGCATGTTTTTTCTACGCCTGCGGGCTTGAAAAAAATGCTTTCTTTACAAAAAAAACGGGCGCCAGAGGGCGCCCGTTAAAAATATTTAATGGCGCTCTGGCACCCGTGGGAGCTATATCTTACCGCCTTTCTCCTACTTGTGAATGATCACGTAGAATAAGGGCAGGATTTAGCGATATAACCCATACAAGGTGCACAAGAAGCCTGATAGTTCTTCAATGTGTCTGTTCTCTCACCGTCCTTCTGGCTTTTGATCTATTTTGGATCTTGGCCTAAATTTTTGTTTTTGGTTTTTTGACTCCACTTGTTCTGGAGTATAAAGTGCGATTTTGCGGGTGTATCAGCACCCTTAACGGACAGAGAGAGCAGAATATCGAGTTACTAGTAACTAGTCACTAGTAACTGGCATTCTGCTCGCCCTGTACGGTCGCAGAAAAATAAATTTTTATAAGATATCTCGTTTTCTACTTTTTTGTGGCCCTATGCAGATCAAATGGCTAGGCCATTGCAGATAAGCACGGGTAGTTGAATAGGGAAATGTCATAATTCATCTCACGAAATATATTTTTCCACTCAGGATAGCAAAAGAAAAATGTTCTTTTGGCGAGTCTTAAAATCATTTTAGCTTTTTTCTATGTTTATAAGTATTTCTACTCTGCAACGCGTCAAAGAGCAGACTCTACATCAGTAACTACAAAAAATCGCAGAAAGCCTAATTTGATTCTGACTAGCTCAAATTGTGAAAAAACGTTTTTGTTTTTGTTTCTACATATATTATAGCATAAAATAACGTTTCATTCAAACCTTATTATAAATAAAAATGAAAGCTTAACAAAGCCAATCCACAAGTTATCAACAGCGAACACAAAAGTTATACACAGGCAATGTTTATAACTTTTATAGTTTTAAACAGCATATCTACAACTTATCCACAGGTTAGGAACAATTTAAGTAATAAAAAAATCCAGATAACTGGATTTACAAAGTACTGTACTTGAAATCTTTACGGACTAATGTCAGTTCAACAACAGTTTCTTCTTCATTGATGAATTCTTGGGAGTTTAACAAAGTCAGAAAACGAAGAAGAGATGCAAAATCACTGAATTCAAAGAATTGGTAGTCAAGGCTACGTTCATCGGAAAGATCAATCACAGCATGATGAGTATCTTTGTTGAAACGGATCCTGACGATTTTACAAAGCACATCGGCAAGTTGCTGTACTGCCAGCAATAGCCTCAAATCGCATACAGAAACAACAGCTCCAAGAAGAGTTTCTTCTCCATTTTCTTCCGTATTGATGATCAAAGTTGATCTTTCGCGACCAAGGTTCAAGAAAACTTGTTCTGGCGAACCATAAAAAGCCTTGCATTCCAATGTTGCCACGCGTTTCATTTCTTTCTCCTCCTTTTTCTCGCCCACCCGAAGTATTTAATAACGTATACTAAAATCTAAAAAATGTCAATGTTTTTCCAAAAATTTCTCAACTTCTGTACCAATTTCCTTAATTTCATGGTGAGAAACACCTACTTTAGGCAAAGCTTGTAAAAACTTCATGCCATAGTCAGTATTTTCAAGTCTCAAATCAAGCATCACAACTACGCCTTTGTCAGTTTTTGACCTTATTAATCTGCCAAATCCTTGTTTAAAAGTCAAAATAGCGCGTGGAATAGAATATTGCATAAACTTATTTTGATATTGACTTGATCTTGCCTCAAAAATTGGCTCGCTTGGCACTTCAAATGGAATTTTAGTAATTACCAGGCATGACAAATTTTCACCAGGAATATCCACTCCTTCCCAAAAAGAAGAAGTGCCTAGCAATATTGTATTTTTATCACTTTTAAAAGCATTTAATAATTTCATTTTTCCGCCAGTCACGCCTTGAGCCAAAACTTTTACTCCTTCTTGTCTCAATTCAAATGCCAATTTTTTATAAACACTTCTGATTGCCGAATAAGAAGTAAAAAGAACCAAAGTCTTTCCTTTTAATTTTTTTCCAATATCAATCAACACTTCGCAAGTTTTATTATTAAAATCATTATGATTTGGCAACGGAAAATCAGTTGGTAAAATAACAGTTGCTTGTTTTTCAAAATCATAATGAGAGGGGATTTGAATTTTATCAAAAGTTTCATCTAATCCAAGCTTTTTTGCAAAATAATCAAAACCTTGATCAGTTGTTAGCGTTGCTGATGCCAAGATGACTGTTTCTTTCTTATCAAACAAATTATCTTTCAAATAACCATCAATATTTAAAGGTGCTGAAAACAAATTAATCTTTTCTTCTCTGAAAGTCAGCCAATAGATGCCATTTTCTAATGGGTTAACAATAATTTCCTTCAACAAATCCTTAGTTTCGCGATTCTCCATAATTAAGCCATCAAGATCATAAATAATTTCTTGCCAATTTTTGTCATCTGTTGAATAATTTACCTTTAAATGATCCAAAAGTTCAGTTAGACTTTTTTCAAGCACTTCAAATTGCAAAACTAAATTGTTTATTGAGCCAGTTACTTTCCACCATTCACCATAATTTCGAACTCTGTCAGTCAGCAATAATTTTAGTCTGCCATTATAAAAATCTTGAAAAGCATTATTCTTAATAAAAATATTCAAAATGCCAAAAAATAGATCAGTTTGATTGGTTAATTTTTCCAAATTATGAAAAATCTTGTCTGTTACCTCAGATTTTTCTTTTTTACCAATTTTATTCAAAATTGATTTAATATTTTTCAAAAATTCATCAATTTTTTCATTTGACACAAATTTCGTTAGTTGCGAGGTCATACTATCTTCCAGATGATGCGCTTCATCAATAATCAAATGTTTATAATCCAGATAATTCTCATCATCAGAACTTACAGCTAATAAAGCATGATTAATAATCACAATATCAGCAGATTTTGCTTCTTCTTTTGCTTTATAATAAAAACATTTCTTTTGATTTGGGCATTTTCTTTTCAAACAAAAATTAGAACTGCAAACCAAGCTCTTTTTGACCCATTCTTCCTGAAAGCTTAATGACAATTCATTCAAAATGCCATCAGGAGTTTCTGGCATCCATAATAATATTTTAACTAAAACAGTTAATTCGTCTTCGCTTAAGTTTTTTTTACTTTTTAATTCAAGGAATCGACGCAAGCACAAATAATTTTCTCTGCCAACTAATTTTTTAGCTTTGAAATTAAAATTTACTGATTCTCGAACAATTGGGATATCCTTAAACAATAATTGATCTTGCAAATTCAGCGTGTATGTCGAAATTACTACTTTTTCATTGTTTGCTTTGGCAAAATAAACAGCTGGTAATAAATAGGCGAGTGATTTGCCAACGCCAGGACCTGCTTCACAAACCAAATGTTTATCGCCCAAAAAAGTTTCACTCACTTTTTTCATCATTTCGATTTGATTCGGCCGAAATTCAAAATTCTTAAACACTTTGCTCAATTTTCCTTGATCAGCAAACATTTTTTCAATCTGCCTCAAATCAAATTCTGGAATAACGTCGTTTGTCGTTTGCGTAGTTATTTTTAATTTTTGATTAATTATTTTAGATTTTAGATTTTTGACTTTTTTATGATTTATGAACAATTCACTTAATGACCATTCATGTCTAGTCAGCAATTTCCGAATATCTTCCAATATACGAATATCCAGTTCATCAATTTTAGCGATCAAAAACGAAAACAGTTCGCGTGTCGCCAAAACATCGCCCATCGCTCGATGGCTCTGTACATTTTTCATTTTTAAAAAAGAAACTAATGATTCCAAGCTATGCGAGCCTAACGATGGCAACAGAATAGTCGCTAATTTCCAAGTATCATAAGATTTATTTGGCAAATCAACACCTTTTGCTTTTAAATATCCCAAATCAAATGAAATATTATGGCCAATGATCGGCAAATCGCCAATAAATTTAATTAAATTATCTTGAATTTGATGAAGCAATGGCGCATCCTTTACCATTTCATCAGTTATTCCAGTTACAGCTTTAATTATTTTTGGAATTTCTGTTTTTGGATTAACAAAAGTCTGAAATTCATCAATTACTTTATCTCCTTCAAATTTAATCGCTGCAATTTCAATAATCTCGCCAAGACTTGGCAAAAGATCTGTCACTTCAATATCTAGACAGACGTATATTTTTTGATTTTTCATTAGTAGAATATTAGAAATTGAATATTAGAAATTAAAACTAAAAATGTTAAACCTATTTTAACACGATAATATCTAATTTCCAATTTCCAATATTTTCATGAATAAAAAAATAAACATATAATTTTGTAAATCGTTATTAGACATTTTTCACGAAAATAAAAAGCAGAACAAATTCTGCTTACTCCAAGTCATCTTGGGTTTGAAGGAACTTTACGACAATGTCATGCAAAGTAATAATGCCAAGAGTTTTTTCTGATTTATCAATTACTCGTCCAACTGGATTATTTTTTAATAAAGCATACGCTTCGCCAATCAGCATATTATTTGGAATTTCAATTGTTGCGCTTACTAATCCTCGTAAAACAAGAGTTTCCTTGTTTATTCTCAAAACAAATTCCAGCAAATCATCAGGAGAAATAAAGCCAATCACAATCTTTGGATTTTGATCGTCAACAATTAGAATCGGCCGATCTCTTTTTACAGCTCCAAGCAAATCTGCTCTCGAAGTTGTTGATTTTACTTTAGAACAATCTTTTATCGGCACCATCAAATCTTTGGCATGCAAATTATTGACTGCCAAATAGCGTTCCAAAATTGCCGCTTCTTCACGTGACAACGCTTTTTGTTCGCATGCAAGTCTTGCTAATGCAATCACATCTTTTTCATCAACTACCTCCTCATATCCGCCCATTATCTTTGTTGTCCATTTGATCAGCCAAGTAATCGGATAAAAAACAATCATTAACACAAAAAGAATGTGAGCGCTATACTTGCAGGATTGAAATGAAAACTTAATGCCAAAAATCTTTGGTACAATCTCACCAAGATAAAACATGAATAATGGATAGACAAAGAGCGATATTTCAAGCAACGGTCCATCAGTTTTTGCTGCCAACCTGCCAATAGTCAATGGTCCAAAATACAAAACAGAATATATCATCAAGAGAATAAAACTAACAACAATTGGCTGATTTTTTAGAATCTTTTTCATCAGCGCAGTTGTTTTCGTTTGCTTATGTTCCATTTCATATTTCACAATGTCAGCAGTAACCATTTTTAGCCATGAAGATTCAAGAAGAGATAAAAAAAAGCTGAACACAAAAGTCAAAATCATTACGATTATTATTGCCACTTTCTTCTCCTCCTGTTTCTGGGATTTTTTACTTTACAATAAATTTAAAGAGCGATATTTGAGTATAATGCAATTTTAATCAAAAATAAATATTATTTTAGCCAAAATAAAAAAAGCAGAAATAAATCTGCTTACAAGGTACTTTGAGCTAAGGCAAGTTCCTGCATTTTCTTCAATGACATACTTTTTGCATACTCTGCGCAGCTAAACATTGATGTTTCATTTTCGCCATCGTGACCTTCTGTTACTTTTACAGCTGGAACTTCCAGACAAGATTGAGCTTGTTCATGAATCCATTTTGCTTGCTCAATAGTTTTGCATGACTCAACCATATGACACAATATTTCAATCTGATCACCAACTGCACAAGCTCTGTAATAGACTGCCTGACTCTGTTCGAAAGTCAACACTTCTTCCTTTTCAACCAAGTTAGCTGCATATTTCTCAAGTCTTCCTGCAATTAAAAATTCGAATCCACGCAATTGTTCGAGCGAACCTTCGCACTCAACCTCGGTCGAGTCATGACCTTTCGCTTCCAATTCTTTTTCTACTTCATCAAACAATGCTTTCCAATCAGCAAAAGTACCTTTTTCTTCCATAATTTCTTGTGCTATTCTTTCCAAAACTGTCATTTCAGCCTTCACATGATATATTCCAATTTCCTGACGGTAAATCCTTACTGCTTCAGCAAAAGTACAAGATATTTTCAACAACTTTTCCATTCTGTCTTTTTGAGTAAAATCAAGATGATTCCATACCTCGATTAGGAGCGATGATCCAAGAACTAGAATTTCATCATCTGTCAGTTCATTAAAGAAAGCAGCTATTGCAATACGTTCACCAACCATAGCTTTTAATTGTCCCAAAGCTAGCTTCATCTTTTCTCGGTCTTTCCACATCGTCCCTTCCTCCTTGCTTGGGGTAAAAAAGAGCATAGATAATAATATCAAAACAAAATATTTTAATCAAGCCAAAAATAAAAAAAGCAGAAATAAATCTGCTATGATTGTGCAAATGCCAGCTGTCGCAACTTTTGAAATGCTTCTTCATGAATTTGTACAACTTCAGAAAGAGAGTCCTCTTTCTCACCCATCTCTTTCAAAACACGACATTCATTAAGCGCATTTTTTGTTATATTCAATACATTTTTTGCCTCCAAAATTGTTGTACAAGTATGAGGCAAGTGTTTTAAGACTGTATGAGATTTAAATGTAATATATGCAAATAGCATATCATCAAAAGATAATTCTTTGCCAGCATTCACACCTGCATCTGTTCCAATTCCAGCTAATTTAATCAATCTTGCTTGAAGGAATTTCTTAAGTTCATACAAACTATTATTTCTATCTTTTAATTCGTGCACACTCATGCCTACAAATGCTCGCCTCAAATCTTCAAAAGTTCCTCTTGCACAAATGACTTCTTCAGCGCTTCTACGAAGTCCGATGCTTCCTTTTTCAAAAACAATCAAGGCATCTGAAAAAACAAAATGTTGCCTAATATAAAGAGCAATCTTTCCCCTTGTTTCTGAATCAGCATACTCGTATGCTTCCAAGATATCAGTAACTTTAAGCGTAGCCATCTCTTCAGGAGTCAAGATGTCAATGAAAATTGCAATCGCGACGTCTTTTCCAAATTGTTCTGCTAATTTCAAAAACCTTTCATCTGGCATTTCGCCTCCTCTGCCGCTTTTTCTGCGGCGAAAAAAAGTGCATAAATCAAACTAACATAATCCTAATTTTTAAGCAATAAAAAAAGCAGAAAAATCTGCTTACAAAATGTACAAAATATTATGCAATTATTACATTATCAAGTCCAAATATATCCAAATCATCTTTTATTGATCTATATAAATCATCAATGTAAAAAAACTCGATTCCTCCAATATTTTCGTGGTGAAGTATCATGTGAACTTCATTTAAAACATCATAAATTCTCATCATTGAACTAAGCCTTGATTTATCAATATCAAATCTTAGCAACTTATATAAGTTTTCTGCACGATCAATGATATCATTATAGGATTCAGCCAAAAAAACAAATTTTGCGCATTGCTTTGCTTTTTCATTATTGACTGTTTCTACTGCTTCAAGATGCTTACGATTTAATGAACGATATTTATATACAAGGAAAGCAATAAATGCAACATAAAACGCAATCATTAGGCAAATAGTCAAAAGAGATTTTTGAATAAATAAAATAGGCAATAGTGGTATTGAAGTAATACAAAGAAACAGCACAGAGAAAGAAATTTGCGAATTCTTCAAACGTTTCCAGTAAGAAGCATCAGCGATAATTTGAGCAATACGATATTTATCAGCAATTTCACTCAAACAATTTGGAATCTCAATTTTTTTCAAACCTGTTTTTGCGTTCGCGTGCGCCTCATCCATCTTTCTTCCTCCTCCTTGTTGGCAAAGAACAATACTTTAAAATATTCGGAAATTATATCATTTTTCGTTAAATTATATTAACACGCCGATATTCAAATATCAATATCACCGACGTTTTAGATATTCGGAAATTATCTTTTTAAAAAGTACGTGGTTATTAAATTAGTAATATCCGAATATCAAAATATCCGTAATATCAACACGCTTTGGATATTACGGATATTAAATTTTATTAAACATTTTAAAACGTAAAACAGAAAATTCAATATAATCGTATCAATCCATTAATCGTATTTCCATCTTCAAACCCAAGAGTCAAATCTCCTTTCAAGCTAATTCCAAAATTATTCAAAAAATCCAATGAATTCAAATACAATAAGCCATTATTAGCTTTTACATCAGCATTTATTTCTGAATTTTGATTTTGGAATGATTTTAAAATTTCTTTAAGCGCATCTGAAGAGCTAGCTAAAATCAATTTATTATCATAAAAAGAATAGGCAAAACTGTCCAAATCTTTTTTATTTTCTTTTTCAATTAAAGTTCTTAATTTAAAATTTTCAAAATCAGCATTAACAAATTTGAATTTGGAAACATCAGGCAATAATTCAATTCCTTCTGATCCATCAGCTAATTCAACTTTTTTCTCTCTAGGCTTTTGCCTCGCAAAATATTTTATCAATCCTGTCTCTACTTGTCCCATTTTATCGCTTAATTTTGCTTCATTATCAACTTCCGAAATCACGCTCCAAGAAGTTTGATCTTTTTTGCCAGGCAAAACAATGAATTCAAAATTATTATCAAATAATGGGAGTAAATCATTCTCAAAGCTTATTCCGTAATTATTTTTAATTTGATCTTCAAAGCCATCCAAAAATTCTAAGAAATTAACATTTGAATTAGCATCTTTTTTCAAATCTTGATAAGTATTCTGCAAATTATTTCCTGAATAAGCCATAGTTGTTTTATTTGGCAAGAATTTAAATGGCTCTTTCAAAGACAATTGCTTATTCAAATTTAAATCAGAATAAATTTTTAAATTAATATCCGAATTTTCCTCCTTTGCAGTTAAAAAGAAATAATTATTATCAAAAATAAATTTATCAATTGAATTTAAAGCGCTAAAATTTGGGAGTAAAGCAAGCAGATCATTAGTCTTTTTAGAAAAAGCATACATAAAAGAATCAGACAAAACTTTTTTATTCACTTCATTAAAATATTTATCATTTCTCAAGCTCTTAGCTTGATCAACATTTGCATCAACTACTTTTCTCAAAGCATCATCGTTATCAGAAATGACTAAAATATTATTTATCACTAAATAGCTAAATGGATTTTGGTTAGCAAGCTTTACTTCATAGATTTTTACATTACTGTAATCAAAAAAACTCGTGTTTGCATTGTTAATTACATTATTTTTAAATAATTCTAAATTCGCATCCTTGAAAATAAAAATATGAGCATCCCTTAATAGGGCATATGCGCTTTCCGAACCTAAAGCAACCTCAAGATTGGTCGGTAAAATATTTTTTGCACTTTTTGACGCTAATAGTAAATCAGTATTCTTCAAAGTCTCATTGCCGATATTCATTCTATTAGTATAAGCATAAAAAGAAACTTCATTCGGTACAAGTTTTACTAATGGATCCAGATTTTTCGCTTTAAAATAATCATAAACAAAAAAGCCAGCCAAAGCTAAAATGCCAGCCAATACCAAAATTCCAAGCAACACTAAAACCACTTTCAGCCAAATAGGCTTTTTCTTTTTGCCGCTTATTTCTTGTACTGGAGAAATAAAAACTTGTTCCTTTTTTTTGATTATATCCATACGTGAAGTAACTAGTAATAAGTAATAAGTAACTTTTAACTAGTCGTTTAGTTACTAGTTACTGATTACTAGTTACTATTTAACGGTTATCTCTGCATCAATAAAATTACCTGACCATTTGCGGTTTTTGGTAATTCTTATTGCTCCTAATGATTGTGCTAAGCTTGCAGTATTTTTATCTCCTCCAAAATTTGAAGATAATTTTAACAAATCATCAATCGAAATAAAAATCAATTGTTCAGTTTTGGAATTTGCTAGTTCCTTAAAATCAGCGTCGCTATTCAATTTATCATCAGATTGAAAATTATCCAAGATCTTTTCGCTACTGAAAATCACAAGTTTATCATCCTTTACAAAATACCCAAGATCAAATGCTTTTTTCGGCAAATTCATTATTTTGTATGTAATATCTTTGTTTTTTCTAGTAATAAAATTTGCATCCTTATCATCATTTAAATATTTTTTAATCAACTTTGCTAAAGATCCTTCTACCTTATTAAATTTTTCTTGAGCATTATCTTTGCCTTTAATATCAATCATCAAAGCCACTCTTATTTTTTCATTAGTAAAATCAGGAGCTAAATATATGCCATATTGTCCGCTCAGCAAATCTAAAAATTCATTCAGATCAATTCCATAGTCAAGCTCTACGCCTCTAGATATTAAAGCAAATTCTGCATTTGGATCTGGCGAATTGCCAGCTACAAAACTTGTTAACGTTGGTTTTAAACTTGCGCCTTCCATATAGAATGCAGTACTTTCCGAAACAAAATCCGCAAATTTAGGTTTTATTTTTTTATTGTCGCTTATTTTATATAATTCTGGCATATAGATCTTTGCCAGAATTTTATCATCTGAAGCTGAAAACTTTGCACCAGCATAATATTTTCCGCCAATTTCTTTCAATTTTCCCATAATATCATCATCTAGCTTCAAATTAGACTTCAAAAAGACTTTCATTAATTCCAGCACATCTCCATAAACAAAAACTACTCCATCTTGATTATTTAATTTATTCTTCGCTTTTTTATATTTTCCGTCGTAAGCCAAAGCTTTGCCATTGCCTAATTTTGTATCAATCATTTTTTTCAAACCATCAGGAAATTCAGAAACTAATAAATAATTATCATAAATGGCATAAGTAAGGTTATTTTTTCTGGTAATATTTGTAATTTCATTTCCTCTAAAGTCTTCCTTGGCAACTACATAGCCTTTTTTCTCAAGATTATCATCAAAAATATTCAAAAAATTATTTAGTAAATCTCGATTTTTAATTTCAACTAGAAAAATTTTAGAAAATCGATCATTTGTCACTCGAATATTGCCAACAGCAATTTTTTTGCCAAGCCAACCATAAAAAGTATTTTCATCAATTTTTAAATCATCTGGCGTTATTCCAGCAAGTACCAAGCTTTGCAAATAATCGCTAAAAGTTTTGTCATTGCCCATTCTTTTGGCAATTTCTGTTAATTTTACATTTTGTTTAGAATCTTTATTAATATCTACTATTGCAAATGAAATCAAGTCATTCGGCACAAAAGATTCCATACTCTTCTTAGCAATATTATTGGAATACATCGCAAAAATCATTCCCAAACCAAAAATAAGAACAAGCAAAATTGCAATTATAATTATTAGTTTCTTGTTTCTTTTTTGATTTTGAAGATATTGTTTTCGACGTTTTGACACATTTTTACAATTAACATTTTACAATTAACATTTAACAAATTTTAAAAAAGTTAATAGTTAATTGTTAACGGTTAATTGTTTTAATTATATCTTACAAAAACTTTCCTCGCAAATTTTAAATATAAATAAAAAAAGGCTCGTTAGAACCTTACAGGATAGAACAATCTTTAGAGAACAAAACCAGTAATTACTTCATTAGAATTTTTTGCTGGACCGCTCCATCTAATCATCACTGTTCGTCCTGGACTATTCGAATTTGGAATCATTATCTCATGTGTACATGTTTGATTCTCTTCTGAAGTAACATTTTCATCAAAGCCAAATATTTTTACAAATGTCGCTCTATCATCTTTGACAAAAGATGTCTTGCTACAAACCCAGAGATCACCACCTTGAACCAAATGAAATTTTTCAATTGAAATAGGATAGAATGTGTGCCTCTTGCCATCGCTTGTCAAAACTACTACCGTATCAACATTGCACCACCTTACTAGATGTCTTTTTTCTTCCTTTTTCATCCGTCCCCTCCTTTCCTTGTTCGAGGTTTGAAAGAACACTTAAACATTTTAATATAGCATAAATTTAGTTTTTGTGAAGCCAATTAATTTTTTTAAATAAAAAAACTAGTAAAACTAGTTTATATCAATGAGCGTAACCTTCAAGAAGATTTGTTTCAGTCATCACGCCATCAGTAATTACGACCTTTTCGATCGTATAACCATCATTCCAAACAAAAATTGCATCCAAGCTTCCCTTGTTTTTGCAGAACATGTCAAGCAAAGGAGTATAATATCTTGTTGCGCCAATACCAATCACAAAAGTTTCCAACTGCAATGAGCCATCTTCCGAATTGCGGAAACTGATAGCTGACGTAAAATCAGTTTTCATGCGAAAACGTCCTCGAACTACACCAAGTCCGTATGGACCAAACACGCGAGCTTGTCGTTCGAGTTCTGGGAACATTTGGATTTTCAAAGCAAAAGATTTGATGTGTACTACCGAAAGGACGTCACCATGCATAGGTTTCATTCTGCCTCCTTGCCTCTCGTTGTTGAGAGGAACAATAAAATATTACATAATTAACATAAAATGTCAATCCAAATAGTCTTGCCAAAATTAAATTCATTTGGTATAATTAAAATATAAAATATAGTAAAAACTATATTAGTTTAGTTTACAATAATTAATACGCTATTTTGGCCAAAGCTTTTGCTAGTGCTAAAATAGTCGCGAATTTCGTTTAATTTAAACTTCGTTCAGCGTAATCCATCAGGATAATCCGCATGTTATCCGCACGAATCCGTGCAAACATGGATTAAATAATTAGACGTGGTTTACGCAAAACATTTTTAAAGATAGCGAAAGGTCATAAAATTATGTTGAGCAAGAAAAAAAAGACTTCTTTAATGAAGAAGTATGCAACTCACAAAGGTGACACAGGTTCACCAGAAGTACAAATTGCAATTTTAAGCGCAGAGATCGAAGAATTAACAGAACATTTAAAGACTCATCGCAAAGATAATTCTTCAAGAAGAGGTTTATTAGGCAAAGTTCACCAAAGAAGAAAATTGATGACTTATTTATCTAAAGAAGATGAAAAACGTTATCAAACAATCATTAAGAAGTTAAAACTTAAAAAAATCAAAGAAGAAACAGAAGCAGAAAAGAAAAGAAGTGAAGAAATCAGCAAAATCGCCGAAAATCAAGATGCAGAAATTGATGAAGATATGGAATAAAGCACCAAAAGTTTCTGCGTTTTCTGCGTTCATTTCTGCGTTATTCTGCGTTAAAGTCTTGAATGCAGAAATACGCAGAATCTGACGCAGAAGACGCAGAATTTATTTAACGAAATTTATATTAATTAATCAAAATTTTTTCTTAAATTGATGTTCAAATAGTCAGACTAGATTTTTAAGACAGTCTGTAATTTGAACGTCAAAGAGAAAGAATTAAAAACAAATGCTAAATTTGTTCAAGAAAAGTACAGGTCCAAAAGAATTTGAAATGATTCTTGGCGACCGAAAATTGTCGATCAAGACAGGTGAGCTAGCACAGCAAGCTAATGGTGCAGTTTTAGTCCAATATGGTGAAACTGCTATTTTGGCTACATGCGTTATCTCGGGTTCAGTTCGACCAGATGTAAATTATTTTCCATTAATGGTTGATTACGAAGAAAAACTATATGCTGGTGGAAAAATTAAAGGTTCAAGATTTATCAAACGCGAAGGCAAGCCTTCAGATGAATCAATTATCAAAGCTAGAATTATTGATCGTTCAATTAGACCATTATTTCCTCAACACATTGTTAATGATATTCAAGTAATTATTGAAGTTCTATCAGTTGATGGCGAAAATGATGCTGATATTGTTGGTTTAGTTGGCGCATCTGCTGCTTTAGCTATTTCAGACATTCCATTTAACAAAATTATCGGTGCAGTTCGAATTGGCAGAGTCAATGGCGAATTAGTTTTAAATCCAACATTTGCTACACGTGAAAAATCAGATTTAGATTTGATTGTTTCAGCTTCAAAAGAAAAAACATTAATGATTGAAGCTCAAGGACATGAAGTTGAAGAGCAAGATATGTTCAAAGCAATAGAATTTGCTAAGAAAAACATTGTTTCAATTATTGAATTTTTAGAAAAAGTTCAAAAAGAAGTTGGCAAGAAAAAGAATGAAGTTCCAGTTCCAGAAATTCCAGCTGGTTTAGAAGATGGCGTCAAAAGTGCAATGATGGATCGCTTAAGTAAAATTCTATATGAAGGCCCAACTAGAGTTCGAAAACATGAAGTTTATGCATTATGTGATACAGTTGCTTGTGAATTGTCAGAAAAATTTGGCGAAGATTGCAAAGGCTTAATTAATGCTGAATGCCACAGATTTTCTGAAATTTTCGTTCGCGACAATATTTTAAATAACGATAAAAGAGTTGGCAATCGTAAAATGGACGAAGTTCGAAAATTAGAAGGCAAAGTTTCAATGTTGCCAAGAGTTCATGGTACTGGCTATTTCAAAAGAGGCGGTACACAAGTTTTGACAATCACAACTTTGGGAGCACCTTCAGATAAACAAATTATTGAAGATGCAGAAGAAGAATACAAGAAGAGATATATGCATCATTACAATTTCTTGCCTTTCTCAGTTGGCGAGACTTCACCACTTCGCGGTCCGTCCCGTCGCGATATCGGTCATGGCATGTTAGCAGAAAAAGCTTTAGAGCCATTATTGCCAAAAGAAGAAGATTTTCCATACACAATGAGATTAGTTTCTGAAGTTTATTCTTCAAATGGCTCAAGCTCAATGGCATCTGTTTGCGGTTCTTCATTATCTTTAATGGATGCTGGTGTTCCAATCAAAGAACAAGTTGCTGGCATTGCTATGGGCATGGCTTCAACTGATGATAATAATTATAAAATTCTTACAGATTTGCAAGATCTTGAAGATTCAGAAGGCGGAATGGATTTCAAAATTGCTGGTACAAAAAATGGCATTACAGCTATTCAATTAGATACAAAGACTTTAGGCTTAACAGATTCAATGGTTTTAGACACTTTGAATCAAGCAAAAACAGCCCGAATACAAATTTTGGACGTGATGAACAAGATTATTGCACAGCCTCGTAAAGATTTATCTAAGTACGCTCCAAGAATTTATACTATTCATATTAATCCAGAAAAGATCAGAGATGTAATAGGACCAGGCGGAAAGATGATTAATAAGATCATTGAAGAAACATCAGCTGAAATTGACATCGAAGATGATGGAACAGTATTCATTACTTCAAATGACAAAGCCAAGGCAGAAAAAGCTCTTGCTTGGGTCAAAGATCTAACAAGAGAAATCAAAGTCGGTGAGATCTTTGTTGGCAAGGTAGTTAGAATCATGAACTTCGGTGCCTTTGTCGAGCTATTTCCAGGCAGTGATGGTCTTATCCATATTTCAAAATTAGCGCCTTATCGCGTTAATAAAGTAGAGGATATCGTCAAGCTTGGTCAAACTGTCAAAGTCAAAGTACTTGAAATAGACAGTGAAGGCAGAACAAATCTAGGACTGATCAACGAGAATAATAAGAAATAACATTCAACGGCTAATCTCATTTGGGGTTAGCCGTTTTTGATAAAAATTATGGAAAATAAAGGATCAAATATAGACACAATTAGAATGTTAATAAAGACAAAAAATGGAATAGACCGTAATATTTTTAAAATTCAATTAAAAAAAACAAAAAAAGATATTTATCTGATATTTAGAGATAATAAAAAATACATATCTTTTCACGAAGAAGGCAAAAAGGTTTTTCATTTCAATGAAATAAAATTTCCACCTTTATTCAAAAATTCACATTATAATTTTGAATATCTAAATCCAATATTTTCTTATATACCGAAAAGAATCTCAGAATATCCTGTTTTTTCAAAATATAATAAGTCAAAATGTGTTTATTTTTTTCTCAAAGAATATGAAGATAAAAATTTCATGATTGATTTTTTTTGGGTAAATGAAAAAAATGGTCTTACACATATTCATAAAGAAGATAGATATCTTAGTTCGTTTTTAATAAGCGGGAATAAGGGCGATAAAATCTTACAGTCGAAAGAAAAAATTGGTATTTTGAAGCCCATTAATTTCGGAAATAGAATATTATATTTTAATGTTAGAATTATTAATAAAAAAAATCTTCCAGACTATCAGTTAGAACATATAATAATTTATAATCCTGATAAAAAAACTTTTATAAAGGACTACGTAAACAGATATAAATTTCCGTTTAATTTAAAAAAAATAAAAACTCAAGGATGTGATTTACATCAAAACAAAAATGATGGATCATACTTTATTTCTTTTAGCTAATTTTTGTCTCAATAATGTTCTTTAGATGTTGAAGGTTTGTGTCAAAAAGACTGAATAACAAAACATTATGTTTAAAAGATTTTATGACCCAAAAAATAAATATTCTCAAATAATTTTAAAGTAATATAATAAAATAAATCGTAAGATTAATAATGAGGAATAATATGTCTATGAAAAATTATAAAAAAGAAACAATTGATTTTTACAACAAGAATATTGATGAATACATAAAAAAGACTCAAGGATTACAAGATTCAGCTTGGCTGAAAAAATTTGTTAAACTTTTACCAAAAAAAGCGAAAATTCTTGATCTTGGCTGTGGATATGGGCGCGATACCCAAACATTTGTCGATCTTGGTTTTGATTGTTATGGCGTAGATTTATCAGAAAAAATGATTGAAAGAGCCAAAAGCAGAGTCAAAAAAGCAAAATTTTTTGTAATGGATATATTAGATTTAGATTTTGCAGATAAATTTTTTGATGGAATCTGGTGTAATGCTACAATAGTTCATATTAGTAAAAAAGATATTGATCAAGCATTTAACCAGATTTATAAGATTTTAAAACATAATGGTTTTTTCCATTTTAATTTAAAAGAGGGAACCGGAGAAAAATTTGAGGCAGATGAAAGATATAAAGGCATAAAAAAATTTTATTCATATTATTCTGAAAATGAAATAAAAGATTTATTGAAAAAACATGGTTTCGAGATTATCGAATCCTGGCACAAAGAACCAAAAGGTTACGATAATGCACACATGTTTTATTTCATTGTAAAAAAAATCTAAAATAAACTTTTATGTTCAAAAGATTTTATGATCCAAAAAATAAATATTCCAAAGGTATTTTAAAAGAATATAAATATTGGATAGCAGAAGTAAGCTATCATCAACATACTTTTGGCAATTATATTATTTTCTGCAAAAGAAAAGGAGTCGAAAAAATATCTGAACTCAAAGACAAAGAATTATTAGAATTCAAAAAAGTCTGCAAAGAAATTGAAAATGCGCTTTCAAAAAACAAGATCTTTAAGCCTCAAAGATTTAATTATTGGCAATTGGGCAATGGCTGTCATCAACTTCATTTTCATGGTCTGCCAAGATATTCTAAAGACAAAAAATTTGGCAACAAAATTTTCAAAGATAAAAACTATGGCTCTGATCCAATTTGGACAGAAGTAGAGCAAGATGATAAAACAGTAATAGAGATGAAAGAAGCAATAAAAAAATATTTATAAATTAAACTCAGGCCCATCCAGCCTGTTTTATTTTGCCAAAAAATGTATTGACAATAATTCTTAATATGGTATACTTAAATTATAGAGCTATACCATATTAACAAAATTTAAGCTTATGCAATATATATCACCCATTATCACAAAAAGAATTAAAGAAAAACTTTCCAGACTAAACAAATTACGGCCATTGCCAAAAACAGCAGTCCTGAAATTAAAAGAGAGATTTCAGATAGAAATGACTTACAACTCAAATGCCATAGAAGGTAATTCTTTGACACTGAAAGAAACCTATTTAGTCATCAATGAGGGAATAACTGTAAAAGGCAAGCCATTAAAAGACCATTTAGAAGCAAAAGACCATCAAATAGCTTTAGAATATCTTTATGATTTAATTGCTAAAAATAAAAGACAAACAATTTCAGAAGTTTTAATAAAAAATTTGCATCAAATTATTACTCAAGAAATTGATCGAGAATGGGCAGGAAGATACAGAAATTCAAATGTTATTATTGCTGGCTCAAAACATAATCCGCCAAACGCTCTAGCAATTCCTAAAAAAATGCATGAATTAATTAGCTGGCTAAGATCACAAAAAAATAAAGTTAATATCATAGAACTAGCAACTTTGTTGCATCATAAATTAGTTTATATTCATCCTTTTTTTGATGGTAATGGCAGAACTGCGCGTTTAGCAATGAATCTTTTGCTAATGCAAGCTGGTTATCCGTTAGTAGTTATTTTAAAAAATGATCGGAAAAAATATTATGATGTTCTTGAGTCAGCTGATAAGAGAAATTATAAACCCTTGATTCAATTCATATATCAAGCAGTTGAACGTTCATTGGATATTTATCTAAAAACTTTAACTCCTGCTAAAGAAAAACAAGAAAAATTTTTAACATTAGCAAAAATATCTATGCAAACACCTTTTTCTGCCAAATATTTAAATCTTCTTGCCAGAACAGGAAAATTAGAAGCTTACAAAGAAGACAGAAATTGGTTAACTTCGAAAGAATCTGTTGATAGATATCTAAAAAATAGAATAAGGCAAAGAAAAATTAAGAAATAAATTCAGGCTCATCCAGTCTGTTTTATTTTGTCCAAGAAAATGTTATACTAAAAAAAATTCATATTTATTTTTAAAAATAATCATATGGAACAAGAGCCAAGCCAAGAAGTGATAAAAGAAGCGACTTTTGCTGAAATTGATAAAATTCTCGAAAATTTGCCAGATCAAAAAGAAATAGAAGATTATTTTGAAGATGTAACAGCAGAATTAGACAAATATTTCAAAGGAGAATTAACCAAAGATATTCCATTGCCAAAAGGCGCAATTGAAATAGCAGATTTTGAATTGCTCAAAGAAATTTTGTTAAAAAAATTTAATTTTTCTGATAAAGTTGTAGATGAAATTGTTGAGCACGAAAAAGATCATTTTGCTGAAGCAGAAAAAAATGAATTTTCACCAAAAATTTATTTAAGTTTTTCTCAAACATCAGACGACCGTTTAGCGATAAAACCATTCATTTATTATAAGTCAGAAAATGCTGATATAATAAATTTTAAAGAAAAAAGAAAAAAAATTGCTAAAGCTCCAAAGAAACTTAGCGAAAAAGACGTTGAAACCTTAAAAAAAATAGCATAATACTTTAGAATTCAAAAAAATATTAAGTAACAAAATACAATCAGGCAATTTGAGCCTGTTTTGTTTTGCATAAAAAATTGATAATTACTAATAATTTTATTTATGCTATACTTAAATTGAATTTAAATATATTAGCAAATAATTTCCGGGTACATTCAACTTTGATTACCGGGAAAGGAAAATAAATGAAAAAAATCCTTAAAATTTTCATGCCATTAGCAGTCTTCTTTTTATTTGGCTTCTTGAATTATGCAAAAGCAAATGAAACTTGGCATTCAATTGGTAGCGGTATCGATGGATATGTTTCTGATATGATCGTTTTTAATGATGAACTGTATATTGGAGGAAAATTGACTTCCCTAAATTGTAATTTTGCGAAATGGAATGGCATTTCTTGGACACCACTATCACAAAATTCGGGTGTGCAAAAATTAGCAATTTATCGAAATGAACTTTATGCTACAGGAACTTTTGATCCATCAGATTTTGTTGCGAAATGGAATGGTACTTCATGGATTCCACTTGATTCAGGAATAAATGATGAAACAGTTTCTATTGGTGTTTTTAATGATGAATTATTTGTTGGAGGTTTTTTTACTAGGGTAAATGGAATGAACATTTCAAACATTGCAAAATGGAACGGAGCATCTTGGAGTAAAGCAGGAGATTTAGACAGCTTTCCTGAAAGTTTTGCTATATACAATAATGAATTCTATGCAGTCGGTGGTTTTTCCAAAAGTGTTGCAAAATGGAATGGAGGAACATGGGTTAGCGTTGGTTATGGCAATTACAAATATCCATTTGCCTCAGCAGTTTTTAACAACGAATTATATGTTGGCGGTGGATTTCCGCTGACAGATGGAGCAAAAATTGCAAAATACAATGGATCAGCCTGGACTGTGTTTGGAGGAAAGATAGATGGACAAGTTAATACATTATTGGTCTTTGATAATGAGCTTTATATGGGAGGAACATTTACTTTGAATGGAAGCCACATTGCAAAATGGAATGGTACTGAGTGGATTGGTCTTGAAAATGGAATGAACGCAAATGTTCAATCTCTAATTGCTTATCAAGACAAACTTTATGCCGGTGGATATGCATCGCCAAAAGAACCGTCAAAAACAGATTTTCTCGCTGGATGGTATGATTCAACAGCACCAGAAACAATTGCTATGCCAAAAGGCGGAATTTATGATGTATCCCAAAAAGTTGTTCTAACTCCAAACGAAGAAGCAAAAACATATTATACTATTGATGGCACAATTCCAACTATTTCATCGCAAGAATATACGAATCCAATCGTTGTTTCAGAATCAACTAACCTCAATTTCTTTTCAATTGATAGAGCTGGAAATCAAGAGGAAGTAAAAACCGAAAAATATTTAATTGCTATTCCGATCAAAATCGATGATCCAATAGATATAATTAATCCGCCAGCTCCAGATGCTAAGCCAATCGTTATTGATCGTCCAGTACCAGTCTTTTCAATTGCAGATTTGTATTTAAGCAATGTCGAATTATATCAAATTTATCACAATCAGCAGAAGAATATTGAAATTTCATTTTACAAGCTTCCAAAAAGAAGCGTCATCAAAAAATATTATTTTAAATTAACTCAAAACAAGAAAAAATTTCTTGGCGATTTTAATAAAAAAAATAGCTATCGAGGTTATGTAAAATTATTATCAAATCTTGGCACTGTCGAAAAAGCTTATGCTAAAGATCTTGACAAAAGAGTTAAACTGAAAATTTCGATCCATTATTCAAAAAGAAAATTAACCCAAAATAGTTTAAAAGAAAAAAATCTCCGTTTATTTGTCAAGGATCGAAATAATAATTGGCGAGGACCATACCGCATTTATCAAAATACAAGCACACACAAAATTAAATTTAAAGTCAGAAATTATCTTGTCAAAAAGCCAAAATCAATTGCAATTGATCCTCTTAATGATTCAAAACAATTTGACTTAAATCTTTCTGAAAAATTAAGTGGAAATCGCACCTTTGCTCCGATATTTTATTTTCAAACAATTGAAAAAATAAAATTTGTAATTGCAGATAAAAATGCATTAAAAAATTAAAAACATTTTAAACAGGCTGAAAAAAAGCCTGTTTTTGTTTTGCTCAAAAAATTGCTATACTGAAGTTAGGAAACAGAAAATAGTTAACTACGGCGTAACTGTTTTCTGTTTCCTGTTTTCTAAAATTAACACTATGTCCAGCTTCGACACACTCATCACCGAATTTCTCGAATACTGCGAAATAGAAAAAAATAGATCACAATTAACAATCAGAAATTACGATCATTATCTTCGCGTTTTTTTAGCTTGGTCAAAAGTCACCAATATTTCTCAAGTCAGTCCAGATTTAATCAGAAAATATCGTCTCTATCTTAATCGTTATCGCGATCTCAATGGCAAAGCTTTGAAATCAGTAACTCAAAGTTATTATATTATTGCGATGCGTTCATTTTTGAAATACCTAGCCAAACGAGATATTAAAACAATGGCAGCTGAAAAATTAGAGCTACCAAAAATTCCAGAAAGAACAATTGAATTTTTAGAGCCAAATGAATTAGAAAAACTTCTTAGCCAGCCAAACATTCATAATCTAAATGGCTTAAGAGATCGCACAATTTTAGAAACCTTATTTTCTACAGGCTTGCGTGTCAGCGAATTAGTGAGTTTAAATAGAGAAAGTATTAGTTTGCTTCATGATGAATTCACAGTTCGTGGTAAAGGCGACAAACCAAGAGTTGTTTTTTTATCAACTGAAGCAAAATCATGGTTATCAAGTTATTTAAAACAACGCAAAGATAATTTAAAACCATTATTTATCAATCATCCAAAGCAAGCCAGCAAAAATAGCGAAAAAGAAATTGCTGATCTTAATTCCGGACGATTGACACCGAGAAGTATTCAAAGAATTGTTAAAAAATATGCTTTACTAGCAGGCATAACCAAAAATGTAACTCCGCATACTCTTAGGCACAGCTTCGCGACTGATTTATTACGTAATGACGCAGATATCCGTTCAGTCCAAGCCATGCTTGGTCATTCCAATATTACAACCACTCAAGTTTATACTCACGTTACAGACAAAGGCTTGCGCGAAATTCACAAAAAATGCCATCATCGAAAATAATTTTAGAATAAAATAATTAATTTAAAATTTATGCTAAAAAGAGAAAATGGTTCAATACCTGAAGAAGAAATTTCAACAATAAAAGAACAGCCAGAAGGACGAAGTCAGTATGAAGCTAGGGTTCATCATGAAATAGGTCTTATTCCAGAAATATTTTGTGGTGATGAGAAAAAATTCTGGCAACAAGAAGCAAAATCTATCAAAGAAAAAGCCGAAAAAGAATTGGAAAGAGTAAATGATGAGGTTATTGACGGCATAATAAATACTGATGAAAAGAAAATACAAAAATTAAAGAGACTAGAAGCAGATCGAGATCGCAAATTAAGACTTCCAGAACAAGCTATCAATGTGCTAGGTAGAATTGAGGCTGAACTAAGAAAAGGAAAAACTGAAAATGCAAAAAAATATGTTGATAGAATGTTAGTGGATACGCAACAAGAATTAAAAATAGCAAATGAATCTTTTGAGAGATATCAAAAAACAGCAAAAGGAAAATATTATTCAAATTTAAGACAACAGCAATCAATCGATCAAGCGCAATTCAGAAATATTAGTAATCCAAGAATGGCAACCCTTTTAGATAGAAAAGTCGCTGTTACTAATGAATTATTAGAAGAAATGCCAGAAGGCAAAAGTTTAGAATCTAGAGTTACTCAATTTAAAGACCGATTTGAATCGTTGCAAAGAAGCAAGAAATTGCTTGAAAGAAATAAAGTTATGACCGACGAAGAGATTGAAAAAGCATCAAAATAAAGCTCGCGATAAGTAATGTCAAATTTTGACTTTTGAAAGAACTAGAGATCCACAAAAAATGCTATTATTGAAAATAAGCCTTGATTTTTAGTTATTTTTAGTATATAATTTTGACATTAACACTTAACTTTTAACATTTAACAGTTAACTTTCTTTAAAGTTTGTTAATTGTCAATTGTTAAAGGTTAAGTGTTAGAAACGCCCTCATAGTTCAATGGATAGAACACTAGCCTTCTAAGCTGGATATGCAGGTTCGATTCCTGCTGAGGGCAATTTTAAACAGTTAACAATTAACATTTAACAGTTAACTTTTGCTAAAGTTGTTAAGTGTTAATTGTTAATGGTTAACTGTTTTAGAATGGGCGCATAGCTCAGTTGGTAGAGCGTCTGCCTCTTAAGCAGAATGTCAGAGGTTCGATCCCTCTTGCGCCCATATTTTTTTAAAACAATGCAAATTGAATACGAAGCAACATTTTTAAAGGTCAATAAAGATTCAGTTCGCAAGCAATTAAAAAAATCAGGAGCAAAATTAATTAGGCCAGAATTTTTACAAAAGAGAATTGTTTTTAACTTTCCAAAAGGAAATGAAATAAAAGGTGGATGGGTCCGAGTCCGAGATGAAGGTAATAAAACAACAATGAGCATTAAAATTGTTGATGGCTCAAAAATTGAAGACCAGAAAGAAGTATGTTTGCAAATTGATAATTTTAAAAATGCTGAACAATTTTTAAAAACATTAGGTTGTAAACAAAAGTCATTTCAAGAATCAACAAGAGAATTATGGATGTTAGATAATGTCGAAATTACAATTGATGAATGGCCATTTCTAGAACCATTTGTTGAGATTGAAGGAGAGTCAGAAAAAGTAGTTAAACAAGTATCAAAGAAGTTAGGATTTAATTATAAAAAAGCATTTTTTGGAGCAGTAGGAACATTATATAGTCAAAAATATAAGTTGCCAGAAGACACAGTAAATAATGAAACTCCAAAGATTATTTTCAAAATGAACAATCCATTTATAAAATAAAGTTTTCTAGATAATATTATAGCTCTTTCACCCGCCTCAAAAAAAGCAGAGGCGAAGGAGGAACAATGGAAGCAAAAGATGAAAGGTTGCAAGAGATTTTCTTTTTAGCGCAAAAGATAAGTGCATCTATTTCTGTAAGGCAAAAAAACGGAGAAGTAATTGTCGGTACTGTCAAAGGGCACACATTCAGCTGCCGAACAGGTCGTTATGTTAAAATCCAGCAAGCAATAAAAGAAGGTGAAAAAGTAAATCGTGAAAAAGAAATCAATTATTCTGATATTTCTTCAGTGACATTCGAAGTTTAATTATAAAAGCACATTTTCCTGATGCATTTTGCATCTTTTTTTATTCGTTATTTTTAATTTTTCATTTTGCATTTTTAATTTGCTAGAATATCCACAAAATCTCTTGACAGCATAATTTTTCGCGTATATAATTTTTCTATACAAATAAGTTTCTAAAAGTTTCCAAACAATTCACTTCTCTATGATTTACCAAAGAACAAAACTAAAACCTCGGCTAATCATTTAGACATATTTTTAAAAACCTTAAAAATATCTTAGCCGCGGCAACGCGGTTTTTTCAACCTTACACTTAACACTTAACACTTAACACTTAACACTTAACACTTAACGAATTTCGTTGCTTGTTAATTGTTAAATGTTAACTGTTAATTGTCCGCAACTTGACAACTTAATATTGCATTTATAAACTGCTAGTCAATTTTATAAGAGTATATGGCGGATGCCTTGGCTAATTAAACCTAAGAAGGACGTTGCAGCCTGCGATAAGCCTCGGGGAGGTGGCAAGCAACCTTTGATCCGGGGACGTCCGAATGAGGAAACTCATCCTGCATTTATGTAGGATATCTCTTACTTCGGTAAGAGAGGGGTACCCAGTGAACTGAAACATCTTAGTAACTGGAGGAATATAAAACAATAGTGATTCCCCAAGTAGCGGCGAGCGAACGGGGAACAGTCTAAACCGTATCTTAATTATTAGTAACTTAACTTTATTGTTGGTTATTAATAATTAATTTATCGGGGTTTCGGAAACAACATTTACGTAATTCTAAGCGGTTAGTTGAAAGCTTCTGGAAAGAACTACCATAGTGGGTAATAGTCCCGTAAACGAAAACTGCTTCAGATACGGTTGTTTTCCAAAGTAGCACGAGCTAAGTGAAATCTCGTGTGAATTCGGGAGAACTACTCTTCCAAGACTAAATATTTAATTAGACCGATAGTGAACTAGTACCGTGAGGGAAAGGTGAAAAGTATCCCGATGAGGGAGATGAAATAGAACCTGAAACCATATACTTACAAGGAGTAGGAGCCCCGCTTCGGCGGGGTGACTGCGTGCTTTTTGCAGAACGAGCCAACGAGTTAATGTATGTTGCAAGGCTAAGTTATTATTTAACGAAGCCGTAGGGAAACCAAGTTTTAACGAGCGTTCAGTAACATATATTAGACCCGAAACCAGTTGAGCTACCCATGGGCAGGATGAATTTGAACGAAAGTTCAAAGGAGGTCCGAACACACAAGCCGTGCAACACTTGGTGATGACCTGTGGGTAGAGGCGAAAAACCTAACGAAGCTGGAAATAGCTGGTTTTCCTCGAAATAGCTTTAGGGCTAGCCTTATTATTACTTGTTTGGAGGTAGAGCACTGGATGGAATGAGATGGTTTATACCTACTCGTTCCAATCAAACTCCGAATGCCAGACAATCACATAATAGGAGTCAGACTGTGGGGGCTAAGCTTCATAGTCAAAAGGGGAACAGCCCAGATTACCATCTAAGGTCCCTAAATATATGCTAAGTGGTAAAGGATGTGCGATGACTTAAACAGTTAGGATGTTGGCTTAGAAGCAGCCATCATTTAAAGAAAGCGTAACAGCTCACTAACTTAGTTGTCATGCGCCGAAAATATAACGGGGCTAAGCATATTACCGAAGATGTAGAATTCATGCTTTATTGCATGGATTGGTAGAGGAATATTCTGTCCACTGCGAAGCTAAATCGCAAGGTTTGGTGGAGTTGACAGAAAAAAGAATGTTGGCATGAGTAACAAAAATTTTAGTTAAAATCTAAAACATCGAAAATCCAAGGTTTCCTAGGCAATGACTTTCATCCTAGGGTTAGTCGACCCTTACCTTTCGTCAGAACTGACGTGAGGGATGGACAGCAGGTTAATATTCCTGCGCTGTTTTATGTGCTGATATTTTGGGACATGCTTTATTAGGCTAGGTGTATTTCGGTTATATACACTTGCTTATATTAATATGTAAGTGAAAAGGGTGCGATTCGTCAAACCCAATCTAGTCGAAAAAAGCATCCAGAAAAGCAAAATATTTTAGCATAAAGCAATCGTACCTAAACCGACACTGGTGGATTGGTGCTAGTATACCAAGATGTACGGAAGAAACTTCGCTAAGGAACTCGGCAAAACAGCGTTCGTAACTTTGGAATAAGAACACCCCACTTCGGTGGGGCGCAGCGAACGACTTCAAGCGACTGTTTACCAAAAACACATGTCCCTGCTAACTCGCAAGAGGATGTATAGGGGCTGACGCCTGGCCAGTATTAGAACGTTAAGGCGAACCATGCAAGTGGTGACCCGAAGCGCTAATGAACGCCGGCGATAACTATAATCGTCCTAAGGTTAACTATTCGCTAGCCTTAGTAAAATCTAACCAAATGCTGGAAAACCTAATACAAATTATAGATTCTATGGTATAATTCTACCATAGAAAATAATTTATAATTTTATGCTAGACAATCAGCAGGAAAGACTAGAATTTTCTAATTGGATAGTTGGATTCACTGACGGAGAAGGATGTTTTACAGTAAGTATTTTTAAGAATTCAACAACAAAATTAGGCTGGCAAATTTTTCCCGAGTTTGTGATCACTCAAAATGAACAAGATGAAAAACTTTTGCATTTAATTCAGAAATTTTTTAAATGCGGAATAGTAAAGCTAAATCGCAGACAAGATAATCACAAATTTAATCTTTATCAATACTCCGTGAGGAATATTGAAGATCTAAGAAAAATAATTATTCCCTTTTTTAAGCAAAATTCTTTAAGGACAAAGAAAAGAAAAGATTTCCAAATTTTTTCTAGGATAGTCCAAAGAATTATCAGAAAAGAACATCTGAATAAAAAAGGATTTAAAGCAATTGCCGATCTGGCAAGCAAGATGAATCGCCAGAAGAAAAGAAAATTTTAGAATCCTCAGAGACTAAACGTTAGACTTCGTTTTTCGTGAGACAAAGAACGAAGAAGATATAGTCCGAACTGTATGGCGACATACAGAGCTATTATGAAAATGATAGCCGCCTATTTTAAATAGGTATATAAAGTAACAAAATGAGCGAAATTCCTTGTCGGGCAAGTTCCGACCTGCACGAATGGCGTAACGACTTGAAGACTGTCTCAGCGAAGTATCCGGTGAAATTGCATTAGCGGTGAAGATGCCGTTAACCTATAGCAAGACAGAAAGACCCCGTGGAGCTTTACTATAGCTTGGCATTGGTTTGAAGTTTATTATGTTTAGTAATAGGTGGGAGCCTTCGGGCAACAATGAAAGACCACCCTTACTGAATTTTGAATCTAACCCCCTCACCACTTTGCTCAGAAATACAATTTCTGGTCAAGGTAGTGCGGGGAGACAGTGCCTGGTGGGTAGTTTGACTGGGGTGGTCGCCTCATAAAATGTAACTGAGGCGTTTACAAAGGTAGGCTAGTTCCGAATGGAAACCGGAGCGATAGTGCAAAAGCATAAGCCTGCTTTACTGGAAGACCTGCAAGTCGACCAGTTACGAAAGTATAATTTAGTGATCCGACCGTTGCTTGTAGAAGCGCGGAAGCTCATCGGATAAAAGTTACCCCGGGGATAACAGGCTGATCGGGCCCAAGAGCTCATATCGACGGCCCGGTTTGGCACCTCGATGTCGGCTCATCACATCCTGGGACTGGAGAAAACAAACCTTCTCTCTCGCTTGGAAACATGCGAGTAAGAAACGAGCCCAAAACGATGAAGGCCTTCATGAACTTGCGATTTGCATATTTTGCAGGTCCCAAGTATAATAAATATTATAGAAATAATATGAATATATGAAGGTTAACCTCGTGGGAAAGCAATATTTTGAAGCTGATAAAGCTTATACTGCTGGATTTCTTGATGCTGATGGCGCCATTATGGCGACTATCGAAAAACATCAAGAAAAGAAATTTGGCTATAGAGTAAGAATTACAGTAAAAATAACGCAAAGCAAACGAAACATTTTGGATTGGTTTTTAAAGAGATTTCGTATTGGCTTAGTTAGAAAAAATCGCACTACATTTGATTGGAAAATAAGAAATCAAAAAGAAATTGTGCAGATTCTAACTGAATTACTACCTTACCTAAAAGTCAAAAAAATTCAAGCAGAAAAAGCCCTGATAATTTTGCAAAAGGAAATAAAAAATCCTCAGCATTTACGTCAGGTAGCGATATTAGCAGATTCATTAGCGCAACATAATGTGCGGTCAAAAGGCCGTCGCAAAAATTTTGTGCAAATGATCCAAGAACATTGCTCCCCTAACGACTGATTCCCTATTTTTTAAGGGATGAGATAGGCGGTTTCATAGATTATGGAAATTACACCGCTATCACACGGTTCGCACCTAAAACATAATTGGTGACAATTATGCAATGGTGATGGTATAGTCTGATACTCCTCGTAAGAGGAGATAAACAAAAAAGAGGCCCCAAGGGTCCGGCTGTTCGCCGGTTAAAGTGGTACGCGAGCTGGGTTCAAACCGTCGTGAGACAGGTTGGTCCTTATCTGCTATAGGCGTCATGATTTGAGGGGACTCATCCGTAGTACGAGAGGACCCGGATGAACGGACCTCTAGTGTATCTGTTGTCGCACCCGCGGCATTGCAGAGTAGCTAAGTCCGGCCTAGATAAGCGCTGAAAGCATATAAGCGTGAAGCTAACCCCAAGATTAGATCATAGACCCCCGGAAGATTACCGGGTTGATAGGCTGTAGGTGTAAATACCGTAAGGTATGTAGCCAAGCAGTACTAATAGGTCGCATTGACTAGCAGTTTATAAATGCAATACGTGAATTTCTAATTTATAATTTTTAATTTCTATTAAATTTTCAATGAATTAATTTCTAAACACTTGCGAATATCGCAGTTTGAAAATTAGTTTATTAGAAATTTAATAAAAATTAGAAATTGAAAATTAGAAATTTTAACAAAGGCTTTCGAGAAGAGCACGCTTTACGTTTTCTTCTCGGTGGCATTTGCGACAGTGTCCCACCTGTTCTCATCCCGAACACAGAAGTTAAACCTGTCAGCGCCGATGATACCTGCGCTTTATGTGCATGGAAAAGTAGGTCGCCGCCGTTTTATCAAAAAAACCGCCTAATCGCGGTTTTTTTGTTTTTAAAAAGGCATTTGCGATGGTGATTAAACTTTTTATATTCCAAAAAGTTTAATCATAAAAACCGCTTAATAGTGGTTTTTGTGTTTTTTCATTCTTGACAGTTAGTCATTTTTAGCATAATCTTAAATATACATAATTTCCCGCACCTTCAAGGAGGAAGAGAAATGACCAACGATGAATTCAAATCTCATTTGCGTGATGCCTTCAGAAAAAAATATGGCAAAAACGTAAAGATTGAAATGACTTTGATTCAACGAGCTACTTATGAAAGAAAATATAATAAAGTATTCAAAATTCCAGCAGCAATTGATTTTCTACAGCCAGTAGCAATCGTAGAAATCAAAGTATTTGATACTTCGGAAACATTTCTTGCCTTTATGGATATTAACGGTCGAGGATGCATCTGTTCTGAAGATAAAGGCGGAAATCAAAAACAATCGGTCATTGCCAATAATCATCGCGAACTTTCAAGCAAGTCTTAACAACAAATCAATTGTTGTTTTTTATTCTTGACAGTTAATTTTTTCTAGCATAATCTTATATATACATAATTTCTTGCACCTTCAAGGAGGAAAAAATGACCTGGAAATACTTTAAAGAAAATTTAGTATTCGCTATTAAAAAGAAATATCCATGTGCTGATATTTTAATCAATCCGATACAATGGAATACCTATGATATAAATTATAGCAGTAGATTCCATATTCCTGTTGCAATCAATTTCAAACAGCATATGGCCATTGTAATAGTTACTGAATCAGGAAAAACGGAAATCTTCTTAGCCTTTATAGATAAAAAAGGTCGAGGATGCATCTGTTCGGAAGACAAAGAAGACAGGCAAAATCAATCATCGATTGCGAACTTTAAGTCATAACAACAAATCATTTGTTGTTTTTTTATGGTATAATACTCTTAAACAATTAACATTTAACAGTTAACTCTTATTTAATTTTGTTAAATGTTAAAAGTTAATTGTTAACTGTTAAATTCATGCAAGTAATTGCCGACCTCCACATTCATTCCAAATATTCAATTGCAACAGCAAGGAATATGGATTTAGAAAATATTGATCTCTGGGCAAACAAAAAAGGAATTACTGTTGTTGGGACAGGTGATTTTACTCATCCAATTTGGATTAAAGAAATTAAAAAGAATTTAGAACCTGCAGAAAAAGGTCTTTTTAGATTAAAAAAATCAAAAAGCCAGATGCGTTTTTTGTTAACTTCAGAAATTTCCTGTGTTTATCGAAAAAATAATAAAGTAAGAAAAATTCATAATTTAATTTTATCTCCTGATCTAAAAACAGTTGATCAAATTAGTAAAAAATTAGATAAAATTGGTAATATTAATTATGATGGCAGGCCAATGTTAGGACTCGATGCTAAAGAATTAGCCAAAATAGTTTTAGATATCAATCCAAATAATTTGATTATTCCTTGCCATGTTTGGACTCCTTGGTTCTCCATTTTTGGTGCAAAATCTGGTTTTGATTCGATAGAGGAATGTTTTGATGAATATACAAAATATATCTATGCTATTGAAACGGGTTTAAGTTCAGATCCTGAAATGAACTGGCGTTTATCCATGCTTGATAATGTTACTTTAATCTCAAACTCAGATGCTCATTCGCCAAGCAAATTAGGCAGAGAAGCAAATATCTTAGATTGTGAATTAAGTTATTTAGGAATAATTGATGCCATTAAATCAAGAGACTTAAAAAAGTTTAAGGCAACTATTGAATTTTTTCCAGAAGAAGGCAAATATCATTTTGACGGCCATAGAAATTGCAAAACCAGATTAACGCCGCAAGAGACAATAAAATATAATTATCTTTGTCCAAAATGTAAAAAGCCTGTCACGATTGGCACAATGCATCGAGTTGAAAAGTTAGCAGACAGAAAAAAAGGTTACAAACCAAAAAATAGGCCAAAATCAATCCATCTAATTCCATTAGCAGAAATTATTGCTGATATCCTAGGCTTCAGACCGCCTGCTTTGAAAGTACAAACAGAATACGAAAAATTAATTGCAAATTTTAAATCTGAATTTGATATTTTGCTTAATGCGCCAATTGAAGACATCGCCAAAGTTTCAACATTTAAAATTGCCAATGCAATCAAAAACGTCCGTGAAGGCAAGGTCAATATTTTACCAGGATTTGATGGGGAATTTGGTATAATTTCTGTAAAAGAAAACTCTAAATCCTAAATCCTAAACAAATCCAAATTATTAAAATTTAAATGCTCAAAATCTAGCGCCGATAGTTTTGAATTTTGGTCATTTGAATTTTAGATTTGTTTAGTATTTAGAATTTAGTGCTTAGAATTTTTATGTATCTAATACTCGCCTTATCTTTAATCACTCTCGCAATTACCGCAATAATTGCCATCATCACAATCCTTTCATTGTTAATTTTTGGTTACGTCAAAGTTCCTTATGTCAAAACTCCGGAAAAGGGAGTAGAAAAAATGTTTGAATTAGCAAAAATAAAGCCAAATGAAATAGTTTATGATTTAGGCTGTGGCAATGGTCAATTTGTTTTCAAAGCAGAAAAAGATTTTAAAGCAAATGCCTCTGGATTTGAACTTTCACCTTATCCATTCGTTTTGGCTAAGACAAGCCAAATTATAAAAGGCTATAAATCAAAAATTTATTTTAAAAATTTTTTGAAAGAAGATTTGTCAGATGCTGATGTTATTTTTTGTTTTTTAATGCCAGGTGCTTGCAAAAAATTAAGTCAAAAGCTAGATCAAGAATTAACACCAAAAACCAGAATTGTTTCCTATGGTTTTGGTCTACTAAATTTAAAGAATTTCAATTTAGTTGAAAAATGTTATAATAAAAATACACCAATTTATTATTACGAAAATTACAAAACCCAAATACCAAATTCCAAACAAATTACAAATTCCAAAATACAAGCAGACGACAATTTGTAATTTGAGTTTTGTGATTTGTGGTTTGTTTGGAATTTGGGATTTGTGATTTTTTACAAATATGTTATTATATTAATAATCAATTCAAATTTTATTTATGTCTAAAATAACACAAGCCATTATTCCAGCAGCCGGCATGGGAACAAGATTTTTACCAGCCACAAAATCAATGCCAAAAGAAATGTTGCCAATTATTGATCGTCCAATTATTCATTATGTTGTTGAAGAATGTGTAAAATCTGGAATTACTGAAATTATTTTAGTAACTGGTGCCAACAAGAGAAGCATTGAAGACTATTTTGACAATAATTATGAATTGGAAGAACATTTAAAAAGAGCAGGCAAAGAAAAAGAATTAAAAGAAATCCAAGATATCGCCAAGATGGCTAATTTTGTTTACATTCGCCAGAAAGGTCCATATGGCAATGGCACTCCAGTTCTATGTGCAGAACCAGCACTTAACGATGAGCCATTTATTGTCACTTGGGGCGATGAATTTATCTATTCTAATCCTCCAAGAATTAAGCAAATGATTGATGTTTATGAAAAATATGGCAAACCAGTTATTTCCGCTGTCAAAATAGAAGATAAAAAATTATTATCAAAATATGGAATTGCTGATGTTGAGAAAGTTGCAGATAATGTCTACAAAATCAAAGGTATTGTTGAAAAACCAGAAGAAGGAAAAGCTCCATCAAATTTAGCAACTCATGGCGCTTATCTTTTACCTCCAAGAACAATCGAAATTTTAAAAAAGCAACAAACCGGCAAAGGCGGAGAATTATGGCTTACTGATGCTATCAAAACATTAATGCAAGAAGAAGATGTTTATGCAGTTGAAATTAAAAATGGAAAATATTATGATACTGGAAACAAATTAGAATATTTGAAGACCTGTATTGATTTTGGCATGAAACATCCAGAAATGGGCAAAGAATTATGTGAATACATGTCAAAAAAATGCAACATTTAAAAAAAATTTCTAATTTCTAATTTTCAATTTCTATTAAATTTCTAATACTCAAATTTTCAAACCTATCTCTTATCGTCGATGTTTAGAAATTGATTCATTTAAAATTTAATAAAAATTAGAAATTAGAAATTGAAAATTAAAAAACAATGTTCAAAACAAAAAGACAATCTGTACTAACTTTAGCGTTCTTAATCTTAGCCAGCCTGCTAATTTTCACAGGTTTTGGTTGCAAGAAAAAGCCAACAGCCAATGAAATACAACCAATTACCTTGAATTTTTGGTCTGTTTTTGATGACAAAGAAGTCTATGATCCAATGATTACAGCTTACCAAACTTCACATCCAAATATTCATATTGTCTACAAAAAATTAACTTATGAAGAATACGAAAAAGCAGTTGTCGAAGGTCTGGCATCTGGCCAAGGTCCAGATATTTGGACAATTCACAATACTTGGCTTCCAAAAGATATTGGCAAATTAGCGCCAATGCCAGATTCTTTAATGACTTCAGCGATGTACAAAGATGCTTTTGTTGAAGTTGCAAGTTCAGATTTTGTTTTTGATGAAAAAATATATGGCATTCCAATGAGTGTTGATACTTTGGCATTATATTACAACAAAGATTTATTAAATACTGAAGGCATAGTTACAGCTCCAGAAGATTGGGAGATTTTTAAAGATGCCACAACAAAATTAACAAAAACAGATATTACTGATAATATTGTCCAATCAGGTGCAGCAATTGGAACTTCCAAAAACATTAATCGCGCTGTTGATATTTTATATTTATTAATGCTTCAAAATGGCACGCAAATGGTTAATAACCAATTAACCGGAGCCACATTCAATTTGGCAGATGTTAATGATCCAAAATATTTTCCAGGCACAGCAGCAATGACTTTTTACACTGATTTTGCAAATTCCAAAAAAGAAATTTATTCCTGGAATCTGAATATGCCATATTCTATTGATGCCTTTATCGAAGAAAAAACAGCAATGATGTTTAATTATTCTTATCAAAGATCTTATTTAAAAAGCAAAGCTCCAAATTTGAATTATGGAGTTGCTCCTGTTCCTCAAATTACAGGCACTCAAAAAGCAGTTAATTATGCTAACTATTGGGGTAATGTTGTCTCACAAGCCTCAAAATATCAAGCTGAATCTTGGGATTTTGTAAATTTTATTTCAGGTAAAGACAATGTTGATGCTTATTGTAAAAAAACAGATCGACCAGCATCCAGAATTGATGTATTACAAGCTCAATTAGATGATCCAAATTTAAAAGTTTTCGCCAAGCAAGCTTTGACTGCAAAATCTTGGTATCAAAAAGATCCAGCTCAAACAGAAACATTATTCAATAATGCAATTGATGCCATTGTCAGCGAGCAATCAACAGTAGGTGATGAAATCAACACTTTAGCGCAACAAGTAACTAGTTTAATGAGATGAAAAAAATAATATTTTTAATATCATTATTTGTTATATTTTTTCCAGTTGTTATTTTTGCAAAAGAAGCTGGAGATACTTGTACTAAGGCAGACCAATCCGCAGATGGTTGTCCTTATAATAAGAGTAAGTACAGTGAAGGACTCGAATGCAATATTGCCAGTGATTATCAAGGCAAGCCCATTAATAAATGCGTAAATCTAAAAAAAGAAAGTATTCCTGTTGGCGGTTATTGTCTAAAAGATGAACAATGTGAAAAAGAATATTCAGCCTATTCTTATATGTGCAACAAGGCAACCTGGACATGTATCCAAAAAGCGACTCAAAAAGTTGGGCAACCTTGTTCTGAAGATGGAAATTGTTTTAATTCTTATTGCGATAAAACAGGAAATTTTGGCACCTGTAAAAATGTAGAAAAAGGTACTTGCTTAAGTGATGAAGATTGTTGGTCACAACAATTAGGTACAGGTTACCATAGCACTAAACCATCTTGCGATACAAAAATCAGAAAGTGTTATTATCCTAGTTCAAAAAATTATACTGAAGCTTGTATTAGTTCAGGTGAATGTTTAAAAGGTTATGAATGTTTTGTTTTACCTGAAAAAACAGAAGGTCAGTGTCTCTATCCGAAAAATTCAAGAAAAGCAGAAAACAAACAGAATTGTACTATTACAAGCGAATGTGAAACTGGAGCATATTGCCATGATAATTATTGCGATTGGCAAGCGGCAAATACTAGTACATGTACACAAGATATTCAATGTTCTAATGGATACTGTGCCGATGCTAATGGAGTAGCAGTTACTGGTGGTGCTTCTGGCACTTGTGTTACTGGCGTAGCTGAAGGAGGCGCCTGCAGTACAGACCCTAGTTCTACTAAAAAATGTTCATCTGGGTTCATTTGTACCGGAGTGAATGAACAAACAAAAGAAGGAAAATGTGCGAAAAGTACTGTTGAAACTACAGAATCGCTTGATCAAATAGCAGCACAAGAAAAAGCAAAAAGCAATCTCTCCTCTCAGATAAACTTGTATTGTGATGTAGAAGCCACACCAGGCATGTTTACAAAAGGTGTCTCCAATACTTGTTTTAATTGTGGCAATTGCGGTTCTCGCGATATTATGGTAATAGTTACAAATGTTATCAATGGTACATTGCAAATTACAGGATTATTTGCTGCTTTTGCAAGCATTGTTTCTGGTTTTATGTACATTATTTCGCGTGGTAATGACGAACAAGTTGGTAAAGCTAAAGGAGCATTAACTGCTTCAATTACTGGCTTAATCATAGTTTTTACTGGTTATATCTTAATTAATACAGTCATGACAGTTCTTGGTTATAATTGTGGGCAATGGTTTAATCCGACATTCACATGCTAAAATTTTCAATTCTCAATGATCAATTTACAATAAATTTTCATTTTACAATTTTCAATTAGGCTAAATGAAAATTGATCATTGGAAATTGATTGAAAATTGAAAATTGGTAATTGAAAATTAAAAAAATAAAATGTCCAAAAATATATTAAAACTCTCAGGTCTATTTTGTGCAATTTTTATTGCTTTTTTTATTCTGTTTTCATATACGAATGTCTTTGCTGTTAGCGATTATAAATTTTCTTGTTATTGTTATGATTCAAATCCAACGCCAGGCAATGCCAATCAAAGGCTGTACAGAGATCTTTCATCATCCAATCCTGATCCGACAGTATTTTGCACAAATTATTGCAAAACAAGAAAAATGGATATAATGGGCTATCAGGAAACAGGAAAAGATGTAGTAATTTTGCAGGATAAATTTAAATCATTATTCCAACAACAAGTACAACAACAAACTACTCCAACACCTTCTCCAACTCCACAAACACAAACAGATAATCAAGAAAAATGCTATTGTTCTGATGGAAATTTCTATGATATTGAGGGAGGAGATGCAGAATGTACATCTTATTGTATGGATTTAGGATTAGAAAAAGCTAGTCCAGAAGAAGTTCCGGCAGAACAACCTGGTACAACTCCAACTGGCACCCAACCAACAGGCACAACACAAGCAACAACAGGTTGCGTTTGCAAAAACAAAGATAACGATAGCAGTATTACTGATTCTACGGCTTGCACAGATTTTTGTAACAGTAATAATAGAGGCGGAGTTGCATCTTTTACGCCTCCACAAAACAATCAACAAGCAACAAGCGAAACAAGTATAAAAAATCCTTTAACAGGCATTGAAACGCCAGCTGATCTTATCAAAAAAATAATTAATTATGTTTTAGGTTTTGTCGGTGCAATTGCTGTTTTAATTATTATTTATTCTGGTTTTGTCTACATGACATCTCGTGGTAATGAAAAGCAAATAGAATCAGCCAAAAATTCTTTGACTTACGCCATTATTGGTTTAGTCGTAATTTTTGCATCTGTTATTATTGTGAATGCAGTAATATCGGCAATCGGAGGTTAAAATAATAATTTTCAATAACCAATTTACAATTTTCAATAAATTTTCAATGAACAAATTATCAAACATCGCCGACGCCATTGAAAATTGTTGTATTGTAAATTTACTGAAAATTGGAAATTGTAAATTTTAATAAAAATAAAATGAAAAAAATCTCACTTATTATTTCGGCCTTGGCCAGTCTAATAACAATTCATTCAGTCTCCGCAGCAACCTGGGGTCTTGAAATATTAGAAGGCACAGGCTTGCCGAATGAAGCACCTGGCGCATTTATTGCCAGAATAGTTAGCTATGTTTTAGGATTTATCGGTATTTTATTGATCGTTATGATTATTTATGGTGGATTATTATACATGACTTCTCGAGGTAATGAAAAACAAACTGAAACCGCCAAGAATGTCTTAACTTATGCAATAATTGGTGTTGTTATAATTTTTGCCGCATATATTATTGCTCGAGTTGTGATTTCAGCTTTGACTACTGGCGCAACTCAAACTCCATCAACACCATCAGGTCAACAAATTCAGGTCACGCCATCTCAAGTAAGTCCGGAACGATAACATCTAATAACCAATAATCAAATTCCAATAATCAGTAAATAATCAATTATCAATAATTAAATAACCACTAAATTCTATGGAGGGAAGTGGAAAACATAATTTTGATTTAGAAGAAAGAACATTGCTGTTTTCTAAAAGAGTAATAAAGTTGTGCAATGCGTTGCCGAAAAATTGTATAAATCTTCCGTTAATTAATCAATTAATTCGTGCCGCTGCATCAGTAGGTGCAAATTATCGCGAAGCCAACGATGCACTGAGTAAAAAGGATAAGTTATTGAGAATGAGGATTACAAGAAAAGAAGCAAAGGAAAGTCATTATTTTATTGATTTAATTATTGAGAATAATCCAGATTTTAAAAATAGAACTTTGGATCTCTTGGATGAAGCAGATCAATTAAGAAAAATATTCTCTGCTATTATTGATGGTTTAGATAAAAATTCAAAGAAATATTGATTATTTAATTATTGAGTATTGGTTATTTATTGATTATTGGAACTTGTTTATTGGTTATTTTATAGCATGTTTAAAAAATTATTTATCATTTTAATATTAATTTTTCTTATTGGAACTTTGATTCCTCAATTTTCTTTTGCTCAATATGGTTTAGAAGAGGGCCAAAAAATTCAAGGATTATCTCAAACTGCTCCAGAAATTTTCGTTGGTCAAATTATAAAAACTGTTTTATTGTTAATCGGCGTAATTTTAATAGTCTTAATTATTTATGGTGGCTTGACTTATGCAACAGCAATGGGAAATGAGCAAAAAATTGAAACCGGCAAAAAAATTCTTGTTTACGCAGTTATTGGCACAGTTATCATTGCTCTCGCTTATGTAATCACAACTTTTGTAATGAGCGCTCTGTTTCCAATGCAAACAACGACTTCTACACAGGCAACTAAAAATCAAACTGAAACTGAAACTCAAGGACAAACCCAAAGCCAAACTCCAGGACAAACTGATGATAATCTTCATGGCCAAAATATTACTGTTAATCCATTAAATCAAGAAACATGCAAAAAAAATGGTGAGAAATGCCTTTTTTCTCCAAGTGCAAAAGTAGAAGGTCAAACATTAGAAATTCAAGGTACAGCTCCAGTTAATATTTGTTGTGCAGGTTCAATATGCGATATCAATACTCAAAGCTGCATCCCAAAATGCGCTGGCAATGGTGAAAGTTTTGTTAAAGAGACATTAGTTAAACGAGAATATATTGGCTGTTGTCAAGGTTTAAATAGAAACGAACAAACACAGACTTGCGAAAGGCCGAAGCTCTAACGCGGTAGAAAGTAGAATGAAGCAAGTAGCAAGTCTTTCTACTTTCTGCATTCTACTTTCTACTTTCTACAAAAATATGACCATAAAAAAAATCATAAAAATCAGTCTAATTTGTTTAACGTTATTTTTCTGTACAAATATAATCTTGCCCGTTCATGCCGCAGACACTGGAGTTCCAGAAATCAATCAGCAAATGGAACAGTTTGGCGAAAAAACTCCAGTTTCAACTGTCGAGCTACCTGTTTTTGTCGGCAGAATTATCAGATGGGTATTAGCAATTATTGGTGTAATCTTAATTGCAATAATAATTTATGGTGGTTTGACTTATGCAACAGCAGCTGGAAGTGAAGAAAAAACAGGCACCGCCAAAAAGATTTTAGTTTATGCTATAATAGGAGTAATCATTATTGCATTAGCATATGTTCTATCTAGTTTTATTATTGATGCTTTATTTGAATCCAAGACAAGTATTAGATAGAGTAATTTTTCATTTATAATTTTTAATTTGTAATTACTTTGAAAGGGGGTGAGAGAATTGACAAAATTTTTTGCAGTATTAGGACTTTGCGCTATTTTATGTTTATGTGTTACACCAGTAGTAATGGCTCAACGAGGAATTGATGATTCAACAGGACCACAGAACGCTTTGGAAAACCTGCGCAATGAAACAGGTTATACAACAACAGATTTAATTTCTTTTGTTGGCAGAATCATTAAATGGGTGTTAGGAATCGTTGGCGTTATCATGATCGCTTTGTTTGTATATGGCGGTGTTACGTATGCAACATCAGCTGGTTCTGAAGAAAAAATTGAGAACGGCAAGAAAATTATGGTATACACTATTATTGGTGTTGTCATAATTGCCTTGGCTTACGTTCTAACAGACTTTGTTATTGCCGCTTTATTCCCAACAGTCTAACACAATAAAAATATATTTTTATTTGAACAGTTTGCCAAGCTATTGCCTAGGCAGACAAAACAGGGCGTTTTAATTAAGCGCCTTGTTTTATTTATGGTAAAATATAATACGAATCTACAAATGTATGCAAATCAACAAATATACGAATTCGCGAATATTTGCATATTCGTAGATTAGCATAAATTCGTAGATTCGTATTACATTATACATGTTTAAAAAGCAATCCATCATCTTAAGTTTAGCAATAATAATCTATATAACTTTTTTCACAAGTCTATGCTTTTTAAAATACAATAATTTTTTGTATCAAGGATTAGATTTGGCAATATTCAATCAAGTTTTTCATAATTTAGTCAACAACAATTCTTTTTATTCGGGCATTCAAAATCAAAGTTATTTGGGAGATCATTTTTCGCCAATTATATTTCTTCTTTTGCCATTCTATTATTTTTTTCAAAATCCCAAAACATTATTATTCTTGCAAACAGTAATTCTAGGCTTATCAGCAATTCCAGTTTTTTTAATCGCCAAAGAAAAATTAAGAAATAAAAATTTAGCCTTAATTATTAGTCTTATCTTTCTTGCTAATCCAGCCTTGCATAGCGTTAATCTTTACGAATTTAGCCTTTTATCATTTGCAGTTCCATTATTACTAACAACATTTTATTTTTTTCAAAAAAAACAATTTTTGTGTTTTTGTGTTTTAGTGTTTCTGTGTTTTCTAATTAGAGAGGACATCGCTTTAATTATCTTCATGTTTGGAATCTACGCAATGCTAAAAAGATATCAACGAAAATGGATTTTATTGCCAATTCTTTCATCCATTGTTTACTTCATTTTAAGCCTAAAAATCGTCAGCCATTTTAGCACCAATAATAATTACAAATTTTTATTTCATTACTCATGGCTTGGCAATAATTTAACAGATTTAATTATTAATTTTTTCCTAAAATTTCCAGAAGTTATTTTACATTTTTTAAATATTTACAATTTAATCTTTATTTTTTATTTATTAATTCCAGTTTTTTTCTTGCCAATTTTTGGCCGAAAAACATTAATATTTTTTATCCCAATTGTATTGCAATTTGGTCTCGGAAATTCCGGCTTTCGCGGCATATTTTTTACGCATTATTTAGCTCTATTTATTCCATTCATTTTCGTTTCCGCAATCTATGGTTTTTCGCTAATGCTATCTCGAATGCGTCTAATGCCATCTCAAATAAATTCAACCAAGTTATTGCTTGGCAAAAAAGAATATATTTTAATTATTTTTTTACTATTTTTTATAACCATTGCTTCAAATATTGGCTTTAGTCCATCATATAATTTAACAAAAAATTTATTAAAAATTAACAAGCAAGAAAGTCAAAATAAGCAAGATTTAGTCAAAGAAATTCCAGTCTGTCTTTGTTCTAAAAATTATATTTTAGCTACAAATGATTTCTTGCCAGCCTTATCAAACAATGAAAATTTATTTGCATCATTTTATTTAGTCAAAGGCAAAAAACAATATTCAAATCAAAAATATGATATTCCTAAACTAAATTACGCAATTATAAATTATCAGCAATTTTTTAGTAATTGCAAAAATCAAGAAAATTTAATGCAAAATAAGAATATCTGCAATCAGGCAAAAAAAAGATTAAAAAAAGTAATTTCAAAAAACCATTTAAATCCAGAAAGAATAGTTGATAATAATGTTTTATATAGTACAAATTATCAGCCTGATATTTTCAAACAATCTTTGCAAAAATTAGAACAAGATACTATCATTAAATCAAACAAGTTTAATTATAATGTTTTTCTAGATGAATCTTCACTGGAGAAAATTTCACTATGAATAATGAATCAAGAATTAAGAATCATGAACTAAATTCCGATTCATAATTCTTGGTTCATAATTCATAATTCTTCTTTAAATTATGTTTAGAAAAATTAGTAAAAAGGAATGGCTATTTGTTAGTATAATTGCTGTTATTACAATTATTTTAGTCATCTCTCCATATCTCTATGGCTATTTAACTACGCCAAAAAATATGATTTTTACTGGCGTGACTTTCGATCAAGATTATTCCTATTTTTCGATGATGGAGCAAGCAAAAGAAGGCAAAATATTATTTAAAAATCTTTACACATCAGAAGATCATCAAGCAATTTTTTTTCGGCCATTATTTTTAGGTATGGGTCTATTTGCAAAATATGCGCATCTTTCAAATTTCTTTGTTTTTCATTTATTCAAAATTTTGTTTATTTTATTTTTTATTTTTCTGGCTTACAAATTTATTTCCATCTTTTTTAATGAAAAAAGATATCGGATAATTAGTTTAATAATTCTTCTTTTTTCTTCAGGCTTCGGTTTCTTGGGCGACCGTTTATTCGGCTATTTATCAACTGATCTTTGGATTCCAGAATCGCAAACTTTTGCCTCATTTTTCACTCAGCCTCATTTTATTTTATCGCAAATTTTGATCTTACTCTGTTTTATTTTAATATTAAAAAAAGAGCTTTATTTTGCTCTTTTAGCAGGTTTATCAAATTTTATTTTAGGCCTTGAACATCCATTTGATTTGCCAGTCACACTTTTAGTTCCCTTAATTTATTTTATAATTTTATATTTTTGGAAAAAAGAAAACAGAATTTTAAATTATTTAATTTATGGCTCAATTTCAATTCTGCCAATTATTTATCAATTTTGGACAATGAAATTTGAGCCAATCGCCAAAGCTTGGAATGACCAAAATATTTTAAAATCACCAGAAATTTTAGCTTGGATCATTGGCTATGGAACAATTATAATTTTTGCAATTATTGGTTTTACAAAATTTTTCAAAAACAAAAATACTAATTTATTATTTTTAAATATTTGGGCAATAGTTAATTTGTTATTATTATATTTACCTGTAAATTTTCAAAGGAGAATGTCCGAAGGCTTGCATATTCCATTAACAATTTTGGCAACTTTTGGCATCATTATGGTCTATAATTTTTTTGACAAAAGAAGCATCAAGCATAAAATTCACACTCATATTCCAAAGGTTGCTTTTTTATGGATTATAGCTTTATCTTTGCCATTTACAAATATCAACCGCATTGCCAATTATTTTAATAATTATGCCAAAGCAAAATCTCTTCCATATTATTTCAGCCAAGATTTTTATCAAGCTGTAAAATATTTTAATGATAATAAAATTTCGGATCAAACAATTTTAGCCTCGCAAAAAAATGGTCCATTTATTTCAGGTTTGACTACAAATAGAGTTTATCTTGGCTTTGTCTTCCAGACTAAAGATTATTTTATTAAAAAAGATACAGTAAATTGGTTTTTCAAAAATAATGAAAAAATTAGCCAAAAACAAGAATTTTTACGAAAAAGAAATGTTCAATATATTTTGTATGGTCCAGAAGAAAAAAAACTTGGAACAATTAATTTAAACAAAAAAGACTTTCTTGAGAAAGTCTATGAAAATAATAGTTATCAAATTTATAAAACAAAATCCTAAATCCTAAGCACAAAATCCTAAACAAATTCAAATGATCAAAATACTAATTTTCAAATTTGACGAAGAGTTTTGAAATTTAGTAATTTGAATTTTGAATTTATTTAGGATTTAGAATTTAGTGCTTAGAATTTTTCTATCTAAGTTCGTATATTCTACAATATTTACTCTCAAATACTTTTTCAAATTTAGAATCATCATCAAACATATAATAAACTTTTTTGTTTTTATTATTAACTAAAACATAGTTAGATTTAAAATCATTTTTAATTATCGAATAAGCTTTATCTTCATTTTTAGAAATATCTTGCCATTTATTATAAATATCTAAATCATAATTATAAGTAAAAGTTGGATCTAATCCAAAGCCATAATAATTATCGCTATTATTCAAAAATAATGGTGGAAAATCGCTCCAATCCAAATTCAAAATTATAGAATTTTTTGGAGTATTTTTTTTAAGCCAATTAGCTGCTTTTTCCAAATCTGGCACATTTTTTGCCGAAGAATTTCCGACACTGGCTTGAGTTGTAATAATATTGCTAACACCAATAGATATAATTGTCACCACAATAACAACAAATGCCAAAGTCTTAACAAACAAAATATAATATTGCTTCAGCCAAGTTCTGAAAGAATAGAAATGTTGCTTATTTTCTAAAACAATCAAAATTTGTTTAAGCCATTTTTGAAAATCAATTTTCTTTAATAAGTCACTCAAGCAAAAAGCGCCAAAAAGTAAACAAAATGGCACCATTAATTCAACAAATCTTTGAGATCTCAATGTCAAAGCAAAGAATAAAGTCGCAATTATAAAAAGAGTTATTTTAAATGCAAACAGCTCTTTTTTTATTGACGATATTCGCATATTTGCAACATTTGCATACATTCGTAAATTCGTATTATATTTATTTAGAATAATTTCGATTAACAAGATAATTACACCAGCAATATATACTGCAATAGCCAGGAAATTATTGACCAAAAAATCCCAATCTTTGAATGGATACCATTCTGCTCCAACTGGAATTTTGGTAAATGGTCCAGTACCTAAAACTTGAATTTTCAAAAAAGAATAAAAATTCTTGGCATATGGATTTGCAAAAATACTTAAAGCAATTGATCCAAAGCAAACTAAAAATTCTTTCCATTCAAATTTCCTAGCAAAAATCAATTTACTTAAATAAAATACAACTGCAAAAATAATTAAAAAGACAAAGCCACCATACAACCAGACATAGAAAAATGAAAATAGAGCAATCATTAAATATTTCAGCCACTTATTTTTAAAATCATAATAAAAGCTAAACAAAATCATTATCAAGAAAAATAAAGACAAAGCAGGCACGCGAATTAAAATCATTCTAAACATAAAAGAAGTCGAGCTTCCCAATAATAAAATTGCCCACCAAAAAGAAAATGTAATTTTGTTTTTTTGTAAAATAAAATAAAAGGCAAGTGTTGCTAATGAGGCAAACAAAATTTCAGCAACTTTTGCGCCAATTATTGGATCAAATGCCACAAATGGAATCAACAATATGTGAAACAGAAAATGATGATCAACATAATGATCTTTCAAGGTAGAGAATTGCATCCATGGAAATTCTTGATGAACAATATTTCCATTAATCATCATTTCTGTTATTTTGACATGATAATAAGAATCAGGACACAAAAATAATTCCAGTGAAAATTGCAAAATAGAGAAGACGATTACAGCAATCAAAAAAACCAAAACATATTTTAAAATTTTCAAATTTTTTTCTTTCATGAATATAATTTTAGCATAAACTTAAAAATATAAAAAACTAGAAATATAAAAAAATATTCGAGTTCGTATTAGTGGTATTCGAAAAGTTATTCGATTTATTCGAAAAAGCATTAGAGTGAGGCAGTATCTAGTATTCGTATGTGCCTATTCGCTAAGGCTTTTCGCATACAAAAAAAACAGGCTAGGGAGTTCGCTTTCGCAAACTATAGTCTGTTAAAAAAAAGTACAATTTATTGTACCCTGATGTAAGTGACTTCGAAGCTTCCCGCATTGTCCGCCCACCATTCAGGATGGTAGCGGCCATTGAGGTCAGCTGTCGCGTCATTCACACTCAGGATCACTGATACGTCATTTTCAAAAGATACAACTGTGCATTCAGATCCGCAGTACTGCCAAGGCTGACTGCCGACCTTCACGCATAGTGCCATGAAATTTCCACCGCACCGATAATTCCGATCCAGACGCAGGAAGGGTGTACCTTCCTTGCCTTCAGGACCAGTTTCTCGGCCAGTCATTCCATCTCGCACTTCACCAGATGCACTGATCTTCAGCCTCTGTCCATTTGATAGCCTGATTGGCAGATTTTGGCCGCCAAAGCTATTTGCCGAAACTGTGAGAGTTTCCTCTCCAGGCTGATGCATCATCCGATGAAATGGTGAGTAGTCCAAATCAATTCCTGCCTCTTCAACTGTCTCGCGATTCCCATGGACTAGCTCTTTCCCATGGTAGGGACAGAACTTAGTATCCTTTGGGAATGTCGCTCCGCAGACCGGACAAACGCCTTGCGTTGTCTGCCCGTTTGCGTCAAACAGCTGAGCAGAAGCAGGATGTACAAAGTTGGTAGGAAGAAAGAAGCAATTGATTCCATACAGTACATAGAATACTGTAATGAGAATCGCACTTGTCTTAAAGATTGGTCTCGGCAACAAGTGTTGAATTGCATAATAAACGATCGCTGCTACAAAGATGAATCCGATTCCAGCCGCAATCGACCGGTACCAGATTTCCTTGTCTGTCCAAAATCTGATTACTTCTGCAAGAAGTCTGACAGATCCAAACAGTGCAAGTGCAACAGTTGCAAAAAGAAAAATCTTCTTTATTCTTTTCATCACTTGCCTCCTTGAGACTTGTCGTCATCAAGCGCATCATCGAGCCAATCGCAGAAGCGATGAAAGAATGCAAATTTGACCTGAGACTTGACCGTGTCAGTTTTGATCTTCACAGGCTTTGCCTCAACCCCAGAGGGCGAATGCTTAGCTGTGAATTCAAAAACCTTTCCAGCCTTGCCTGGCAGGTAAACAGTAGTATGAAGATGATTTCCAGTTGCGTCTGGGCAAGATGAAAGTCGACCGTTGCAGAAAATCTGCAGTCCGCCATTTTCAGCATTTGCAGAATCTGCTACAGCATCAACTTTCCAGTACTCTTGCTCGTCACCAGTCCCACTTTCCTTCGGCTTGGAAACCGCGAGGGTTACCGTGATTGCCGATTTTGGCGGAGCTGGAGGCGGAGCAGCAGGTGCCGTTGTAGTAGCCGCAGCATCCTTGCCCTTCTTACCGCCATTGCCACCACCTGTCGGTGGGGCAGCAGCAGCCGGCGGATCAGCCGGAGCCACATCAGGCGGATCAGCAGGTGCAACCGGAGCGGGTGCAGGCCGTGCCGGAGCACTCGCGGGTGCGGGTGCCGGAGCAGGCGCTGCAGCCGGATCAGGCGCAGGCGGACGGCTAACTACAGCCGACCGAGCACCCAAGCGACGTGCTACTACTGGCTGGTTGTCATCCTCATCCTCGTCATCATCAGTGCCGCTACGCGGTGCAACCGGACGAACCGGAGCAGCCACAGGCGGAACAGCAACAGGTGCCGGAGCAACTGGTGCATCGGCCGGAGCCGGAGCAACCAGAGCATCCAAATCACCCAAATCAAAACCGCCAGCATCAGGCTGGGCTTCATCATCAACCGCATTCCGCTTGTCGCCACGACAAACTGGACATTTAAAGCCACCTCTAAAATCAACATCAATTCCACAAATAGGACACTGTTCTAGTGCCATTCTCTTCCTCCTCTCCTCAAGTTTGAGTGTTCGAGCCGTTTTCTGGACTTTCTAGTATATCATAAGACAATAAAAAAGTCAATATAATACAATGGTTTTGGCTTGAATATGGTAAAAAAAGACTAAAATAGCAAAAAGGCTGGATTAAATTAAAAAATAAGCGTAAAATTACAAATACAAACTATTAACCCAGTGTCATTCTGAGCCGCAGCGAAGAATCCCATTATTTGTTGAAAATTATGGGATCCTTCGCTTCGCTCAGGATGACGTAGCAATTTTGTTATTTATCATTTATAATTTTTAATTCATAAAGTGCGGACGTGGTGGAATTGGCAGACACGTTAGCCTTAGGAGCTAATGCTCGCAAGAGCGTGAGAGTTCAACTCTCTCCGTCCGCATTATTAAATTAACATAGAGTTTTCCGCAGAACCCTGCCCTTGCTTGCCCCGTCGAATGACTGGGGTGCAGGGCAACTCTCTCCGACCCGAACCAAGTTTCTGTAACGAAAGTATTTAGTTTTGAAATTAGAAATACATAAATCAATGCTTGGTATTATATTTTCAGAAACTTGGTTCGGGCCTCCGTCCGCATTTATAATATAAATTATTTATCAATAAAAAAACGCGAAGAAAATTTCGCGTTTTTTTTATTTCTCAAATTATTAAAATAATTTTTCTATATCTTTAACTTTTAATTTTTCAAAACTTTTAATAATTAAATCCGCTTTTTTTACATCTTTAATATTGGATGATGCAAAGCCAACAACTTTCATTTTTGCTTTTTTTCCTGCCTCAACTCCTAATACTGCATCTTCAAAAACAACACAATCTTTAGGATCAACTTTTATTCTTTTGGCAGCAGTCAAAAATATTTCTGGATTTGGTTTTGATTTTTTAAAATCATAACCAGTTATAACTTTATCAAAACAATCATAAATTTTTATTTTCTTTAAAATAAATTCAGTATTTTTTGATGATGATGCTGCTGCAATTTTAATTTTTTTTCTTTTTAATTTCGAAACAAATTCTCTAAATCCAGAAAAAGTTTTTGGTGGGTGAGCATTAACTGCTTCAATAAAAAAAGCTTGTTTTCTTTCCATCATTTCATCTAATCTTTTTTTCGAAACTTTTCCAAGTATATTTGTGATTCCATCAATTCTCGGCACACCATTTACTTTTTTATCATAATCTCTTCTTGTCAAATTAACTCCTTCTTGTTTAAAAAATTTTTTCCAAGCAGAAAAATGATGCGGAACTGTATCAGTAATTACGCCATCCATGTCAAAAATAATCGCTTTTAGCATAAATATTAATTTAATAATTGATGAGTGAATTTTGTGTATAACGTCTGCATTTTCTGCGTTCGATTCTGCGTATTTCTGCGTTAAACATCATGTAAAAAGTTTGGCTAAATTATTTATTTATTTATTAATTAATATAAACTAACAAAAATATTTGTTCTTGTCAAAGAAAAAACAGCCCATAGAGCTGTTAAAATTAAGAGTGCTTCGCAACCAGTTTTACAATCTCACCCCACAAAGGAACAAGCAACGATGGCGGCAAATTTCTTCTTTGCAAAAGAACAATTTCTCTCAAGAAAGAAGCAGCCAGATAATAATCAAATCTTTTTTCCCAATCTGGATCTTTTCCTTGAAGTACAGTCGCATTGAATTCAGTTCCAAAGCGTCTTGCTCCAAGCTGCATTTTTCTGCACATTTCCTTATGTCTGACTTGATAATACAGAGTAACAACACCATGATCTCTTTCAAATCGCGGTGTGCTATCAACCATGCTTGTCTTTGACGAGCAATACTTTCCAACGCGCATCAAAGCTTCACACCAATCAATTCGACCAGCCCATTCCAAATCAATGATTTTGACACCCCAGCGATTCCCTCGGCGAACCTTGTAAACCAAGATATTCTCGCCTTTGAGATCGCCATGTGCTAAAACAGTCCAAGGTAGATCTTGTTTCAAGAATTCTACTATTATATCAATGCAAGACTGCAAAGAAGGATATTCCTTATTCCTGATAATAATCGGACATTGGATTTCGTTTCCAAATACATTGCTCAAGGCAACAATTGTTTCTGACATCTCCAACCTAATAATCGAATTCTCACTTTGTCCGCCTTCTTGAACAGTTTGCAACCAGTTTTCACGTTTCACTGCCAAAACATTCTGGTACATACCCCAAAACTGTTCAGCAGGAATTCCATGATGGTCAGGATCAAAAGCAAGTTCTTTGAATGTTGCCTTAACTTCTCTTACAAATTGAATAATGATGTAGTCATTTCCAACATGCAAGAGATCAGGAATCGAAGTTCCGAAATATGGTTTCAGCAATTCGTAACCGCGTACTTCTTTTGCAATTCTATCAGGAGTTCCAACTTTGACAACTATTGCTCTTCGATCTCCATTGGTCTTGTTCAGGATCACATGAACAACATTTGCTCCAGTCACACTATCGCGTGCTAATGAAGTTACACTTCTAACTTTTCTACCAGGAAAATGAAGTTTGATTGCATCATAGACCCTTTGCATCTTCCTTACCTCCAGAGTGCGCGCACTGTTTCTGCTGGAACCATTTTGATTCCGCGAGCGCAAGAAAGGGGAACATCAGTAACCACATCATTTTTGATTGCTACCATTCTGCCAAAATTTCCAGATTCTGCAAGTTGCAAAGCATGCTTTGCAAATCTTCTCGCCAAAATCTTATCAAATGCATTTGGAAATCCGCCACGAACAGAATCGCCAAGCTGAGTCCAACGAGTTTCAATTCCAGTTTTTTCTTGAATAACTTTTGCCAAAATCCTTGCTACACCTCTTTCACGTAGCAATTCATGATCAAAACCATCCAGAACTTTTGCTTCGTTACAACCATCAGGTTTGACATTTTCAGCGCAGACAACCAAGCCACTTACAGCATTTCTTGATGTAAAATGTTTGCACATTGCATCAACATCAAGAGGAAATTCTGGGAGTACAATCCAATCAGCAAATGAGGAAACTCCAGCATAAAGCGCCAACCATCCAGCATGTCTGCCCAAAGTTTCAACAACTTCAATTCTCTGATGAGCAAAAGCAGAATCGCGAGCATTTAGAATTGCACGAATTGAATTGTCGACAACAGTCATGAATCCAATTGCGTAATCAGTTTCTGGCAAATCATTGTCCAAAGTTTTTGGAATTCCAATGACAGGGAAGCCAAGATCAGAAAGTTTTGAAGCAACGCCAAGTGTATCTTCGCCGCCTACTGCAATTAAGCAATCGAATTTCTTCAAGGCTTTCTGGATCCAACGCAGATGTTCTTCATTGCCAGCCTTAAATGGATCAAGCCTTGATGTTCCAAGATATGACGAAGTAGAAGCAGAAAACCTGGAAATAAGATCTCTGTCCGACAAATCACAAAGATAATCTTCTGAAAGCCCTTTCCAGCCATTTTCGTAACCAAACAGTTGATGTCCTTGGCATAGATCAATCAAATTCGCAAAAACATCATTGATGCCAGGACAATGTCCGCCGCCAGTTACGCTTGCGATTCGAAGTGACATCCTGTCTCTCCTCCTTTTTCCTCCGTTTTCCTTTGTCAACCGAAATGCCTCAAACTTTAGTTAGGAGATATAGATTTTCCAGAAAAGCTAGTGAAGTCGAAATAAATTCTTGCCATAGTATAAGGCATGAAGGTTGATTTGCGAGTTTTAAGGTTCAATAAAGAATTTCATATACTATCATATAGGTATATATAATTATAAACGAGTATATAACAATGCGTCAATATGAATGTGTGGATAATTATGAGTTGACAAAATTTATCAATTTATTATGTAATATTTTATTTGAACAAATCATTGTTTTCATATTTCGCGACCAATTTTTATTAGAAAAATCAGTTACTTTTCCGCCGGCTTCTTCAATAATTAATGTTGATGCCGCATTCCCAAATGGATCTGTTTTGATTGAAATTTTTCCATCAAGTTTTCCGCAAGCAACATAGCAAGAAGTCAGAGCTCCGCTTTCAAAAGCTCTTAAGCCTCTAATTTTGGGAGCAATTTTTTTTATAATGTTGCAGTTATTATTAAATTGATTTTTAGAATAATGCGCGCTAAATCCAATATTAATTAGCGATGAAGAAAGATTATTGTTTTTAGACACTTTTATTTTTTTGTTATTTAAATATGCTCCTTTATTTTTTTGTGCAAAAAATAGTTCATTCAAACTCGGACAAAAAACTCCGCCAATTTCAATTTTATTTTTATAAATCAATGCAATTGAAACAGAATAGAGTGGAATTTTTGCTGCAAAGTTTATCGTTGCATCAAGTGGATCAATTATCCATAAATAATCATTTTTTAGTCCAACTGTCCCAATTTCTTCAGACAATATTTGATGTTTTGGAAAATTATCTTTAATAATTTTTATAATAATTTTTTCCGACAAAAAATCATTTTCAGTCACAATGTCATTCCTAGTTTTTAATTTGAAAGTTTGATTTTTTAAAAAATTTTCATTTAATTTTTTGCCAGCTGATTTTAAAGCCTTAAGTAATGTTTTTTTCATAACAATATTTTATTAGTAAAAAAAGCGATAAAAATTATCGCTTTACCATTTTCGATGCCTCTTTTAATGCCATACCTAAAAGGTAAGGCCGAAAAGAAGAACGATCAGTACCGCTGACATCTCTACGTCGATGAGCCCATTGCATTGCTCTTAAGAAAAACATCATTGAGAAAGCAGAAATAATTCGATGATCAATAGCAATTCCATTACTCCTTAAATAATCAAGCATATATTTTCTGCATTCTTTTACATAATCTCTCAATTCAAATCTCGTTTCAAAATCAATGATCAACTGTCCATTTTTAATCGTTGCATTAAATGATCCATCCCATTTTGTTGGACTTGCCATAATTTCTGGAAACCAGTTCGTAAATTTTACGATTCCTTCTGGAAGCAACCGATAATCAACTTTTTCGTTGTCAATTGCATAAATATTTTGTTCAGAAGTTACCAGAAAATTTCCAGCGCCTTCATCGCCATGCTGAAGACAAATCCAAGGATAGCTCAAAATATTTTCTTTCATAATCTCAAACATTTCCTTTAAAGAAGGCAATTCCAAACCATTTAAAACTAAAGGCAGATCCAAAACTATTCCTAGTTTCATTTTTATAGCATTAATCATTATTGTTGCTTCTTGCAAAAGATTAAATGTGTCGTCTAGCTTTTCACCATAACCAGCAAATTTTCTAGAATCTTTCAATGCTTTTGTTGCGCACCACATTTTCAGATTCCGTTTCAAAACTTTCTTTGCAATTGTCCAAACTTTTGCTCTGCTGATAATCAATTCATGCAATGTCTTTGCATTTTCTACGAAAGCTGCTATATGCAGATCAGGGTTTACAATTGGAAAAACAGTTGGTGTCAAAAGATGGGGCTTTAATAATTCTGATCCGATTCTCTCACGCCTGCCGACACCTGGTGCGAATTTTGCGATTGCTCTTCTAATTGCCCAACTATTGGTATCTAGTTCGATAGTACAAAGCAAAGCGCCACTGACACTGCCAGAAGAAAAATTTGAAATTCTTAACGGATTCAAATGTTCTGCTCTTAAAACAGTTTCAATATTTCTTGTAACAGATGTAAACAAATCAGAAGAGACAAAGCAAGCACGTTCTTGTAACAATATTTCAATTCTTTGCAAAACATCAAAAGTTTCTGCTGTTGGTTCACTTCCAGAAGCTTTGTCAATTGCTGACAGTAAATTCCTTAATGTTTCGTAAAGCGTTTGTAGAAGTACCAAGTCAACATTTTGCTGTTCCATTTTTCCTCCCTCTTTTATTTGAGGCATACATTTTAAGGTACGATAATTTCATATAGTATCATACTTTTTAGCAACCTAATTATATTTTTTAAAAATTATTAAAGCAATGGTCAGGTTGTGGATAACTTTCTTTGTCCGCCATAGTCCAGCATTTTTCGCAAAAAGTGCTGGACGAAGGCGGATCAAAACAAAAAAGCCCAAATATTTAGGCTTAAGTAATTTTGTTATTTAGTTATTTTTAATTTAGTTATTTTTTTACGCCTGCCATTCTTTCAACACTCTTTCATAAATTTCAGGTGTAGAAATATCATACCATTCGCCATCAAAATGATAGCCGTACAGATTTCCTTCGCTTGCTAATTTTGGCAAAACATCTTCTTCTAATTTTGAATATTCTTTTTTTGGAATTAATTTAATAATCTTTGGATCAATTACAAATATGCCAGCTGAAATTAATCTGGAAAGATTCGGTTTTTTTTCTGGCTTTTCCAAAAATCCTAATATTTTTGAACCTCTTAATTTCACAACTCCATAACCTTCTGGATTTGGGACAGATGTTAAAGCGATTGTTGCCAAGCCTCCTTCTTCTTTATGGAATGCCAGCATATCTTTCAAATCAACATTCGCTAAAGTATCGCCATATAACATCAAAAAAGATTCATCAGTCAAATATTTTTTAGCTTTTAATAATGCTTTGGCAGTTCCAACTTTTTTCTTGCACATCACATAAGTAATGCTAACACCAAATTTTTTTCCATCGCCAAAATATTTTTTTATTTTTTCTGACATGTGCCCAACCAAAATAATAATATCTTTTATTTCATTATCTCTTAACTGTTCAATAATATGCTGTAAAATCGGTTTGCCTTTGACTGGCAACATTGATTTTGGCATTTCATAAGTGAATGGTCGCATCTTGACGCCTTGTCCAGCTGCCAGCAAATAAGCTTTTTTGACTCTTGATCGCAAACTTTTCAAAACTAAATACTCGATCGCATGTGATCGATTTCTAATTTTTTCGCCATCAATAACTTTGTCAATTTGTGGCAAAATATCTTTTCGTAATGTTATTGTTAATCTTGATCTTTCCATGAATTTTTCATGAAGTTCATAATGTTATAAAGTTATAAAGTTCGTAAAGTCGGCAATGACTTTATAACTTTAAAAACTTTAAGAACTTTATAAACTTGTTTTATACTTTAAATTATACTATCATAAAGCTAGTTTTATTTCAACAGTAAAAATATAATTATGCAAAACACAGTTGATAAATCAAATTTCAAAGACGTTGTAAAAAATTATCCAAAACAATTTGCCAAAGCTCTAGATTTTGCCAAGGATGTTAAAATCGAAGGTCAGTTTGAAAATGTCATTGTTTGTGGTTTGGGAGGATCTGCCTTGCCAGTTGATATGGTGATTTCATATTTAAAATCAAAAAATATTAATTTTCCGATTTCAGTTTGCCGAAATTATACCTTGCCAGTAGAGGCCAATGAAAAAAGTTTGATCATTGCTTCATCTTTTTCAGGTTCAACTGAAGAAACAATTTCTTGTCTCAACGAAGCATTAGCAAAAAATTACAAAGTTGTTGGCATTGCTCGTGGTAAAGATATTTTAGAAATTTGTCAGTCAAAAAATATTCCATATATTCAATATCCAGATGATGGCCCAACATTCCAGCCTCGTTGTGCATCAGGCTATATTTTTACATCAATTGTAACGATTTTATCTAAAATAAAAGTTTTAGAAAATATTGAAAATGATTTAACAAATTTAGGTAAATTTTTAGAATCAATAAATATAGAACAAGAAAAAGCTGGTCAAGAATTAGCGCCTAAATTAAAAAATAATATTCCATTAATTTATACAACAGAATTTTATCGCGATTCTATAGCTCGCATTTTTAAAATCAAATTAAATGAAAATGCAAAGACGCAAAGTTTTTTCAATTATTTTCCAGAATTGAATCATAATGAAATGGTTGGTTTTACAAATTTAGTTGGCAAATATTTTATCATAATTCTGCAAGATCCAAATGATCATGACCGAAACAAAAAAAGAATGAATATTTTTAAAAATCTTTTAGAACAAAAAGGAATTAGTGTTGAAATTATCTTGATGAAAGGAAATTCTGTTTTAGAAAAAATATTTGCATCTTCACTTTTGGCAGATTGGACTTCATATTATTTAGCTTTAGCTTATAATCAAGATCCAACGCCAGTAAATATGGTTGAAGAATTTAAAGAATTGATGAAAAAATAGTTGACTGTTTAATCAAATTTTGTTTTAATTTACGTAGCACCCTAACAGGAGGAGAGAATGGATAGAGACAAAACTGCGATTGATCAAGAAGCTTTGCAATGGCTTCGGCAAAAAGAAAATAGTCGAAAAGTCATTATTGTAATTGACGATTTCAGCCTAAGAGTTTTACAGAAAGCTGTCAGTCCATTGTCAGTTCTGATCTCCGCAAATTAGTTGTGATAGCAAAGAAGGAGGACAACGATGGCCGATCAAAACAAAGAAAAGCAATTATCCGGATTTGAACAATTTGTTTTTGATCCCAAATCAACTTTAAGCGCAACAGATCAAATGCTTGCCTGGCTAAAAAGACATGAAGAAGAAATTGCAGCAGCAGATAGAGAATCTGAAGCAGAATTTAGAAAAGCGCAACCAATTTTTGATAAGTTCTGATTCAGTCGAACTTTTTAGAGCTTAATTGCTCTTTTTTATATTCAAAAATTAATATTGACACATCGTTTAGATTTTGTTTTAATCTATACAGTACCTTGAGAGGAGGAAGCAGTGGATCAGACAATCAAGCAAATGCTCGAAAAGAAACTTCAACAAGCGCAAGAATCATCTGATTCAGTTCAAATTGCAATTGTTGAAAAAACTTTAGCAGCCTTAAGTCAAGAAATTTTATCAATTGTCATTCCAGAAGATTTACCATCTGGTCGTCATGGACTTATGAGCGAAAATAAACTGAGAACTGTTGTCAAGCTGGTTAGATTAATGCTAAGAAGTCATAATGATTCGGAATGGCAATTTTTCCTTGATTTCGTAAATAAAGTCAATCAATTGCAAACTGCATTTGATGTTGATTTAGACGAGCAAGAAAAGATTTTGGATCAAATCACTGGTAGAAATTGTACAGTTTAGAGCAATTTATGCTCTTTTTTTATCCTCAAAAATTATTGTTGACAGTCAATTCAAAATTTGTTTTAATTTAACAGTACCTTGGGAGGAGAGGAGGGAAAGGTGACTGTTAGGGAAATGATCGAAGCTAGAATCAGAGAAGCAGAAAGATTGGAAATTGTACAAGAACAAATTGATTTCTTAAGAACAGTTGAAAACAAGCTTTCAGAAATTGATCCAAACATTCTAAGCATTAGTATGCCAGATAGATCGATACCTCCAAGTTGGTTTAGCGAAGTTGAAAGGAATGTCTTGATCGATCTTGTCGAACTATTCATAAAAGCAAAAACAGTAACTGAGCGAGCAACTTTTCTTGATATGATTAGAAGAGTTCATACCGAAAAAGGAAATAGGAAATTTGATTTTAGCGTTTCTGATTATCATGCAGTTAGTCGCGCAATTTGCCCTCTACAATCTAGCACTTGAATGCACTTTTATCCTAATAGAGCAGTTTATGCTCTTTTTTTATTTTTAAAAATTTATTATAATAAAATTAATTTAAAAAATAAGGAGGGAAAAATGTTAAAACAAAGAAACAGTTTTAGAATATTTTGTATTTGCCTTGCCATTTTTTTGGGAGGCTTTTTTATTTGGCCAAATATTAGTTTTGCGAGTTTTCAAGATGTTATTATTAACGAACTAATGTGGATGGGATCAAGCGAATTTGGCTCAACTGATGAATGGCTGGAATTAAAAAATTTAACAAATCAAGATATTGATTTTAGTCAGACAAATTTCGCAATCTTCAAAAATGACGCAATAATGTTATCCATTAATAATGGCTTTCTTAAGGCAAATGATTATTTTTTAATTTCCAGAAAAGATAAAGATAATTCTATTTTAAATATTAATCCTGATTTAGTTGCATCTTTTACATTAAATAATACTGAAACAAATTATAAATTGTATGATTCTGGAAATAATTTAATTGATGAAATTAAAGCGCCATTAGCTGGTCTTAATAATGAAACAAAAGTTTCAATGGAAAGAAATCAAGAGCCAGACAATGGTTTGCTTGCAACGGACTGGCATAATGCGCAAACAAAAATTAATTTAGATGAAAATTCAACTGCACTAGCAACTCCAAAATCAGAAAATAGCCAGACTCAACAACAGCCAGAAATTTTTCCAGATCAAATATTTATTAATGAAATTCTGCCAAATCCCAAAGATTCAGATGATGCTGAATTTATTGAGCTTTATAATAATAATTCATTTGAAGTTGATTTATTAAATTGGCAAATTGGCGATAGCACAACTTCTCGTTACATAATCAAAGCTTCTGATTTCGCAGACACAAAAATTAAATCTAAAAATTATTTTCTTTTGCCAAAATCAATTACTAATTTAACATTAAATAATGATTTAGATTCTGTAAAAATTTATCAGCCAAATCAAAATTTATTAAATCAAATTGATTATCAAAATTGTTTAGAAGGTCAAAGCTATAACAAACTTAGCGATAATAATTGGCAATGGTCAACGACTTTAACGCCAAATTCAGCAAATATAATTACAACGCCAACTGAAATTATTGATGATCAAAATAATAATCCAGTTGAAATAAAAGAGGAAGAATTAACAATTCCAGCTGGTCCATATTCTAAAAAAATAATTATTACCGAATTTTTGCCAAATCCAAAAGGATCAGATTCAGAATTAAAAGGCGAATTTATAGAAATAAAAAATGTTGATTCAAAAAATATAGATCTCTATGGCTGGTACATTGATGATCAAAAAGATGGTTCAACGCCTTATCAAATAAAAAATCATTTGCAATTAAAACCAAATCAATATTATGTTTTTTATAAAGGCGAAACAAAATTATCTTTAAATAATTCTAATGAATCTGCCAGAATTTTATTGCCAGACAAAAAAGTTCTGCAAGAAATAAAATTTACAGGCACTGCAAAAGAAGCCGAGTCTTACGCGCTCAAAGATAATAAATGGCAATGGACAACGACTTTAACGCCTGGCAAAGATAACATTATAAAACAACAAAACAACGAAACAACAAAACAAGACGAAAACACCGAAACACCAGAACAAAAAAACACCGAAACAAACGTCATGACAATCAAAGAAGTTCGCGGTTTAAAACGTTATGACACTTTAAAAACAACTGGCATTGTTATTGTTCCTCCAAAAACAATTTCTCAAACTTCATTCTATATTCAAGACGAAACAGCTGGCATCCAAATTTATTTTTCCAAAAAAGATTTTCCAAATTTAAAATTAGGCGACAAAATTGAAGTTAGCGGAAAATTATCAGAAGCCTCAAATGAAAAAAGAATTTTAATTGCTAGCAAAGACGATTTTAAAATTTTAGCCAATAATCAAAATTTGAAGCCTGCGCAAATTGAAACTGGCAAAGTTTCTGAAGATTTGGAAGGAGAATTTGTCATAACTTCTGGCCAATTAGAAAAATCAGTTGGTGGAACATTCTATATCAATGATGGTTCAAAGACTCTCAAAGTTTATATTCCAACAGATTCGAAAATAGAAAAACCGAAATTAAAAAAAGGCGATTGGGTAACAGTTCAAGGCATTATCAGCGAGACATCAAGCGGTTATCGTTTAATTCCTCGTTTTACAAGCGACATCAAAGCTGGAAAATTTTCTTTAAATCCAAGTCTTGGTCTAACCCAAATTCCAAAAGCCGGAGCAGATTCCAAAATATTTCTAATTTTATCTTTTGCAATCATTTTAATTTATTTATCAAAAGTATATGCCAAAAGCATTAGAACGAAAATTAAAGAAACAAGCCAAGAAAAAAGGTCTAGGTAAAAAAAGAACAGCTGCTTACGTTTACGGAACTTTGCGCAAAACTGGTTGGTCACCAAAAAGAAAGAAGAAATAATTGACAAAATTTGATTCAAAGATTATATTTATTAATCAGCACTTTTTACAACCCAAGGAGGGAAAAGAAAAATGAAAAACACAATCAACATTGTGCTTGGATATTTTGCAATGTTTCTTGTTGTTGTCATTTATATTCTTTGCTTCATTATTTTTTATCGGCTGATTAACGTAAATCTTTTTTCAGAAATATTGTTGTTTATCCCAATGCTTATTGTCTTCTCAATCCTTTTCATCATTTTTGTAATTATCATCGGAGTTCCTGTTATTCTATTCTATTACTACTTTGTCAAGAAATGTGATCTATGCAACAAAAGAGGTTTCGTTTTTGCCTTTGAAACATCAGATTCAGAAGTTCCATTCTCTGATCCTTATCTTTGTTATAGATGTCGAAGTTTGCGAAAACAATTGAGAGCCTAGAGAGGAGGAGAAAATGGGCAAGAGAGCAGAAATACTGTTTATTACATCTGTTTTCTCATTTTCAGCAGCTTACGCGGTTTGTCTGATCTGCAATCTCAAAGATTTGTTACTCATTCTCCATGACAAACCTAATCTATCAATCACAGTATTTTTTCTTTTTATGCTCTTCCTTGGAATTGGTTTACTTTATCTCTCGATCTTAGTATTTACAAATACTTTTCTAAAAAGATGCAATTGTTGCAAAGGTCGCGGATTAGTAAAAAGAGTCATTCTTGCTAGTCAATGTTTAGAACATCATGAAAGAGAATACAACCTTTGTTCTAAATGTCGTAATGAAGAATCCTGGCGTCATAATGAAGAGTTTATCTTTGTAAAAGATCATTCGGTCATTCATGTTTCTTTGATCTAACCCAATTTTGTTGGGTTTTTTTATTGTTTAAATTATTTTTTTGTTTTATTGTTAAATTATAGAAATAAATTTAGCATTTAGTTATTTATAATTTAAAATTTAGCAACTATGCCAGACGTATTTAAAGAAGTGAGCCATCAAGGCTATGGATCAAGAGTCATGGGATCATTTGGTGGAATTTTAATCGGAATTATTTTATTCTTTGCCTCATTTATTGTCCTTTATTGGAATGAAGGAAGGGTAGATATTTCTCAAATTGCCAAAAAATCAGTTGAAGTCCAATCTAGCAAAGTTGATGCAAGTTTAGATCAAAAATTAATTTCAGTTACTGGTCCAATTACTTCTTCAGAAAAATTAAGCGACAAATTATTTTTAAATGAATCAGATTACATTGCAATTTATCGAAAATCTGAAATGTATGCGTGGACCGAAAAAACAGATACAGACACAACAACCCAAACAGGCGGATCACAGACAACTGAAACAACTTATACCTATGACACTGCTTGGACTTCAAGTCCAGAAAAATCTTCTAGCTTTAAACATCCAGAAGGCCATCAAAATCCAAACCAATCAATAACAAGTGAAACTTTCAAAGTTAATAATTCTAATTTAGAAGAATATAAATTAGACATGGCAAATTTAAAACTTGATACAAGTTTATTAGTTAGCGCCAAAAAATTGCAATTAGATTCAGAAAATACAACTTTAACTGAAGCAAACAAAATAGTTGAAAATTATTATGTTTATCAGGGAGCTGGAAATATTTCTAATCCTCAAGTTGGCGATCAAAAAATCAGCTATTATGTTTTACCGCAAAAAGAAATAATTACAGTATTTGGAAAATTAGACAGCGGAAAAATTACAACTTTCACTGATGAAAAAGATAACACTTTATTCCGCATCTTTTTAGGCGATAGAGCAACTGCAATTTCCACAATGAAAACAGAATATACAGTCATGACTTGGATTTTAAGACTAGTTGGCTTCTTGATGATGTGGATCGGTCTATCAGCAATGTTTGGTCCAATCAGTGTTGTCTTAGATTTCTTGCCATTCTTAGGATCTGCTAGTCGAGGAATTATTGGCTTTATTACATTTATCGTTGCCTTAGCTTTATCAGTTTTGACAATTTTAATTTCCATGATCATTCATAATATTGTCGCCTTAATTATAATTTTAGCAATTATCGTAATTTCTGCTATTATCATTACTGCAATATTTATGAAAAAGAAAAAAGGTGCAAAACCAGCAAGCGCATAATAATCAATAAATTTTAACGAATTTTAAAACGGCCAGAAATGGTCGTTTTAATTTAATTAAAATTTTAAGCTACAAAAAAAATCCGTCAAAACGGATTACAAAGTACAAATAATCAATGTGTTTTAGCGCGAATGAGTTTCGGATCAAAAGTGATTTCATCTTGACGCACATCATGATTGACATCGCCACTTGGCAAACGAACAGCATAATGCTTTTCGCGATTAGCATCCATCCAATCACTGACAATAGTCACAATCTTGCCAGCATACAAACCAACAATAGCATTACCAGACAATTCTCGATCAAGAAAGCGATCAAATGATTCAGGAATCAGGTGTCCACACATTTCCTTTTCCTCCTTCTTCTTGGTCCTCTCGCTCGATACCTTATCAAGACTATAACACTAAAAACTAATAAGTCAAGATTATTTTTTTTGTCTCAAATCAATCACATCAGCTCTATCATTAACATCTTTTGCAGGATTTGGTTTAACAACATTTTGTTCTTTTTTGACAGTTTCTTTAACCTTTTTATGAATCTCTTTTTTCAATCCAGAAAATATAAAAATATTAATAATCACAATACTAAACATTACAAGATATGGCACAGCTTCAGTTGAAATCAACCTCTTGCCAAAAATCATGCTTGCTGCTTTTATTTTTTCATGTGATTTATTAAAATTATCATTTAATCTTTGCCAAAGACTATTTGCTTTTGGCATCACTTCAATTTCTTTTGTTCTAGCGCTTTCATTACCACTTAAATCAACAGCCGAAATTGATACAAAATATTTATAATTATTTTCCAAATTTTCTAATATATAAACATTTTTTTCAGGCTTTATTTCAATTGCATTATAAAAACTTTTTTCTTGTTTGTAATATAATTTATAAAAAGCTAAATCTTTTTCGCTATTTTTTGTCCAGCTTATTTCAATTTTTGCATCGCTAGATAAAATAATAGGTTCGCTTGGAATTTTTGGCGGAATTGTATCAATTGTATTTGTTGAAACTGCATTAGAAATTAATGACGGATTTTTTTCTTCATCAACTGCTTTTATTGCAAAATAATATTTAGTTCCAGGAGTTAAGGATTTTAATTGTATTTCTTGCAATGATGGAGGAATTAAGGGTTCAGGATATAATTTGTATTGTGTTGCAGAATAAAAACTATCTTCATCAATTAAATTTTCAGAATATCTAATATCATAATAATTTGCCAAACCTTGATCATAATCATCGCCAGAAGCAGTCCATTCTAGATTGATTGTTGTATCAGTTGGATTCAAAGCTTTCAAATCTTTTATTGTATTAGGAAATGAATAATCATTTGGTGTTGCCACAACTTGCGGTTCTAAATTTTCTTCATCAACATCATCATTGATCAGAGCATCCCAAGTCAATGGCAAAATAGTTATATAATATTCTTCATTATTTTCTAAATTTGGAATCAGCATTTCTGTTTTTCCAAAAACGCTCAAAAATCTTTGCTCTCCGCCTTGTTTTTTGAATAAAACTTTATAGCCTTTAAAATCTTTATTAATCGGCGCTTCCCAAGATAAATTTATTTCTGAATCTTTTGGCTCAACATTAATATTATAAACTGAATCAACTTCTAATCGTTTAATATTTTTTAGCGGCGTAAAATTTCCTTGATCTTCATTTCCTAATCTCCAAATTGCAACTCCGGCAATTCCCAATTTTTTAATCACATTTATTTTTTCAGTAATGCTTCTTTCATTTTCAAAATAAACAGTATGCGGATTGTCTTTGTCATCTGTGTAATAAAACCAAGGGCATTTTGCATCATCATCCCATTCTATTTCAATATTATTTTCATCTAAAATATTTTTTACTCCATCATAAACCAAGCCTCTATTTTCGCACATTCCTTCAGTGCACCAGTCATAAGCATAAAAAGGCAAACCAGCAATTATCTTTGTAGAATCAACTTTGCTTTGCGCATAAGTCAAAGCCCTAACCATCCATTTGATCGGCGCAATAGGTCCAGGTTGAGTATTCGCTCTGGCATGATCATAAGTCATAATCCTAATTTGATCAGCATTTTTGCCTAATTCTTCAAAGTCATAGGCTTGCGTCCAAGATTCATCATCAGATTGTTTTGCTTGCAAAGTTACTGATAAAATTTTGTTAATTTGATGCAATTCTTTTGCCAAGACTTTAATATATTGGCTAAAATCTTCTCTTGCTTTGTTATCTAAATTTTCATAATCAATATCAATGCCATCGTAATTATTTTCTTTAACTTCCGAAATTATCATCTCAATATTCTTTTTTCTTTTTCGCCAATCCATTACAACATTTGTACCTTTGGAATTATCATCAAAATTATTCGTAATTGTTGGAATATTTTTTTTGCCTGAATCATTTAATTTATTTATCAAATCATCATCCAAAACATCGCCATGTTTTTTTATCGTTCCATCTGGTTCAAGAGAATAAATAAAAGGCGATAGAGAAGTGAAGACTTCAAAATTATTATTAACTGTATTTTTTTGATCTGGCACATCAATTAATGGCATCCAGCCAATGACTTCAAATCCACTGTTTTCAGAACTATTTGGCGCAATTCCAATTTCTTTTGTTGCCTTGCTTTTATTTCCTGACCGATCAATTGCTTCTATGCTTACAAAATAAAATGCATTTGTTAAATCCTTAATTTGATAAGATGTTACATCAGGATTTACAGCAACAGGATCGCTGTCTTGTTTTTCTACTGAAGTTCTTAGATTAATTAAATATTTATCAACCTCATCTTCTTTGACATTTTGTTTCCAATTTAATTCCAAAGTATTGTCCAAAGCTTTGACACTAAATCCTTGTGGAATATGGGGCGGGTTCGTGTCATTCTTATTTGCAGAACCTAAATCAGCAGTATTAGAGTTTTTATTCGTCGTATTAGAGCTAGTATTAGAGAAAGCATTAGTCTGCAACACGAAAAAGACCTGAAATATCATTAGGACTAATACAAAACTGCAGATTATTTTTTGGTTTTTGAATTTTTTCATCTGCAATCTTAGTATAGCAGAAAACAGAAAATAGAAAAAGTTATCATTTAAAGTTAATAGTCAATTGTTAATTGTTAAATGTTAGAAAACAAGTTATCAACTGTTCAAGTAATTGTTCAAATTAACATTTTTTGCTATACTATACTTAATTAGAAATATTTATAAAAACAAAAAACAATTTATCATGAAAAACTTTAAACCATTAGGGGAAATTTTTAGTTCAGCTTGGAAACAATTTGAAAAAAATTGGGGTAATTATGTTGGTCTATCAGCAATTTTCACTGTTGCTCAATTTGTGATTATTTTTGTCGTTGTTTTTTCAATGGTCTTCTTGCAACTAGCCGGTATTTTCGGAAGTATTCCATTAATGATCAATCAAGATTCAACAACAGCTGGTTTTGGCGGAATGATAATGATCATAACAGTTATCACAACATCTCTGCTCTTATTCATTGCTGTCTTCGGCCTAAGTTTTCTTATCAATGCTTGGTTGATGAGAACAATGATTACCCTTATTGCTAAAAAACAATCTGGCAGTTTAGATTTTGTTCAATTCATTAAATCTTGCTGGCCAAAAGTTTGGCGAGTATTTTTTGCTATGATTTTAATGATGCTAATTATTTTTGTAGGTTTCATTTGTTTTATTATTCCAGGTATTATTTTTGGTCTCTGGCTTTCTCAAGTCTTATTCCTAATAATTTTAGAAGATTTATCAATTAGCGATGCCTTCAAAAAATCTAAAGAATTAGTTTCAGGCCACATAGGTACAGTCTTTCTCTATAATTTCGTTTTTATGTTAGTAATGGAAGTTGGGCTAATGGCAATTAATATAATCCCATTTTTAGGAACTTTAGCCATGCCTGTATTGAGCATTGTCATGATTCCTTTAATGACAATTTTTCAATATCATATATTTTTAGAACTTAAAAAACTTAATGGTTAAATTGCTGAACTGTTAAATTGTTAACTGCCAAATTGTTTAACCATTAAGCAATTTAGCAATCGAACAATTTAGCAATTAAGCAATTTAGCAATAATTAATTTAATTTAAAATATGCCTCAAACGCAAAAAACTGAAGTAAAAACAAGAAGTCGAACCAGTCAAATTACTGGTGTCGTTGCAGCTGTTGTTGCAGCAATTGGTATCGGCGCCCTTATCTATTTTGCCGTTGTCAACTACAACACAAAAATAACAACACAAACAGAATTTTCTGTTTTTGAACAAGAGTATCAGCCAAATGTTGAGCCAGTTTCTGCAATTGTAACTGATCAAAATCAACTCGCTGATGCACAAACAAAATTGGATGCAATTAAAGGTGTTGTTACTCCTGTAATTGAACAACAAGCTCAAGATACCGGCACAACTCCTGGACAGATAATTGATGTTACCCAAAAAGATGCAATGATTGAATCTCTTTCTGACCAAGTTGTTTCCGAAACCGCAACAGAAATTAAAGATGAAGTTAACATTTTAATCGGCAAAGACGAGCTCGATTTTTCTCAAGCACAGGCTGCTGAAGATTATACGATGATAAAAGTATTTGGTGATCTGACTAACGCAACAGGCGGTACAGATACAACTAGTTCAGGTGTAACCTTAACAGATGCTCAAAAGAATACACTTGATACAATTGCTGAAAATACTTCAACTGATACAACTCAAAAAATTACGGAAGGTTCTACAAAAATTGCTCGAGAAACTAGTGGCAATGAAAGTGAAATCAATAGCGAACTTACTGCTGAAGTTATCAGTATTTTTGGACAGGCAACTGATTTCACGCTTACTGGAACAAAAGATGAATTTGCTGCAGCAGAAGCTCCAGCACCAAACGAAGTAACTCCAGATATCTGGTTTTGTAATTCTGAAAATAATTGTCAGCAATCAGAATATGCTACTTTAGATAAATGTAAACTAGAAAAAGGCATAGACAAATGTTTTGAAGGCAACACTTGCGGTGATTGCAAACAAGCAGCTCCAGTAGATGAAAGAGTCCATACTTGCTCTCCTGATAATATTTGTATGCCATCAACTTTGTATCCTACTTTAGCGGATTGTGTGACAGCTATAGGTGCTGACAAATGTTTTGAAGGCAATACTTGTGTTTGTCAAGCTACACCAGCAAATGAACCAGCTGCCAGTCAATTTCAATTATATTTTTGTTTAAATGGAAATTGGACATCTGATAGTTTTGGAGGTAACTCTATAGATGAAGCAAAACAAGTTTGTAGTACTGCCATAGGCAACCAATGCTTTATTGATTCAAGTGATCCAGGTCATGATGCCGCAAAAGAAGCTTGCAAGCCAGCAGTTGATGAGCCAGTAATCGATGAATCAGCATTTTGTGTTGATAATGCCTGTGTACCTGGCCCAATTAATGTAAAGTGTACTCCTCCAAATTGCCCTGAACGTTTTGATAATATGGAAGCATGCAATCTTTCAGATTGCGAGCCAAAGCAAGAATATGTATACTGTGCAGAAACTGGTTGTTTAGCTGAAAGTTTTAGCAGTCAAGGCGAATGTGAAGCACAGCATATCGGCGCTAATTGCAAATTATCAACACCTGAATCTATACAAGAGTGTAGTGATGCTTGCATCAAGATGGAGCAAGATCAACAATATTACACTTGCGATAGAGACGTAAATCAATGCAAGGCAGTTCAAAATCTTGATGAATGTGAAGTTAATGGCGGTACCAAATATTGCACAACGAATAATGATTGTTGCAAAGCAAATGTAATTCCAGTTCAAAAACAATATTACTATTGCGATAAAAATGATAAAACTAATGGTTGTAAACAAACAGAACTACTTGACTCCTTAGAAGCCTGTCAAAATGCGCATCCAGATGGTGGCTGTATAGCTGATGTTAAAAAAGCTATTTGCGATGAAACATGCAAGCCCGATCCAGTTTTAGATGTAATTGAAGACGAATGTCATAATAATTTGCCAAATGATCCTAAATGCTCATTGCAAGTAATTGACAAAATAGAAAATAAACCAACAGGTGAAATTACAGAATACAAATTATCAGTCACATCTTCAATTATTTATCGAGGTTTAGGCAGAGTTATTATGAAATTCTGGGCCAATCCAAACGATCCAGTTAACTTTGAATATACAAAGCAAAAATTAGCTAATGATTTTAAAGACAATAAATTAAGAGTCAGATTTGGCGATAAAAAAGAAGATTTGTCTGATGTCCTAAAAGTTTACAAAGATCCAAGAAATCCAAACAAATATTATGCTATTGCTTATAAATTAAATATTGATAATCTTTGGCAAAATGATGATGGAAAATATAATAGCAAAAAATATTTTTATCAAGTCAATGCCGACAATAAAAAATCAGATTTCTTTGATTTCCAATCTTTGCAAAGAGGCGGAGAAGTTCTTTATGTCAAAAACAGATTATATAATGGACATTATGATTTAAAAAAATATGGAACTATTGAATTAAATCTAAAAAATAGTGGACAACTTGCCGGCAATATAAAAACCTTGAACAACAAATTGAAAAATTTCGAAAATGGCGGTGTTAATTTCTGGACGCAAACTTCAAAAGTTTCTCCTTATGGCTTGAGAACTGCAATGGCTGGAGATCAAAGATTCAAACAATATTTTAGCATTTTGAAAAATCTGCAAAAGAAAAATGATATTACAAAAGCTGTTCAAGTTCTTTACAATTATCATGATCGTCTAAAACCTGAAGATATTTATCGTCGTTATGATCAAGGCGGTGTTAATTATTGGGTTAAGCAAGTTAACAATGATAAATTGTCGTTCAGCAGTATGGTTACTTATGTCATGCTAGGTACAGATGAGCCAAAAACAAATCTTACACAATTCTGGGGCACAGGAAAATTAGCTACTAGAAAAGCAGAAATCGAATTAGGCTTTGTTAAATCTTTAAGCCGAGGCATTACTCAAATGTCAGATATTGATCGATTCATGAATTCTTCCAAATATATTTCTTCTGCAAGCATTAGAGCAGATTTAAGAAATTCAGATGAATTCAGAAGATTGTTGAATGATGTTTATAAACGTGGTGAAGCATCTGACGCCATATCATTGTTATATATTGCTGATTTAGGAAGACCAGTTGATCCAGATGGCCAGCCATTCTATGTCAACAAATTTAATCAACTTAGAAAAGATGGTCTAAACGCTACAGATGCTTTGAATGAAATTGATAAAGAATTAACGAGTAGTAAAGAATACAAAGATGCAATTGCAAGACCAATAAAGTAAATTATAAAAAAGGCGAGATCGAAAAAGATCTCGCCTTAATATTCCAATTATATGGAGGCAAAAAACAAATTTTATAGATTAATTGGGATTATAATTATTTTTTTAAGCATTGGAGCAATCGCTTATCTTTCATTTTCTAATTATTTTGGAAAAACTAAAATTAATAATTTTGGTGAAGATTATCCAGTTGATGAAATAAAAGATGCCAATGAAGAAAAACTCGAAGAACTAGTAGTATCTGCCCAAAAAACATTAGACCAGCAGATTAAAAATCAAGCGCCAGATACTTCAAAATCAGATCAAGAGATGATCCGAGAGCAAATTATCAATAAAATTTATAGTGAGAATGTTAATGCTGAAGTTTTAGCACAAGAAAAAAATATTGCTCAATCCATATCTAATCAGTCAATTGCTCAGCTTAATAGCGAGATTGCTAGTGGAGGAAACGATAATAATCAAAATTTAAATAGTAAAATTTTAGATTTAGCTGACAAGCTTTTTATTAAACAAAAAGCTAAAAAAACAGCTCAAGAAACTGTTAACGAGATCAATGATGAAGTTACATCAGCAATTAATAATAGCAATTTAGATAGTCGTAAGCAAAGCAGCAGTGCAGTTAATATTATGCATGCAATAATTTTTGATGATCCAAACCTTGCTTTTTCAAATGCCAGCAATAGCAAAGAAAAAAGAGCTTTGCAAGATATCTACAAAAATGCTTTGAATGATTCAAATAATAAAATTGATAATAATCTATTAACTTTGAATAACCAGAATAACAAAGATGAATTTAATTATCAATTTAAAGAAAGCTTGAAACAAGTAGTTACAGTCGTCAAGCAAGATACAAAAGTTAGGATGTCCAGTGCGCTTAGTGATAATGCTAAAAAAACAATTGCTGATCAAGTAGTTGCTGATTCCAATCCGAATAATTCTGCTGATCAAATAATTGATTGCGCAAACAATGCAAATATTGAACAATGTTTAACAAAAGGCAATCAAAAACCAATTGCCGAACAAGTTAAACAAGTAGAACAAGTGACCCAAACCATCAATAATACTTATGATAATCTTGATAATGAAAACGGTAAGATAATGAATCAAGAAGATAAACAAGAAATTATTGATACAACAATCAAAAAAACAAAAGAAGAAATAAAAAATCAACCGCTTGTTGAATATATTTGTACTTGCAAAGCGCCAGAAAATGTTTGCCAGTCAACTGGAAAAAATTATACTGACAAAGATCAATGCGCAAATGAACAAGGAGGAGAATGTTTCGAGAGCTTAGATGCCTGTTATGGTTATTGCAAGCAACCAGCAACAGTAGAAGAAGAAACTGTTGCTACTTGCACAAAACTAATCATATGTCACATTCCATCAGACAATCCAGAAAATCAGCAAGAGATTTGTGTTGCAGAATCAGCAGCCAAAGCGCATTATGCTCATGGTGATTATGAAGGCTATTGTAAGACAGCCCCAACTAACGAGCCAGTCAATGAAAATACGAATACATCAAATGAAACTAATGAAAATATTAATACCAACACAAATGAAATAGCTAATGAAAATGCAAATCAGCCTTTGAATGAGAATACGAATATTAATGAATCAACAAATCAAGTAGCTAATGAAAATACGAATATCAACATTAACACAAATCAAAACGTTAATGTCAACGAAAATACAAACGTTGTTACTAATGCAAACCAGAATACTAATCAATCGACAGGAGGAGGAATAGATGTTCCTAATGTCCCTCCGACAGACAATCCAGACCCAAATCAAAAACCACCTCTTGATATCCAGCCAGTAGAAAATGGAAATTTTTTTGCTTATTGTGATCGTGAAGTTGGACAATGCAGGACAGCAGAAAATATGTTTAAGGATGAAAATTCTTGTCTTTCTTCATTACAAAGTCAATTTCCTAACAAAAATATTACTGCCTGCATTCCTTTCGATTCAACCACACAATCTTATCCATGTTTAGAAAGTTGTACTAAAACAACTCCAGAAAATCAACAAATAAATGATTTAGAGAAAAGCTTGCATGATTATGTTGTCGAAAATCCAGTTTTTCTAAAAGAAGAAATTAATAAAATAAAAGAAGACATCACTGAAAAGACAATCAGAGTCTTTAATGAAAAGGTAAAACCTACCCCAATAGATCAGCAAAAACAAGATCAGATAGTCAACGATCTTAAAAATGAAATAAACCAACAAATTCAAGCCTTGCCAGAAAATGCAAGACCAAGCTACGAAGAAGTAATTGACAAATTAGCTCATAATGAATCTGATGAAATTTCACTTAAGGCTTGGATAGTTTACAAGGGGTTAGGTAGAGTAATCTTGAAATTTGAAGAAAATGAATTTGATGTTTATAAAAAACTATATAGTGAGAATGTAATCAAATCAGCTTTTGACGCCGGAAATCTAAAATTTAAATTTGGTGAAAAAGCAGATGATCTAAAGTATGACTTCAAAATTTATAAGGACCAGAAAAGCGATCGTTTTTATGCTGTTGTCTATAATTTAGGTGAGGATAATTTGGTGAATAAAGATAATGATCAATATGGTTCAAAAGAATATTATTTTCAAGTTGCTACAGATGAAAAGTTTTCTGAAATTTTCACTTTTAAATCTTTAAATAGGGTTGGCGAGGCTTTGTATGATCAAAATAAATTATTTGGACAGAACCATGATTTAAAACGCTACGGCACTATTGCTTATGATTTCAACAAAGGCAGTCAAGAAAATAATTATATTAAAAAATCTGGCTTATCGTCCTACATTGATTCAAATGCAAGTCCTTATGGTCTAAAAACTGCCATGGCCAAAAGCCCAAATTTCATAAACGCGTTAAAAAAAATCAATAACATTGATTCAATCAAAAAAGTCTATACAGGGTATGTTGATCTATTAATTCCTCAAGATATTTATTACCAATATAGCGAACCAACTGTAAAATATTGGGCAAACACTATTGCAAAAAAAGATCTCAATTTTAATTCTGTGGTACAAAATTTATTTTTCACTACCAAAGAGCAAGATTTAAATTTAATTGATTTTTGGAATAAACCGCAATATGCAACGATTGAGGACAGCTATCTAAAAACATTGAGGCGTGGTATCATATCAAATGATGAAATTAATCAATTCCTAAATCAAGCAGAATATTCTTCTAAAGCATTAATCAGAGAAAAATTAAGATCTCAAGAAGAATATAGTCTTATTAAAAAACAGATTATTAAACAAAAAGACAGTTCAATCTTAGCTTTTATTTTCTCCGCAGTTCTCGGCCGAGAAATTACTCCAAGAGAAAATAGCCATTATCTTGCCCAATATCAAAAGCTCGAAAAAGAAAAAGGCATGAATAAAGAAAAAGCTGCTGATAGAATAGAATCTGAATTAATTAATAGTTCTGAATATAAAAAAGAATTACAACAAACAATAAAATAATCTTTTTATGCCAACAAAAGTTTCAACAAAAATTAATGTTTCTGTTTTAACAGGCGTCATTCTAGCAGGAGCGATGATGTTCGCTCTTGCCGGATTTGGCTTTTTGAAAACAGAAATAGAGCCAACCATCAAAAATAATTTGCCTGGCTGGGCATGGAGTTTTCAGACTCCAGACAATTATAGTTTTGATAACAGCAAGATTAAGATCGAAAATTCAGTTGTCGAATTACAACAAGGAATAGAGCAAGGAGAAATAAAAAATAATTATCCTTACTCTTACGGCTGTTTGCCAAATCCTGCTGTTGCATTTATTACTGATTCTGATGGCGAAATTTCATATCAAATCAGCAAAGACAATTTGAATTGGTATTACTGGAATTCTGGATCTTGGAAAAATGCGACTAATATTGACCAAGCAAATACTGCCACAGAAGTTAATCAGCATATTGTCGATTTTTATCCATTATCTTTGAATCAATTTTACTTTAATGCTATCTTGAACAAAAAAGATAGTAGATTAAGAGGAATTCAAATTACTTGCGATGAATCAACACTGAAAAAAGTTGAACTTTATCCAAAAAGTCTCTAGAATATTTTAAAAGCCAGCAAAATAAAATGCTGGTTTTTTTAATTTAGTAATGATAAAATAATTTGACAAGTTAAATAAGTTAGACTAGTTAGACTTGTTAGATTAGTTCGTTAACTTATTTAACCAGTCTAACAAATCTAACCAGTCTAACAAATATTCATGTATCTTTCTTCTCTTCAACTTAAAAATTTTCGCAATTACAAAGATTTTGAATCAAGTTTCACCAATGGCTTGATTATTTTGACTGGCCAGAATGCTTCCGGAAAAACTAATTTATTAGAAGCAGTTGAATTATTGTCATTATCAAAATCTTTTCGTGCCAGGTCAGAATACGATTTAATTTTATTTGGTATGGATTTCGCCAAAATTTTAGGAACATCACAGAAAAATAATCACCAAACAAAATTAGATATTACTATTGATTCATTAACTTCCAAAAATCAAAAAGTAATTAAAATTGATGGTTTAAAAAGTCGCGCTTTTGATTTGATCGGCGAATTAGTTACTGTACTTTTTTCTCCAGAAGATTTGAATTTAGTTAATTCAGCGCCACAACTTCGCCGACGTTATTTAGATGTTGTCATTTGCCAGATTAATAAAGACTATTGCCGAAATTTGTCCGAATACAAAAAAGTTTTAATTAATCGAAATCAGCTTTTAGCTAATATCAAAGATGGTTATGCAAAAAAAGAGGAATTAAGTTTTTGGAATGAAAAATTAATTGATTTAGGAACAAGGATTATTATCGAACGCCAAAAAACTTTACAATTTTTTAATACTAAATTGTCAGAAATTTACAATGATATCTGCGATACTAAAGATCAAAAACTTCGTATAATTTATCTACCAAATTTGCCTTTGTTAAAAGATTCAGACATCAAAAAATTATTTGAACAAGAATTAAATAATAAATACGAAAGAGAAATTTATAAAACTTACACTTTAGTTGGTCCGCATCGAGATAATTTTGTTTTTGAACTTAATAAAAAGAGATTAGCCATCTTTGGTTCGCGAGGTGAATATCGCAGCGCAATATTAGCTTTAAAATCTGCAGAATTAGATTTTATTGAACAAAGCTTGGGAGAACGACCGATTCTTTTGCTTGATGATGTTTTTTCTGAATTAGATGAAAAAAGACGCAATCACATGTTTGATTTAGTCAGACGCCAGCAAACTTTTATCACTTCTGCTGATTTTGTCGGACTTGAAGTTGGTTTTGTTAGAGATGCGCAAGTACTTCAAATCAAAAATGGAGAAATAACGAATAAATAACAAAATCCAAATTCCAAACAAATCACAAATAACAAACGACAAATCGTCGATTTTGTAATTTGGATTTTGTAATTTGTTTGGAATTTGGTATTTGTAATTTATTTCGAGATGTCTATTTTTTCTCTCAAAGATTTACTGCCAGTTGCAATTAACAATGCTGGCATTAAAACACAGCTTGAAGCTTCTCAAGTTTGTTTGACTTGTGAAAAATTAATTAAAGAATTAAATCACAAAGCTTTTAAGCTCGCAAAACCAATTAGTCTAAAAAATAAAACGCTAACCATTCAAGTTCCATCTTCATCTCATGCTCAAGAATTATTAATGCACCAACATATCATCAAGCAAAAAATCAACCAGCATTTTAGAAAACAGCTGGTTGATCGGATAAGTTATAAAATAGAATTTTAGTTAGATTATAGTATTATACAAGAACAGAAATTTTTCTTTCTATACCGGAAATCAATTCATCACTATTTGAATATTCAAGAAAATAATTTGTTATTGCGTGCAAAGATCCTGACAATTTTACATTTTTCCTATATATACAAATTATAGGAATATTATAGAAATTAGCCCAACCTAATTCGATACCTAAACCTGTAGATGGATAGGAAACCTCAGCAAGAATAACATCACATTCTTTTTTAAAAAAATCTTTAGAATAAAATGGCTTTTCGTTATTTTCATGAGGTAAAACAAAATTATATTTACTATTTAGATTACTTTTACGAATAGGTCCATACAAATCTCTTTTGTAATCAAAATCTCTTGAATGAGCAACATATATATTCATAAAATACAAAAAGTTATATTTTCATCATTTTCTCAACATTCACAATAAAAACAGTTGCTCCTCCAATTCTAATCTTCGTTGCTTCTTCAACATTCATCCCACTTTCCATACCATGAGTCATATATGCTGGAGCAGAAATAACCTTTTCTTTAACTTCGCAATTCTTTTTTATAATTTCTAAAACCTTTTCAATTTTTTCATCCTCAACACCAACTAAAAAAGTGGTGTTTTTTTTCTCTAAAAATCCGCCTTCAGATGTTAATTTCGTTAAACTAAATCTACCAGCAACAAGTTCTGCCTTCAATTTTTTCGTATTTTCTTTAGGTGTAATAATAACTAGTAATTTCATATATTAAAATTATAGCATAAATTTAGAAAATAGAAAACAGGAAACAGAAAAATAATCAAATTATTTGCTTTTGTTTTGACTTTATTTAAAAAATATAGTAAAATCAGTAATTAGTAACTAGTAATTAGCAAACTTTCATCGTCTCTAGTTACTAGTTCCTAGTTACTAATTACTTTTAATGAACATATCAACTTTAGCAAAAAAATTAGGTTACCATAGCCAAGAAATGCGCAAGATGATTGAGGCAATGGGATATCGACTTCGACCAACAGCGTCGAAGATTTCTGATAAAAAAGCAAAAGAAATTACCAAAAAAGTAGAAAAGCTAGAAAAGGAAAAAACTCTAGAAATGAAAGAAGAACAGAAAAAAGTTGAAAAAGCCAAAGAACCAAAAAAACTTTATGTCGCCCAAACTATTACAGTTAAGGATTTCGCACAAGTTTTAGAAATGGAAGTTACTGATGTCATTAGACAATTGATCCAGGAAGGCATCATGGCAACAATCAATGAAGAAATTGATTTTGAAACAGCGAGTATTATTGCTGAAGAATTAGGCCATAAAATTGAATTAAAAAAAGAAGAAAAAGATTTGATTAAGGAAAAAGGAGTTCGCAAACAGATTCTCGAAGATTTATCTCATGAAGAAGAAAAGAATTTAAAGCCTCGTCCTCCAGTTGTTGTTGTCATGGGTCACGTTGATCATGGCAAGACAAAATTATTGGATGTCATTCGCGAAACAAATATTATTGCTACTGAAGCAGGAGGTATTACTCAAAAAATCGGTGCTTATCAAGCAAAATGCAATGGCAAAGTCATTACGTTTTTAGATACTCCTGGTCACGAAGCTTTCAAAGCAATGCGCGAAAGAGGTGCAAAAGTTACTGATATGGCAATTCTTGTTGTTGCAGCTGATGACGGTGTTATGCCTCAAACAGAAGAAGCAATTGCGCATGCCAAAAATGCTGGCGTGCCAATTATTGTTGCTATCAACAAAATAGATAAAGAAGGTGCTGATCCAGAAAAAGTAAAAAGACAGCTCGCTGATTTAGGTTTGCAACCAGAAGATTGGGGAGGCGATACAATTATGGTTGAAATATCTGCCAAAATGAATAAAAATATCGATAAGCTTTTAGAAATGGTTTTATTGCAAGCGGAAATTTTAGAATTAAAAGCCAACCAAGAATCAAAAGCCATAGGCACAATCATTGAAGCAAACAAAGATCCCAAAAAAGGTCCAGTTGCTACAGTTTTGATTCAAAATGGAACTTTGAATTTGGGCGATTATGTTACTTGTGGCAGTATCTATGGAAAAATCAAGGCAATGGAAAATTTCTTAGGCAAAAGAATAAATCATGCTAAGCCATCAACTCCAGTTCAAATTTTAGGTCTTACAGCAGTTCCAGATTCTGGCGATATTTTGCAAGAAGAAAAATCCAAAGAAGCAGCTCGAGAAAAAATTGCCAAAATCGCAAAAGCAGAAATCAAGATTAAACGCAATTTGACTCCAGAAGAAGAAAGAAAAATTAAAAAATTAAATATAATTTTAATTGCTGATTTTTATGGATCTCTTGAAGCAATTATTGATGAGCTAAACAAAATCAATTCCAAGCAAGTTATGCCTCAAATCATTGATTATTCTGCTGGCAAGATTACTGAATCAAATGTCATGAATGCTCAATCTTCAAATGCAATTATTTTTGGTTTTAATTCTAAGCCAACAACTGTTGCATCTCGTCTTGCCGAAGATAAGCATGTCAAAATATTTTCCTACGATATTATTTACGAATTAATTGACGAAATCAAAAAACAATTGAGTTCTTTGATCGAGCCAGAAGTCATTAAGACAAAATTAGGCAAACTTAATGTTTTAGCAATTTTCAGATCTGAAAAGAAAAGAAAAATTATTGGCGGCAGAGTCTTGTCTGGCTTCCTAGCAAAAGATTCAATTGTAAAAATAATCAGAGAAGATGTAGAAATTGGCCAAGGAAAAATTACTACTGTTCAAAAAAATATGGCTGATGTACAAAAGGTAGAAGCAGGTTCAGAATGTGGAATGTCAATTGATACGACTGTCAAAGTTAAAGAAGGTGACGTGATTGAAGCTTGGAAAGAAGAAATCAAAAAAATCACTTTATAAATCCCAAATCCCAAAAAACAAACAAATAACAAATTACAAATCACAATCCGTCGACTTTGTAATTTGTTATTTGGGATTTGTTTGGAGTTTAGAATTTGTAATTTTACGATTATGTCACATCGTTTAGAAAAACTTAACAGCCTAATTCAGCAAGAATTAGGTTTCATTATCAAAGAGGAAGTAGAGATTCCGATTGATTCTTTGATTACTGTTTCAAAAGTAGATACTTCTGTTGACATTAAACACACAAACGTGTATATTTCTGTGATCCCAAAAAACAAAGCTGTTAGCGTTATCAAAAAGCTTAATCACAATGTTTATCATTTGCAAAAAGCTTTAAATAAAAAATTGGTAATGCACTTTGTTCCAAAGATCCGATTTGTCTTAGACCATTCTGAAGAGCATGCTGAGAAAATCGAAAAGATTTTAGCAAAAATATAAGAGAATCTAGAATCTTGAATTTAGAATCTAGAATAGAATAATGAATTCAGAATTTAAGAATTCTATATTCCTTATTCTATATTCATTCCAGATTCCAGATTCTAAATTCCAGATTCTCATGTTTAAATTTATCGACATTCAAATAAATCGCGCATTATATTTAATCAAAAAAGCAGAAAATATCCTGATTATTTGCCATCGCAAGCCGGATGCTGATACTATTGGATCTGCATTAGCTTTGGGTGATATTTTAGAAAAACAAAATAAAAAAATTGAATACGCTTGCCAGGATCAAATCCCTAGCAAGTTTTTTTTCCTAAAAAATGCCGACAAAATAAAAAAGATTGATGAAATTTTAAAGAATTTTATTAATTACAAGTTACTAATTACTTTGGATTGTGGAAGTTTCGAACAGACAGGTCTACACAACTTTTTTAGCATCAATGAATTTAAAACGCCTATCATAAATATTGATCATCATCATGATAATCCGCATTACGGAAAACTCAATATTATTGAAGCTAATGCCTCTTCAACTTCAGAAATTGTCCACAATTTTTTGCTAAAAATGAATGTTGATTTAGATAAAAATATTTCAACAAGTTTATTAAATGGAATTTTTGGCGATACTGATAGTTTCAAAAATCCAAATACATCTCATGACACTTTAAAAACAACATCAGACCTTTTGGCATCAGGTGCAAATTTAAAAGAAATTACCAAAAATACTTTGCAAGACAAATCTTTGTCAACTTTAAGACTTTGGGGTAAGATATTGTCAGATATAAAAAAGAACAAAAAACTTGGCATAGTTTATGCTGTCATTACTAAAAAAGATTTGCAAGAATGCAACGCCAAATCAGAAGATTTAGAAGGCATTGCCAACTTTTTAAATTCAATTCCAGATGTTAAGGCCTCATTAGTTTTATCAGAAAATGAAAAAGGCGAGATCAAAGGTTCATTTCGAACTTTGCATGATCATATTGATGTCTCAAAGTTAGCTCGCAGTTTAGGTGGCGGAGGACATAAAAAAGCTGCTGGATTTACATTGCCTGGCAGATTAATAAAAGAAGATAATGAAATCAAAATAAATCTCGAGTAAAATTAATAAAATAAGTAAAATTAATAAAACGACGAAATAAAAACAAAAAAATGGCAAAAATAAATCGAATAGAAGATTTAGATGCATGGCAAGAGGCAAGAAAACTTTGTCAAGGAATATATCTTATTACAAATCATTTTCCAAAATATGAACTTTATAATATTATGAAGCATTTGAGAGAAAATGGTCGAGGAGTACCTGCTAATATTGCAGAAGGATTTGGCAGATATTTTTTCAAGGAAAAATTAAGATTTTATGGAATAGCTAAGGGTTGTTTAGAAGAGATGAGAAATGATATTTATTTATCTTATGACAGTAAATATATTAACAAAGAAATATTCAACAAATTTATCAATCAGATTAATAAAGTTTGCAAACAAATTAATGGACTGATTTCTATTACCCTTCAATTTATGAAAAAGCATTAAAAATTTCTATTAATTTTATTTCTTATTAATTTTACTAATCTTACTTATTTTACAGTTTATGTTCAGCAGCATTTCTGCATATTTTTCCACATTTACATTAATAGATTATATTACAACAATTTTAGACATTGGAATTGTTGCTGTTTTGATTTACTTTGCTTTCGCATTTGTCAAAGGTACTAAAGCTACAAGAATAATTTATGGCATAATAATTTTAAGTGTTGTTGTAGTTATTGGCAGATTACTAAATTTGCAAACTTTGAATTGGGTCTTGTCGCATTTAACATTATTAATTTTAGTCGCTATACCAGTTGTCTTTCAGCCAGAATTAAGAAGAGCTCTAGAGAGATTAGGCCGTGCCAATATTTTTGGCAAAACAAAAAAAGAGTCAACAAAAATCAACGATATTATTGAAGCAATTGAAATTTTAAAGAAAAACAGAATTGGCGCATTAATAGTAATTCAAAGAAAAACTGGCTTATTAGAATATGTTGAATCAGGAACAGAGCTAAATGCTAATTTATCAATTGCATTATTGCTAAATATTTTCTTTCCAAATTCTCCATTGCATGACGGTGCAGTCATAATTTTAGGCAACAAGATTCTAGCTGCTGGCTGTATGTTGCCACTTACAGAAGGCGAATATTCAATGACCTACGGCACTCGCCACAAAGCAGCAATTGGCGTTACCGAAAATACAGATGCCATTGCCTTAGTTGTTTCTGAAGAAAGAGGCGAGGTCTCGATTGCCATTGACGGACATTTGGAGGAAAAAGTTGGAACGGAAAAATTAGCGAATAAGCTTGAACAGCTTGTTTAGAATTTTCAATTACCAATTTCCAATTTTCAAATAATATTCAATGGACAATTTTCATTGGAAATTGATCATTGGTAATTGATTGTAAATTGATAATTGGAAATTGAAAATTATTTTATGTCTAACAACTTTTATCTCAAAATTTTGGCCATAATCTCTGCAATTTGTTTGTGGTTTTTTGTCATTAACGAAGGCTTTAGAGTTGATAATTTAGATACTGAATTGACAATTAAAGCACAGAATCTTTCTGAAGATTTGATAATTACTAATAATTTGCCAAACGTTAAAGTAAAATTGCGCGCTCCAAATGACGTCTGGCAAAAAAAAGATATTGCCACCAAAATAGATGCCTCAATTAATTTGCAATATTATAGCCAAGGTGAATATGATATTGAAGTAAAAGTAGAAGCTTTAGACAAGAATATTCAAATCATAGAACAAGAGCCAAAATCAGTTCACGTAATTTTATCGCCAATTATTTCAATTGAAAAACAAGTTGAATTAGAAACATCTGGAAATTTGGGCAAAGATTATCAAGCATCCAAACCAAAATTTTCACAAAGCGAAGTTAATGTTGAAAGCGCTCAAGTCATTTTAGATAAAATTGTTAAAGTTGTTGCGCCAATAAAATATAATGGCGAAATGTCAGAAATTAAAAAGACTGTAGAATTAGAAGCCAGAGATAAAGATAATAAAAAAATTGATAAAGTAAATATTCTGCCAAAAACAGTTGAAGTTATTATTCCTGTTAATAAAGAAAATGGCGAAAAAACAGTTGGTGTTAAAGCAAATATTATTGGCAATTTGCCTGCTGGCGCTACGATTGAAAAAATAGAAACCAATCCGTCAACTGTTACGATCAAAGGCAAGAATGAAAAGATTAAGGATATTGACACAGTCGAAACGGAAATCATAGATTTAAGTGAAATGACAGAAGATGTTAATGAAAAAAAAGTTAATTTAAATTTGCCAGATGGAATTGAAATCTTAGGCAATCCGCAAATTACAGTCAAAATTTATTTAAACCAGCAAACAATTTCCAAACAATTTTCAGGCATTATAAAATACAAAAATCTTAACGATCAATTTAAAGTTGGTGGTATTATGCCAAGTCGCATCCAATTGACAATTGAAGGCCCATCTGCTAAAATCAATAGCTTAAATGAGGATGATGTTTTTATAGAAATTGATTTAGCAAATAAAACAGAAGGAACTCCAGAATTTAGTATTTCGCCTGAAAGCATTTCAGTCCCATCAGGCATCACTGTTAAGAGCGTTGAAACAAGATCAATCAAAGTTATTATTGTCAAGAAATAACTTTATAAACTTTATAACTTTAAGAACTTTATAACTCGTTTATGTTAATTCCCACAGTCATCGAAAAATCAAATTATGGCGAACGTGCTTATGATATTTATTCCAGACTATTAAAAGATAGAATCGTTTTTTTAGGCGGAGAAATTGATGATAATTTAGCTAATACAGTTATTGCTCAATTATTATTTCTTGAATCCGAAGACAAAACAAAAGATATTAAATTATACATTAATTCAAATGGCGGATCAGTTAGCGCTGGACTAGCAATCTATGATACAATGCAATATATCAAGCCAGATGTGTCAACAATTTGTGTTGGCTTGGCTGCATCAATGGGAGCAACTCTTCTTTTAGCTGGTGCTAAAAATAAAAGAATGGCTTTGCCAAATGCTGAAATAATGTTGCATCAAATTATGGGTGGAGTACAAGGCCAGGCATCTGATATTGAAATTACAGCCAAACAAATTTTAAAGCTAAAAGAAAGATTAAATAAAATTATTGCTAAACATACCAATCAGAAATTAACTCAAATTGAACAAGATACAGATCGTGATTATTATATGACTTCTGATGAAGCTAAAAAATATGGAATCGTTGATCAAATTATAAAATAATACAAATATACAAATCTACGCAAATGATGCGAATATGCAAATTCGTATATTTGTATCATTTGCATAAATTCGTAAATTAGTATTATAATTTTATGAAAAAAATCACTAGCATTTTAAAATCAATTCCAGCAGTAATTATTGGATTCATTTCCGGAATATTTTTGTTCGGAGTCTTAGGAATTCTCTGGAGAAGAAAAAAGAAAAAAGAAATTAAAAAATAATATTTTTCATTTAATAAAATTTTGTTAAAATAAAAATAAGGAGGAACAAATTATGAAAAAGAAAAATAATAAAGTTTTAATTGTTTCTAATCAAGAAAGATTAATGATTTTAATCGAATTATTATTCAAAAAGAAAATTTTAAGTAAAAAAGAATTTAATTTGTTGCAAGAAGTTTAAATTAAAAAAATGGAAAAAAAATATCAAAGCAAAACATTTGGATTATTTAAATCAATGCCATCTTTTTCAAGAGGAATAAGCAGAGCTTTTGATTTGACAGGAATTATCAATGAAAATAATTACAATACTTCAAAAACAGATAAAGAAGCAGATTTTAATGCTTTAAAAGGTGATTGGGAAGTTGTTGGAAATGATTTAAAAACAGCAATAAAAAATTATGACAAAGAATAATTATAAAGAAAAAATCAGAAAAAACCAAAAAAAATCTCACCAAGCTAATGGTGAGTTTTTTGTTTTTTATATAAATAAAAAAAAGACCATCAGGTCTTATTAAAAAGTGCTTTTTCCATGCAAAGCCAGAATCAAAGCCAGGAAAGAATTAAAACAGAAATGAGCTATTGTACAGATCATCAATGCTTTAAAACCTTTTTTATTGATTCCGCCAGTTTTCAAAAAAAGAATGCAAAGCGTAAATCCAGACACACCTTGAACCAAAATATTTGATGACCCTCCATGAAGATACCCAAAGGCAGCAGATAGCATGATTGCCATTATTAAAGCATAACGAAATTTTTTATCATCAGGAAAATAATTCATTAATAGTAATGGAGCGCGAAAAAAAAGTTCTTCACGTAGTGCAAAAGTAAACAATATGATGAACGTTTTATAATTGCATATTGGCATTTCTAGTTCTATTTTTGGTAATTTTATATTACTGAAATGAATTAATATATCAGCAGCAATCAATGAGTAAACCAAATTGAAGAGAAGGGCTGTCAATATTAGCATTGGAATTTCCGAATTTTTGGCTTCATTTTTTAGCCAATCCATTTCTTCCTCCTTGTCTAGTTTTAAAGTGCAATAATTTGCTTATCGCAAAGAATAGCATAATAAAACAAAAATTGTCAAGTCTATAAATTTCCTTTTTTCCTTGCCAAATCGTTTTATTTTTGCTATACTCAAAGGTGCTAAAAAGTAAAAATTTTAGCATGAATTTTATAAATAAATTGGTCGCATACCGTAATTTGTTGTATTTTCATTAAACTTGAATTATTTTTGAAAAAAATTATGTTTGACTTTTGTAAAAAACTTTATTTAAGCCAAAATTTATCAAAAATCACCAAGATTCTTTCTTAAAGAATAGTTTTTTAAAACCAAAAAAATCCAAGTTTTCCACTTTTTACGGATGTGAATATTGAAATGAACAGTATCTTATTAGTACTTATTAGCGCAATTATTGCTTTAATCGTTGGTTTAGCAGCTGGTTACGTATTAAGAAAATTTATTGCCAAAAGCAGGCAAGATTCAATTGAAGCAAAAACTGAAGCGTTAGTTGAAACAGCAAAAGCAAAACAAAAAGAAATCTTATTAGAAACAAAGACACAGGCTCTAGAAATCAAAGAAAACGCTGAAAAAGATCAGCGAGAAGGAAGAGCTAAGCTTTTAGATTTTCAATCGAAATTATCTCAAAGAGAAGGAATTCTTAATCAAAAATTAGATTCAATTTCTCAAAAAGAAGAACAATTAGAAAAAGGCAATCGAACAATTCAAAGAAAAACTCAAGAATTAGGCGAGATCCGAAAAAAACAAATGGCAACATTAGAAAAAGTTGCTTCATTATCACGAGAAAAAGCCAAAGAAGTTTTGTTAGAAATGGTTGAAAAAGATCAGCAAGAAAGAGTTTTAGGTATTATCAAAAAAGCTGAAAATCGCGCTAAAGACGAAGCTGACACAAAAGCAAAAAATATTATTTCTCAAGCAATTGAACGTTATGCTCGTCCTCAAGCTTCTGAATCAACAGCAACAACTGTTTCTTTACCTTCAGACGAAATGAAAGGCAGAATTATTGGACGCGAAGGACGAAATATCAAAAGAATTGAAGAATTATGCGGTATTGAAATTGTTGTCGATGATACTCCAGAAGCAATTGTTATTTCAGGATTTAATCCAATCAGACGCCATGTTGCCAAAAGAACATTGGAAAGATTAATCCAAGATGGCAGAATTCATCCAGCAAAAATCGAAGAAACAGTTAATATGGTTAAAAAAGAAATCGCTCATGAAATCAAAGAAGCTGGCGAGCAAGCAGCATATGAATTAGGTATTGCTGATTTAGATTCAAAATTAGTTCAAGTTTTAGGCAGATTGAGATTCAGATCATCTTATGGACAAAATGTTTTAAGGCACTCCATCGAAGTTGCAAATTTTGCCAAAATCATGGCCGAAGAATTGGGAGCTGATGTTAACATCGCTAAAAAAGCTGGTCTTTTGCATGATATTGGAAAAGCAGTTGATCATGAAATTGAAGGAACACACATTGAAATTGGTAGAAATATTTTGAAAAAATTTGGTGTCTCCGAAGAAATTATTCATGCAGTAGAATGCCATCATGAAGATGTTGAACCGCATACAGTTGAAGCAGTTATCGTCAAAGCAGCTGATGGAATTTCAGGTGCCAGACCAGGTGCTCGAAAAGATACTTATGAAAATTATATTAAACGTTTAACAGATCTTGAAAATATTGCTTTGAGCTTCGAAGGTGCAGAAAAAGCTTATGCTATTCAAGCTGGTCGCGAAGTTCGTATTTTCGTTACTCCAGAAGAAGTTGATGACTTGGGAGCAAAGAAATTAGCTCAAGCTATTGCTGACAAAATTGAAAAAGAACTGCGATATCCAGGTGAAATTAAGGTTAACGTGATTCGCGAGACTCGTGCAGTTGATTTTGCGAGATAAATATAAACATGAAGATATTACGGAAATTATTGATCAAAAACAATATCCTAATATCTTAATATCCGAATATCTAACAAGTTTGTACTGAAAAAACGATTTTGATATTACGGATATTAATAAAATTTATAATATGGAACCAGGATCACCAGAAGGACAAGTTGTAGAAGAACAAGGACCATTGCCTAAAGAAACACAGAAAGCATTAGATTTTGTCAATGATATTGAAATGTCTTTGACAACTCCGAAAGAAAAAGAAGAATTTTTTCGTGATTTACAATCACAATTATTTAGTTTTATGCTGAATATTAGACCTTCTGTTCTTGCCATTGGCTTTAAAGACCCAGATGCCATCCAAAAATTAGTAGACCAATATAAGAAAAATGCTTTTGTCTATAATGGAAAAATGATAGTTGATCGAGATTTAGTTCAGCAAAGAATTTCTGAAGAAACTGATTTTGCTAAAGCATTAGGATGGAAAGACGGAATGAGTATTGATGCCTGGTTAAAACAAGGGAGTCCAAAGAAAATGGGTAGACAAAGTGGGATAATTGGTTTTTTTCTTGGATATCCTAAAAGTGCAGTTATAGCATATTCATTTAGACGTATAAAAAAAAGTGTTACTGTAAATATTGAGGGACCTTATGAAAGTGATGCATTAATTTTTGCAACTGACAAAAGTCTTGTCGATTCCGAAGATGTTAAAGCTCTAAAAGAAAAATATAAAACAGCTTTTGAAAAAGCTGGATTAGGAAGAGACTTAAAATAAATTTATGATAATTTTATTCTTCGGTGATATCGTTGGCAGAGCTGGTCGTTCTGCAATTAAAAAAATATTACCAGAACTAAAAACTAAATATAATCCAGATTTAATAATTGCTAATGGCGAAAATCTTGCCCATGGTCTTGGTATTACAAAAAAAACAGTTCAAGAAGTTTTAGATTCAGGTGTTGATGTTTTAACATCTGGAAATCATATTTATGACAAGACAGAAGGCATTGAAATGTTACAGCAAGATAGTAATTTGCCAATTATCAGACCAGCAAACTACCCATTAGATAATCCAGGCAAAAGATATATCATTAAACAAGTTCGGACTAAAAAAGTTTTGATCACAAATGTTTTAGGCCGAGTTTTTATCAAAGAAGATTTAGATTGTCCATTTAAGACAATTGATAAAATTTTAGAAGAAAATAAAAATGAAAAAATAGATTTCAGTATCGTTGATTTTCACAAAGAAGCAACTTCAGAAGTCAAAGCTTTAGGTTTTTATTTAGATGGCAAAGTCTCGGTAGTACTAGGCACTCATACTCATGTTCAAACTTCTGATGAACAAATTTTAGAAAAAGGAACTGCTTATATTTCTGATGTTGGCATGGTTGGACTAAAGGATTCTGTTTTAGGCGTTCAAAAAGAAAAAGTTATTGATCAATTCTTGACTCAAATGCCTCATCGATGGGAAGTTGATGAAAGCGGAAAATGCATAATCAATGCTGTTGTCCTTAATTTTGAAAACGACAAAAAAACAATCACAAGAATTAATGAAGAAGTAGAGATCTAATTTCTAATTTCTATTAAATTTTCAATGAATAATTTCTAAACGCAGAGCTAATTGCTCTGTTTTAAATTGTTCTTTGCGCTAAAATAAGTTAAAATAACACTAAGGTTTTAAAATTTATAATTAGAAATTTAATAAAAATTGAAAATTGAAAATTGTAATACAAATTTATGTCAAATAAAAATCAAAATGTCTCTGAATTGAGACAAGATATCGTCTCCAAAAACTGGGTCGTTATTGCGTCAGGCAGATCAAAAAGACCAAAAACCTATCAAGGAATAAAAGTTGCTGTTTTAGAACAGCCAAAAAAAGATTGTCCATTTTGCAATTTTGATAAACAGCCTGACACTCATGTCACTTTAATTCATCCTTTAATTCCAAATGATCCATATATTGCTGAATTAAAAAAAGAAGGCAACCCTTTGCCTACCTGGAAAAAAGAGCCATATAGCATCATTGATGTCCAAAACAAATTTCCAGCTTTTGTGTCAGATCAAAAATTTACCGAAAAACAAGTTGGACCTTACAAGGTATTGCCTGGCTTTGGCTATCATGAAGTCATAATTCCAGCTTCACATAACAAAACTTATGGTCAGTTAGCAGATTCAAGAGTCAAAGAAATAATTGATGTTTTTCAAGCTCGCTATTTAGCTTTAGCCAAAGAACCTCATATCGATTACATTTCTATAATTCATAATCACAGACCAGAAGCAGGCGCATCAGTTGCTCATCCTCATTCTCAGCTTTTTGCAATTCCAGTTATTCCAAAAGATATTAGAAATTCTTTGCATGGCTCAAAAAAATATTTTGCCGAACATGGAAAATGTCCACATTGTGAAATTTTAGAATGGGAGAGAGAAAAAAAAGTTCGCGTGATTTTTGAAAATGATGATTTTATTGCCATCTGTCCATTTACATCTGTTGTTGCTTTTGAAGTCAGAATTTATCCAAAGCTTCACTCGCCATATTTTGAAAGAATCGAAGATACAGAAAAAATAAATCTCGCCAAAGCATTAAAATTTTCTTTAAACAAACTTTATAAGGCTTTAAATGATCCGCCATTTAATTTTTTTATCCATACCGCACCAGCTGATGAGCAGAATCATGATCATTATCATTGGCATATTGAAATTTTGCCAAAAGTCACAATCTGGGCTGGCTTTGAATTATCAACAGGTATTGAAATTTCAACAGTCGAACCAGAAGAAGCTGCAAAGCTACTTCGAGATACTAAGTAAGAAAGTTATTAACAAGTTATCATTTGCTATTATCTTTTGGCTTACTTATAATAAAAACATACAAATCTAAAAACAAATGTCATCCTGAGCCAAAGCTTCGGATCCCGAGAATAAGAAAATAATTACGGGATTCTTCCTGCCCGCAGTGCTACAGCGTTGCAGGCGGGCGGCTTTGGCCTCAGAATGACGCGAAATTTTTCATTTTGCATTTATAATTTTTAATTTTTTGAGAGGTGGTGATAATTATGACTAAGATGGCTTTAATTGAAAAACTATCTGCCAAATTAGGTATTTCAAAAAGAGAAACTGATAAATACATTTCAACATTTGTTGAAATCGTCACTGAAGAGTTAAAACAGAATAATAAAGTTGCTGTTACTGGTTTTGGTACTTTTTCTGTTTCAGATCGAAAAGCAAGAGAAGGTGTCAATCCACAAAATCCAAAACAAAGAATTACAATTCCAGCGATGAAATTACCAAAATTTACTGCAGGAAAAACACTTAAAGATAAATTACGTGCTGTTTAAGATTTTATTTTTATATATTTAAAAAGGCGAGAATCAATTCTCGTCTTTTTTAAAAAACCAAAAAAAATCCCAAATACCAAATCCCAAACAAATTACAATAACCAAATTACAAAATTTTAAGAATAAGTTTTGTGATTTGTAATTTGTTAATTGTTTGGAATTTGGGATTTGTAATTTCGACGTTTAATTGTTAAAATCATTTCATGCATCAAATTTTAGATCAACTTAACGATATCCAAAAACAAGCAGTTCTTCATCAGCAAGGACCTCTTTTAATTTTGGCTGGTGCAGGTTCAGGCAAAACAAAAACATTGACTCATCGCATTGCTTATTTAGTTGCTAATGGTGTTTCGCCATTCAACATCTTGGCAGTTACATTTACCAACAAAGCAGCTCAAGAGATGAAAGAGCGTGTTGGTAAATTAATCAAAAGCCTTAATTTGCCAAAATATTCTTCTAGTCAAAAACGGATTGATTATAGATTGCCTTTTCTTGGCACTTTTCATGCAATTTGTGTTCGGATCTTAAAAATAGAAATTGAACATTTAGGTTACAGTAAAAATTTTAATATTTATGATTCTGAAGATCAGTTATCCGCAATCAAGCAGTCAATGCGAAAATTAAATTATAATACCAACGAAATAAATCCAAGAATTATCCATTCTATTATTTCTAGCGCTAAAAATGATTTATTAGAACCAAATGATTTAAAAAATAAATCTAATGAATTTATCGAAGAGGTGGCAGGAGAAACTTATGAAGTCTATCAATCTTTTTTGAAAGAAAATAATGCTCTTGATTTTGATGATCTAATCATGATGACCATTAAAATTTTTCAAAAATTTCCACAAATTTTAGCAAAATATCAAAATCAATTTCAATATGTTTTAGTCGATGAATATCAAGATACAAACAAGGCTCAATATTTATTAGTAAATTTATTATCAAAACGTTATCAAAATATTACTGTTGTTGGTGATGATTGGCAATCAATTTATTCTTGGCGCGGTGCAGATATTTCCAATATTTTGAATTTTGAAAAGGATTTTAAAAAAGCCAAGACTTTGAAATTAGAACAAAATTATCGTTCAACTCAAAATATCTTAGATGTTGCCCATTGTATTATCGAAAAAAATAAAAATAAAAAAGATAAAAAATTATGGACTGATAATGAAAAAGGCGACAAACCAGTTTTGTTCGAAGCCGAAGATGAGCAAGAAGAAGCAAGATTTATAATTGATGAAATAAATAATTCCAAGCAACCATACAATCGATTTGTTGTTTTATATCGCACGAATGCCCAATCTCGATCTTTAGAAGAAAATTTTTTAAAGCACGATATTCCATATAAAATTATTGGTGGCTTAAAATTTTATGAACGAAAAGAAATTAAGGATATCATTGCTTATCTTAGAGTCATAAATTCTTTCAAAGACACAGTTGGTTTAAGCAGAATTATCAATACTCCGCCAAGAAGAATTGGCGCCAAGACTTTGGGAGCTTTAGAAAAATATGCCAAACAAAATAAAATTGATTATATCAAAGCAGCAATTGCTTCAGAAAAATTAACTGGTGTTTCAAGTCAAACAAAAAATAATCTCAATCAATTTGGTTTAATTATGGAATATTTAAATGCTAAATCAAAAGAAATAAATCTGACTTCTTTAATTGATTTATTATTACTAAAAATAGGTTTTAAAGAATTTATTTTAGATGGTTCTGAAGAAGGCGAGTACCGTTGGGAAAATATTCAAGAAATCAAAACAGTTGCTTCAAAATTTGATGATAATAAAGATGGTTTAGCAAAATTTTTGGAAGAAATTGCTTTAGTTTCAGATACCGATGAAGTTGATGATAAAAATAATTCTGTGACGTTAATGACAATGCATTCTGCCAAAGGTCTAGAATTTAGCAATGTTTTTATTGTTGGTTTGGAAGAAAATCTTTTTCCTCATTCAAGAGCGCTTGTATCGCAAGAGGAGCTTGAAGAAGAGAGAAGATTGTGCTATGTTGCTATGACTAGAGCTAAAGAAAAACTCTATTTAATTTTTGCCAAAACCAGAGAAATCTTTGGTCAAATGCAAGCCAATCCAGTCTCTCGTTTCATCGAAGATATTCCCAAGAAAAATCTTGATTCCTATTCCAAATCTTTCAATCAAAATGTTGTTTATCAAGATAATAAAAAAGATTGTGAATTTAAGTCAGGCGATAAAGTAAAACATGCCGAATTTGGCAAAGGTATGGTTATTGGTTTTAACGAAGATTTAATCACTGTTATTTTTGAGAAAATCGGAATAAAAAAATTGTCTTTAGAATACGCAAAGCTGAAGAAGATTTGAGGTTCTACCCAGCTTTAGCTGGGGTTCGAAAAACTTTAGTTTTCGTCGGCGTTCTACTGCAACTTTAGTTGCACAAACCCCAGCTGAAGCTGGGTCATAAACGAGTTACTACCCAGCTTTTAGCTGGGGATTAAAAATTTTGGATTGCAAAATTTTTACTGCAACTTTAGTTGCAGTAGTAGAAATTATATTATGTTTCCAAACAAAGTCCTTGGCCAAAATTTTTTAGAAAATGAAGCAATAGTTGACAAAATGTTAAAGTCAGCTGAATTAAGTTTGCAAGATATAGTTCTAGAAGTTGGTCCAGGTCAAGGCGCCATAACTTCCAAATTATATCCAAAAGTTAAACAAGTCATTGCCGTAGAAAAAGATGGAGAGTTAGTCAAATATTTAGAAAACAAATTTAAAAATGCCAAAAATTTAAAAATTTTAGAAGGCGATATTTTAAAATCCCAATATTCAATATTTAATATTCAATCTTACAAAATAGTTTCTAATCTACCATTTTATCTTACCTCACGTTTCTTAAGAGTTTTTCTAGAATTACAAAACAAGCCGTCGTTGATGGTTTTAATAATTCAAAAAGAAGTTGCAGAAAGGATTTGCGATCAACCTCCTCAAGCAAGTCTTCTTTCAAATTCTGTTCAATTCTATGGCAAGCCAGAAATTATTGATATTGTCCCAAAAGAAAATTTTAATCCGATTCCAGAAGTTGATGCTGCAATTATAAAGATAAATGTTTTTAAAGAACCAAAAATAAAAGTTGATAATGTTGATGAATTTTTCAAAATTTTAAAAATTGGTTTTTCTCAAAAAAGAAAACAACTTCATAATAATTTTTCATCAGGTTTGCATATTAGCAAAGAAGAAGCTAAAAAATTATTGCAAAATTGCGGCATTAATCCAGAAAGACGAGCACAGACTTTGAGTTTAGAAGAGTGGGAAAAGCTGTATAAGTTACTAGTAACTAGTGACTAGTAACTAGTTACTCGAATAAGTTATACACAAGCAACAAAAATCAGAGAAATAATTATTTTATTTAGGCTTAAACAAGGTTATTATTCTTATAACTTACAACTTATAACTTATTTCTTCGTTTTGACACAAATTCATAAAATTGTTATTATTAAGCTAATAGAAAAAGTCCGCAATTTCTGCGTTAGCTTCTGCGTTAGCTTCTGCGTTAGCTTCTGCGTAGTTTAGCGAGTATTTACAAAACAAAATCAAATTAATCAAAATGGCGAAACGAAAGCTCAAGCTATTTTTGCTTGTTATTTCCGGCCTCTTTATCTTTGGTGTAGGCTATATTTTCGCACAAAAATACCAAGACGATAATCAAAGTTCAACGAGTTCTTTTTTTCAATCAAGTCTTGATTCAGATAATGATGGCATAGTTGATGATCAGGAAAGAAAACTTAGTACAAATCCATATTTAGCAGATTCAGATTCTGATGGTTTTACTGACAAGCAAGAGGTTGATACAAAACACAATCCAAATGTTGCCGAATCTAAAGATAATCTAGATCAAGACAATGATGGTTTAATTGGTTCAGATGAGAAAAAATTCGGTACTGACCTAAATAATGCTGATTCAGATTTTGATGGTTATCAAGATGGTGAGGAAATTGCTAATGGTTTTGATCCAACAAAAGCCAATTTAGGAAATATTAAGGCTCTGCTTAGCCAAATTCCAGATGAAAAAAAGCAAGAAGCAAAAGATATAACTGGAGTTGATCTAACTACTGGTTCATCAATTGATTCTTTGCAAGGAGTTCTAAATTCTGATCAATCTGAAGATTTGCAAAAAAATATTGATCAAATAGTAAGTGGCGCAAATCAGGAATTAACTTTAGTTGAAGTAAAAGATAATGAAATAATTATTTCAGGTGATTCAAATTCTGAAACAAAAGATCAATATTTTGAATCATTTAACAATATCGTAAAACAAAATCTAAATTTTTTGCTAGATCCAAATATTCAAGGCGAAATGATTAGCAAATATGGTGAAACAGAAACAACAATCAAAATTTCTCAAGCCTTCAGTAAATCAGCTGATGAATTTGAAAAAATAGCAGTTCCAAATGATTCAGATCTTATTAGTACACATCGAAAAATGATTTCTGTTTTCAGAACTTTATCGCAAAAATATGATCTTATAGCCAATTCTCAAAGCAATAATTTGCCAACATTATCTCAAGCTCTAAAAGATATTTTGTCTTTAAATAAAATATTATACGAAGATATATTTGTTAAAATAAAAGAATTATCAATTTATTAAACGAGCAAATTCCGCGTTTTCTGCGATTAAAAATTTATTTCAAAATTTTTAATTTCCGCGTAATTCTGCGTTAAAAACTAATTAAATAGACTAGTAGCAATTAAATTTATAAATGCTTAAAAAAATATCACTATTACTGTTAATCTTAACTCTATTCATTACTTATAATGCTACTATTTTAACTGTCAAAAAAGCAGATGCCATTCCAGTAACAATCGATCTTCCAAGAGATACTGCAGATCGTGTTGGCATCACAATTTGGAAAGCTGCAATTTATCCATTAGTTCGCGATATGGTTTTATCTTTTGTTTCAACTGGCGATTTCAAGCTTAGCTGGAATAATGTTAAAGATTGGTTAATTCACGATTTAGCTTTTCAAACCGCTAATGCTATTTTGCAAGAATATGTTGGTTTTAATTTGTGCACCACAATTGGAGCAGATGTCAGGATTGCTCTACTTCAAATGTACGATGACACTGGCTTTGCGCCAGATTGTACCTTTGATCAGAGTCAGCTTGCTCAAGTGACGGAAAAGCTCTTTTCGGATGATAGCACTTCCGCTTGGCAAGATGTAAGAAATTATTATTATGCCAATTTTCATTTAAGTCTTTTAGGCGAGGCAAATCAATTTGGCACTTGGTTCAAACTGCGAGATAATATCAATGCTCAAGCGAATCAACGCCAACAAAATATCCGATTTGAAATGCTAATAAATGAGGGATTTTTAGGCAATTATGATTGTGCCGGTGTTCCAGAAAGCCGTCGTCCAGATGATTGTCGAGTTTTATCTCCTGGCATGATTACTGCAGAATTAATAAAAAGTAGCATAAGAGATCCAATGGATTCAGCTCTCAAGGCCCAAATGATAAATGATGTCGCAGCTCTTGGTGGAGTTGTTACTGATATGTTGAAAAATAAATTTATATATTCTATTTACGATAAATTATAAAATTAATAAAATAGTTTTAGTCAGTTTCTGTGTTTTCTGCGTTAGATTCTGCGTCATTCTGCGAAAACGTTTTAAGCGCAGAAAAACGCAGAATCTAACGCAGAGTCAAAAATTTTTATAACAAAATTTTTGACGCAGAAAAAATAGCCACAATCAACTTGTTCAAAAATAAATCAAAATTAAAAAAAATATTAATAATTGCAATTTCCCTTGCTCTGTTTTTGATACCAACAGTTTTTGTTTTCGCGGACACAGGAGCAACTACAGCTCAGGCTAGTACTGGAACTAATGTCATAGATAAAACACTTTTGGGAGCAGTTACTTTGATTGTCGGTGGACTTTGCTATATTGCTGTTACAGTAATCACATTAGGCTTATGGATTATTGGTACAATTTTTGATTGGGTTATTGGTGGAACAACAATCAATGCTAGCTCAATGAATGAAATTGTTACAGCTGGTTGGGTATTGGTACGAGATATCTTAAATATTATTTTCGTTCTTGCATTATTAGGCATTGCTTTTGCGACAATCTTAAGAATCGAAGCCTATCAATTTAAAACTTTATTGCCAAAATTATTAGTTGGCGCTTTGCTAGTTAATTTCAGCAAAACAATTGCATTAACATTAGTAGATTTTTCAAATGCTATTATGAGCGGAATAATGGGCACTCAAAATGGCGCAACAGCTTCTGCTTCTCTTTTAGCTTTATTTAATGTTTCCAGTTTCTTGGATTTAAGTATGAATTTAGGAACACAGCTAAAAGTTGCAAGCACTGAACCTGCAGTATTAGGAACGAACATATTAGTTGTTGTGTTTTTAGGAATGTTTACGATGGCTTTAGCTGGATTAGCAGTTTTGTTAGTTATTCGTACTGTTGTTTTAATGATTTTAGTAGTTTTTTCTCCAATTGCTTTTGTTTTAAATGTTTTACCAGTAACTCAAAAATATGCCAGCAAATGGTGGGAAGAATTTACAAAATATTTATTTGTTGGTCCAGTTGTTTGTATTTGTTATCTATTAGCTCTTCTTTTTGCTGTTAAATTTTCTCAAGGTGGAGGAATTACTGGTCTTACGGGTAATGTTGCTACGCAATTCAAAACCAATGTCGGCATGTCATCAGGCACAATTGGTCAATTCTTCGGCATGGCAATCGCTTGTGGAATTATGTTTGTTGGATTTACTTTTTCAAAAGAAGCAGCTGAAGGTTTAGCTGGTTCGGCGATGGGATTAGTTAAAAAAGGATTAATGGGAACAGCTGCATTGGCTGGCGGATTTGGAGCTAGAAAATTAAATGAATCATTAATGTCTGGTAAAAAGGGAAATATTGGCAAATTAATTTCAAAAGGATTGCAACTTGCTCGAGTTAGTCCGGGAACAGCAGACAAAGCTGGTGATCTTACTAAATTCCTAAGTCCGACTTTAGTTGCCGAAGGCTGGAAAGAAAGACAAGCTAAAAGAACAGCTGAAGCAATGTCCGGTGGCGCTGGTTTTATTCATGGCAGGATCAATGCAGTTACAAATAAAATGCCATGGCTATTTGGCAAGGATGAAACTGATTTTGAACGACGTGGTCAAATGGAAAGTGTTGATAAACATATGTCAGAAATGAAAAAATATGGCAAAGGCAGTCATGAATATTATCGAAAAGAATTACGTGATTCTTTGGTCAAAAAAGATATGAGTCGGGCAGAAGCAGCTGTTATGTTGCTAGAAGGAGATGTGAATTTCAATGAAATTATGCGTGATGGAGTCTTGGGAAAAATGGTTGGTAATAAGTCGTATGATAAAGAAGGAAATGTTACAGGTTCTACGAAAACAGATTCAGTTACCGGCGCAGTAACTCCGATAGACAATACTCATAGCACCTCTTATGAAGCCTGGCAAGATTTCTTAATCCATAATTTCGGCAATCAGCGCGCAAAGTATATTGCTGGTAATTCCAATGATCTCTTGAAAGGTAAAGGAGAATGGGATAAAGCCGAATCTGTTAGAATTAATGAGCAAGGTCAAATGTTTTGGAATCCTGATCATGCTAAAGATGCAGCTGTCGAATGGTCAAAAGTTGGTTCTAGAAGTTCTGCTGCAGTTCCTAGATTTGCTGTCTCTAATGAGAGGTATCAAAATGGTAGTGCTGTTGAACTCGCAATATCTCCAGTTCTACAAGAATATTTAAAAATTGGTGGTGTCAAAGGTTATTCTAAAGGTACTTTGGAGCAATTTATGCCGGATGCAACCAAAAAAGTTGTTCAACAACTCGAGACTCAGGTACGTGGAGTAATATCTGCTACGACTGTTTCAGCCCCAGCACAAGCAGCAGGTACTGACTTTTTGACAATAGTGAGAGATCAGACCGGTGGAGAAGGTTTTTATCCAGGCACTACTAGAATTGTCGACAAAATTTAAAAGTATTATCAATAAGACATGCAAAGATTAAGTTTAACACAATTAGTCGATCAAAATATTTTTGACAAGATTTTCAAACAAGCACAAGACTGTGAGCGTTTTAGTTTTCAAGGAGAATATGGTCCAATAGCTTATCAGATTATTTTGACAATTGATAATGCGTTGCAAAAATTCCCTCAATTGAAATCAGAAAATCCAGAAATTTACAAAAAATATAATGATCTAAATATTCATCTAAAATTCCATTGCCAAGAATATCTGCCAGATGATAATGATGTTTTAGATCTCTATGAAAAACATTTAGCTGATGCTTTGAAAAGAAATATGAATTTAGAAAGATGGCTTCGAAACAAGCTTATCTCAATGCGGATGACTTATCGCGATGAATACGTGAACAAAATAAAGGCAATAATCAAAAAAAACCAGCAAAAAATTGGTGAAAAAGAAATCATAATTTCTAATAAAAAATATCAGCCAACAATTGAAAATTGGATCAAAGATTATGAATATGAAGCTAATCCCGGCATCCATTCTTTAGTTGAAAGAAATAATTATTTTTTCCAATCCAAAAATCCTAGAAATTTGAATGAGCAAGAAAAGAAAGAATTAAAAAAACTTTTGCAGCTTTTTGATCGAATGCAATTAAAAATAACTGACGCTGGAAGTTTAACTGGTTATTCAGCATCAATGTATGGCATTGAACTCAAAAAAACAGTTGATTTAGGCGCTTTTACAACCAAAGAGCAAGAGCATATTGATAAGGGAATCAAACAGCCTGCATCAAGTGTCAAGCCAATCCCATTCCCAACTAAAAAAACAGAACAGCGAGAAAAATTATTAGCAGAAAACAAAAAACTTGCCGAAAGAGAAATGCTTGGTGTAGTAGATATTAAAAAACTTCAGGCAGCTGAACCAAGCAATAGATTTATTGCATCTATAAAGAGAATCGGCAAACCAATAAAAAAAACAGAACCAAAAATTGAAGAAACAAAAGTAATAAAAGCAGTTCCAGAAAAAGAAGTTGTCAAAGAAATTGCAAAGCCAAAAACAGAAGAATTACCAAATCCTCCAAAAAAAGTTTTTCACAAAGAACACAAAATTTTAACCCCAGCAAAGCCAGTCATTGTTTCCAAACAAATCAACAGAATTCAAAATCTTACTATTTTAGAATTCAGAGATCTAGGTACTGATGCAAAACAATCCGCGCAGAAATTATTAAATAATCTTCGCGATATTGCCAAGACTCATGAAGAGAGAAAAATTGCTCAAGAAAATTTCATGAAAAGTCCGCTTTACAAATTATATGAGGCAATGACAAATCAAAGCGAAACAGAAAAAAAATCAATCAGCCAAGTTTCAAAAGATAGGCAAGATCAGAAAATGGAATATTTGTCGGAAGATGAATACATCGCGGTGAAAAGTATAAGCAAGCTTATCTAATTTCCAATTAACAATTTCCAATTTTCAATAAATTACCAATTTTCAATTTACAATGAATTCTCGCAGTTTTGAAAATTGGTTATTGGAAATTTATTGTAAATTGGTCATTGAAAATTGAAAACTAATTTTATGCAGTATCCCATTCCTCAATTTGTCGAAATAGAAGACCAGATTATCGGCCCTCTGACTTTAAAACAATTTTTTTATTTATTAGGTGGCGGAATATTTTTACTGATTGCTTGGTCATTTGTTGATCTGACATTATTCATTTTTCTAGCAATAATTGTTGCTGGAATAACAATGCCATTAGCTTTTGTCAAACCTTATGGCAGACCATTGACTGATTATCTTTCTGCAGTTTTCAAATACATTTTAGGTCCAAAAATATTAGTCTGGCATAAAAGTGGAAGAGCTCCGAGAGTAAAAGCCTATGATCTTAATAAGAAAAAATCTGGTCCAGAAAAAATCACCATTGGCGAAAAAAAATATACACCAAGCTCTATTCATCGTCTTGCAAGACAACTTGATTTTAAGACGGTCATGAGCGAAAAAAAATAATCATAAATGATCAATTTCCAATTCTCAATTTTCAATAAGTTGCCAATGAACAATTTTCAATGGCTACTTCGTAAGTTTTGAAAATTGGTTAATTGATAATTTATTGGAAATTGTAAATTGATAATTGAAAATTAAAACTGATGTCCAAAAAACAAGACAAGAAAAAAAATAGTGCTGAAACAAAGCAACAAGAAGAAACAATGCTTTCAAGCAAAGCAGTCAAGAAAGAAGAAGAGACTACTCAGAAGTTTTTAAAATTGTCTGGAATTAGAGATGGAATAGTAATTTTAAATAATAAAGCTCTACGAGCAATTGTAATGTGTTCATCAATTAATTTTGCTTTAATGTCTGAAGATGAACAAAAAGCAAAAGTTTTTGGCTATCAAGATTTTTTAAATTCATTAAATTTTCCAGTTGAGATTGTCATTCAGACCAGAAAATTAAATATTGGAAGTTACTTAGAAAAAGTCAAAGAAGCAGAAAGAATGCAGGAAAACGAATTATTGAGAATCCAGACAGCAGAATATGCTGAATTTATCAAATCTTTAGTTGAACTAGCAAATATCACAACTTCTCATTATTATGTTGTTGTCCCATATTCTCCTCCTGGCATTGAAGCAACAGAAGGAATTTTAGATAAACTAAAAGGCATAATTTCACCAGCTTCAAAAATAAAAGAAGAGCAAGTTGGTTTTCAAAAGCAACAAGAAGAGCTTTTGCTTCGTGTTAATTCAGTTATCAGTGGTTTAGGCGGAGTTGGAATTCAATCAGCACAGCTAAATACTCAGGAAGTAGTTGAGCTATTATATTCATGGTATAATCCAGATGAGAGCACCACTGAGATTTTAGGAGAATTAGAGAAGCTCAAGATAGAGCAGGCATAAAAAAAATCCCAAATCCCAAATTCCAAACAAATTACAAATCACAAAAAACAAAATTGCCCGAACAAAATAAAACTAACAAATTATATAATCTCGAAGACCGAACTTTAGAATTTAGTAAAAGAGTTGCCAATATGTGCAACGCTTTGCCTAAAAATTATATTAATATTGTTTATATAAATCAGATTTTAAGATCAGGGAGTTCGATAGGTGCTAATTACATAGAAGCAAATGAATCATTAGGAAAAAAAGATTTTAAAATGAAAGTAAGAATTGCTAGAAAAGAAGCAAAAGAAACAACTTATTGGCTGAATTTAATAATAGATGCTAATCCAGAATTTAGAAAAAGAATTGAACCATTATTACAAGAATCAATCGAAATAAGAAATATTTTATCAACAATAATAAACAAATCTAATTAATTTTTTTTGTAATTTGTATTTTGTATATTGTAATTTGTTTGGAATTTGGGATTTGTAATTTATAATAACGTTATGCAGGACAAAGATTTGCCAGTTGGCAAAAAAAATATCGAAAATTTGACTGAAGATGAGCAACAAGAAATCCTTAAGGCTGAAGAAATTTACAGAAAGGGTCTGGTTTCGATTCGCGATATTATTGCGCCAAGTGCATTGCAGGTTAATCCAAATTTTCTTAAATTAGGCGACAAGTTTGTCAGAACTTTGTTTATTTTTACATATCCTCGTTTTGTAAATACTGGCTGGTTTGCTCCAGTTATCAACATGAACATCGAAGCTGATATGGCGATGTATATTAATCCAGTTAGCTCCGAAAAAATCCTAAAAACTTTAAAAAATAAAGTTGGACAAATCCAATCCACAATGGCAGGCAAGCAAGAAAAAGGCGAAGTTAGAGATCCAATGCTAGAAACAGCACTCAATGATGTTGAAGAACTTCGCGATCGTTTGATACAAGGCACAGAAAGATTTTTTCATTTTGCATTATATATCACAATTTACGAGAATTCTGAAAAAAAATTAGAGCAAACAACCAAAGAAATTGAAGATTTACTTGGTCAAAGATTAATTTATTCCAAGCGAGCTTTTTTTCAAGCTGAACAAGGATTCAATACTACAACTCCGCTAGGTTTAGATGAACTAGGAGTCCTCAACAATTTTAATACATCTCCATTATCAACTAGTTTTCCATTTGTTTCTTCAGAATTAACTTCCGATGAAGGTGTTCTTTATGGAATTAATCGTCATAATAATAGTCTAATTTTATTCGATCGTTTTACTTTGCCAAATGCTAATTCAGTTGTATTTGCAACTTCTGGTGCTGGAAAAAGTTATGCTGTAAAATTAGAAATTTTAAGATCTTTAATGTTTGGAACAGAAGTTATCGTCATTGATCCAGAAAATGAATATAAATATTTATGTGAATCAGTTGGAGGAACATTTTTAAAAATGTCTCTAGAATCAGAATACAGATTAAATCCATTTGATTTGCCAGTAGCAATTTCCGGCATGAAAACAAAAGACATTATTAGATCTGCAGTTATCAATATCAAAGGCTTATTAAGAATCATGTTGGGCCGTCTTACTAAAGAAGAAGATGCTTTGTTAGATAGAGGAATTATTGAGACATATGCTAAAAAAGATATTACTGCTGAATCAGATTTGTCAAAAATAGAAGTTCCGACAATGAAAGATCTGCAAGAAATTCTAGAAGGCATGCAAGGAGCAGAGGATATAGTTCCAAGAATTAAAAAATATACTGAAGGCACTTTTGCTGGATTATTAAATCAAGCCACAAATGTCAGAATTGATAATCCATTTGTCGTTTTTAGCATCAGAGATCTAGAAGATGAGTTACGTCCAATCGCAATGTATGTTATTCTTAATCATATCTGGAATATTGTTAGAGCAGAGATGAGAAAAAGAATTTTGGTAGTTGATGAAGCTTGGTGGATGATGCAATACGAAGAATCTGCCAGATTTATGTACAGTATTGCCAAAAGAGGCCGAAAATATTATCTTGGCACAACCACAATTTCTCAGATGTTAATGATTTTCTAACATCAGATTATGGTAAAGCAATTGTTACTAATTCCGCTTTGCAATTATTATTAAAACAATCTCCAGCCTCAATTGATTTATTGAAAAAAACTTTTTATCTAACAGAAGAAGAAAAATATTTACTTTTAGAATCAGATGTTGGTGAAGGTATTTTCTTTGCAGGTAGCAAACATGTTGCAATTAAAATAGTCGCTTCATATTCAGAAGACCAAATCATTACCACAGATCCAAAACAATTATTAGAATTAGAACAAGCCAAGAAGAATTATGAACAAGAACAAAATGTTTAAAAACAAAAGCCACAAATCCCAAATTCCAAACAAATTTCAAATTACAAATCACAAAATTGCAAGTTTGTTTATTGTGATTTGTGATTTGTTTGGATTTTGGAATTTGTAATTTATTTCTATATTTAATAAAATAAAAATATGTTTAAAAAATCTTACATCATTTTAGCTCTAACATTAATTGCACTTGCAACAACTGCCTTCGGTTGTAAAAAAGCCGACACAAATACTAATCAGCCAGCCAATCAAAATGCAAATGTTGTTGCCAACAATACAAACGTGGTTGCAACAAATGATAATGAGTTTCCGATTGTAAATGCCAATGAAGCATTAAATGCAAATGAAAATGTTACACTTAATGTCAATGAAACAGAAAATGCAGTTACAGAAAATTTAAATGCCATCGAAAATCAAGGCGAAATAAAAGTTGAGCAAGACCAAGAAAAAACAGTTTTAGCTTTAGCTTCAAAAATTGCTGAAATTTACGGCACTTTTACTAACAAGGACAAAGAAGCCTACAAAAATCTAAAAACAATCAAAACTTACTCAACAGAAAAAATGAGCGCTTTTCTTGATGAACAAATTGCCAAACCGATAGATCCAAAAGCATCATTTTATGGTGTAACCACAAAAACAATCAGTTCTGGAATTTCTGATACAACTGATAAAGAAATGACTGCCATTGTTACAACCAAGAGAGAAGAAATCACAGCTCAAAATAACAAGCCAACTGTCAAATATCAAATTTTAAAACTTGAATTTACAAAAGTCGGTGAAGAATGGAAATTAAGCGGGGCTTTCTGGTTGTAATAATACAAATATGCAAATTTATGCAAATGATACGAATATACGAATTCGCAAATTATAATTAGTTCTAAAAAGTGATTTACAATCAAAAATAAAATATTCGCTCGATTCGCATATTTGCAACATTTGCATTATTCGTATATTCGTATTATATTTTCACGTTTCTACTCGATAATTTTTTTAAATAATCAGTATGAGAAATACTGTTAGTGATATAAATATAAATAAAGAATTATTTTATTATGAAAAACTAAAGGAGATTAAACACAAAAAAAAATCATCTCCAGATTTTGATAATTATAAAAAAAATTTTTCTTCAAACTATGGTGCGCATTTAGCAAATCAAAAAAGTATCTCTGCTTTTGATGGAGCAGAAGGAGCAGAAGCAGAACAATCTGCTGAAGAAATGCCAGATACTGTTGCAAGAGGTGAAGAAGGCGGTAACTATGAACAATTTAACCGTCTAAAAAGTGAAGCATTAGAAAGAGCCAAAAAAACAAAAGGCGGAGCAGAAAGAGCAGCTAAAGTTGCGAAAGCAGCTCAACAGCTTAAAAATATAAAAAACATAAAAAATTTATTAACGTTGGTAAAAGCTTTTGCCGCTTTTGATCCTATTACATTGTTGGTCACTTGGGTAATTATGAATGTTCAGTTTATCGGTGGCAATATCTTTAAATCAAAAAAAATTCCTCCACTTGGAGGGATCGAATTACTTATCTATATTCCAGTCGCAATTTTCGTTTTTACCTTTAGTCTTCCTATGATTATGCTACCTCTCATTACAACCGGATTAGTTGGTGGCGCCCTTGCAGGCATTGCAAATATTGCGAGTTCAATTGGCACAAACATAGGTATATAAAATATATGAACAAAAACAAAATAATCATTTTCTTTGGGTTAATAACATTGCTTTTAGGTTTTAATCAAGTTTTTGCGCAAGACGAGGTTCAATTCCCAAGCGATCTGCAAAGCTTTATTAATGCTAACCCAAACAATATTACTTCGAATGATCTTAAAAACATGCTTCCATTAAGCGTTACTTTAGATTATTCTCCAAAGCCAGTTTCAGCAACAAGTCCAGTCAAAGTGACAGCTAATGCGATTAGCAGTACTCAATCAAATGGCGTAACTTATCGCTGGTTTTTGGATGGCCAAGAAAAAAAGGTCAGCAATTCTGTTTTTGAATTTAATATGAATGAAGGATTAATTCGCCAAGATTTGCGTTGCGGAGATTCTCGAGAAATAAAAGTTGAAGCCTCAAATTCTAATACTAAAGAAAAAGCAATTTCCACATTAAAAATTCCGATTGGCTTAGATTTGTCATTTAACAAAAGATCAATTGGTGTTGCTGATCAAAATAATGCTGCTACAACAGATTATAATTTGAATAAAGCAGATATTGATCCAAATAGCATTATTTTGCAGGCTCCAGATATTTTCTTAAAGCCAACTCCTTCGCAAAATGAATTTCGTTTTGGAGATATTGTTCAAGTTGAAGCTGTAGATTTAAGGAATACTTATAACAATCAAGCTTGTACTTCCGCTTCCAATTTCACAAGTTTAGACAGCTATTTAGATAGCCTAAATTATCAATGGACATATAATGGAACAGTTCAACAAGGAAAAAGCGGCAAAGGACAAAAATTTAAAACTGCTTCTTTCGTTATCAACACTTTGCCTGCACAAGTAATCCAAAATGATTTAGGATCATGCAACGCTACACAATCCCAAAATATCAATGTTGTTGGTTTAACAATTGCAGATTCTTCTGGAAAAACTTTAGCAACAAAGCAAGAATCATTAAATGTCATCGCTCCTCAAATTAATATCAAGCCAATTTGCGGCGCTTTCGGCAAAGATGTTAATTGCGCAAATATTAATTCCACAAATTTAAAATCAACTTATGGCGTTGCTCAAAGTTATCAATTAAATTCTGGCCAAACAATTAATTTTCAAGCAAATTTAAATAATTTTCAGCCATCACAACAATTAAATTTAATTTGGAAAGTTAATGGCACAGAAGTTGATAACAAAACTATCGTTGATCCAAATACTCCATATTTCACTTCTCCAAATCTTACAATGACTAGCCAAATTCAGATTGTCGAAGTTAGCGCAATTAACACTGTCTATAATTCCAATCAAACAGAAAATGCCACTCAAAAAATTATTTTAACTCCAACTCAAGTTAATGCCCAAATTTCTACATCTGGCACTCTAGGATCATTGCAAAAATTCTTGCCTAAAAATTTCCGAAATTTATATAATTTTATTGCAGCAGCCGGATTATTAGGTATTATAATTTTATTAATAACTATAAAAGAGAAGAAAAAAAATGGATAGAAAAAGAATATTAATTATCATTGGTATCGTCGCGTTGATTATTGCTTTCGCTGCAACAATCTATTTTGTGATTTTCCGAAAGCAAACAAAAGTTGCTTCAGATCTTCCAGCTTTAAATGAATCAGAACAACAAAGATTGCAATTAACAAATGAAGAAAGAGCTGCCGGCGTTACTGAAGACCAAAAAATCCAGCAATATGTTGCTGAAAAAAGGAAAGAAATTGCCTTACAAGCAGAAACAGCAGTTACAAATAAATATCGAGTCATTCCAGTCTTAAACCAAAAATCAATTAGCCCAACATTATCAGCTGATTTTAGTAAACTTATTTTTTACAGCCCAGAAAATAAAGAATTTTATGTTGCCAATTTAGATGGCAGTCAGCCTTCGCCAATAACTTCATCTGCAATTGACAAAGTTTATGATATTTCATGGTCCAAGAAAAAAGATCGAGCAGTCATGACATTGTCAGACAATCAAGGATTGACCAGAAATTATTTAATTTTTGATATTAACAATCAAAAACAAACTCCAGTTGATCCAAATTTCAAATCTCCAACATTATCTCCAGATGGTGAAAAAATCGCATATTTATTTAAAGACAAAGCATCAGGCACTTCCAATATTTCTGTTTCTAATTTAGATGGCACGAATTGGAATAGCGTTTCTCCTTTTGAAGGCGAGTTTCCAATTATCAATTGGAATCTAGAATCAAAGCTTCTTTATTACAGCGAGCCAAGCACTCAAACAAATGCCACTGCTTTTTCCGCCAATATTATTGGCAAAAGTTTCAATCAATTAGTTAGTGATTTTGGTCTTAATGTTAATATTTCAAATGACGGCAACAAAATTGTTTATTCAGGACAAAATGTTTCAAGCGCCACTACAACAAATTTGCAATTCTATGATGTTTTAGCAAATAAAAATGTTGATTTAGGCGTTCAAACATTTGCTGATAAATGTACTTGGCTTCCAGATAATCAAAATTTAATTTGCGCAATTCCAGAGAATCTAAGCAAATGTATGATTTTGCCAGATGCCTATAATAATTATAATTTTGTTTCCAAAGATTCTTTCTTCAAAGTTGATACTCAAAATAACAAGACAACAAAATTAGCAGATACAAGTTTATTCGCTCAAGATTATGATGTCTTCAAGCCATTCATGCTTGGCGAAAAAATAATGTATTTTACAAGAAGACAGGATGGATTGCTTTATGCGTTTGTTATTCCTTGACGAATTTTCAATTTATAATTTCTAATTTCTATTAAATTTTAAATAACTAATTTCTAAAGCTATCGTAGAGAAGGTTTGAAAATTTTAGCATTGAAAATTTAATAGAAATTAGGAATTAGAAATTAGAAATTTTCTCTTTATGAATTCTAAAATAAAAAAAATAATCTATTCCTTCATAATATTCCTGAATATTCTTTTTTTTGCGTCTCCAATTTTGCCAACTTATGCTGCCGGTTGTCCTGAAGGTAAAGTTGCAGTAATCGGCGATTCGTTGACAGTAGGATATGGCCCAAGGTTAAAGGCCAAATGTCCGAAAGTTGATGTTTTTGCCAAAAGTGGTGCCGAAACTTCTTTTATTAAAGGCCTTCTTGAACAAAATGTTTTAAATGGGGGATATAACCAGGTTATAATTTTCGCAGGAGTAAATGATGCAAACAATCTTAAATCTCCAGCAAATATCGAAAAAAATCTTGCTGACATGTACAAAGAAGCCAAAGATAAAAATATTGCAGTTACAGCTATTACTATTCCATATTGGACTGAGCTCGCAACAGATAGAAAAGGTCAGCAAAAAAAACAGATTATATCTGAAGTAAATACATGGATTCAACAAAATGCGCCAAATACTATAACTGCTCCAACATGGGTTGAAAAGCTGCACAGTGGAACAAATTATACCAATCTGATTGCCAAAATCATGAGTGCATCATTGCCAGCAACACAGACGACGACTACTCCAACTCCTACTCCAATAGCTCCTACGACTCCAACTACAAATGATGTCAAAGCAACTTGCAAAGGAACTGATTCGCTAGATCAAAGTCAAACAAAAGATATAACTTTTTCAACCACAGAAACCGATCAAAGTAAAATCGCCACTGGAGCTTCTGATCAATGCTATAAAGAATGTGATACTGAAGGATGGACGAATTGCTCAGCTACAGTTAATAGCGTTACTGCTCAAGCACCAACTCAAACTCCAATTCCAGGAAGTGACGGTTCAACTCCAGCTACAGGTGTTGATACTACAGCTCAAGCTCCAACATTTGAGCCTAATCCATCATCATTAGTTTCTGGCAGTACTGCCTGTGAAATTTGGAAAAATGCTTTTAATTTAGGAATTTCATTTATCGGTGTCGCTGCATTGGCTGGAGTAATCTGGGGCGGATTCGGATATATCACATCTTATGGTAATCAAGAAAAAATAAAATCTGCCAAAGAAACAATTTGGGGATCAGTTGGTGGAATGTTTATCGGTCTTTTTGCTTATGTTTTATTTTCTTTAGTAAATCCTTATGTTTTGCAATGTAAAATAGATGCGCCGTTTAAATTAAGTATTAGCGGTGCAACTGGGCAAAATCCAAGTGGGACTGGAACACAAGGACAAGGACAAGGACAAGGAGGTACTCTTCTTTCAGGCAGTGCAAGCGATTTAGGAAAATGCGCCAAGACCTACGATACAAATAATAAGAGCAATCGTTATACACAGATAGTAGAAAATGCTGCAAGGACATACAATGTTGATCCATTCTTCCTTGAATCAACACTCGATCATGAAAGTTCATTTGACAATGGTGCTGTAAACAAAAATAGCGGTACTCTTAGTATGGGGCAATTTATGCCTGGTACCTTTGATGCAGCTGCCTCAGAATGGTCAAAATCTACTGGCAAAAGCGTTGAGCAATCTTGCCTTAATGAAATTAGCTCAGGACCTGTTGACCCCAATGCAGGCTACTGTTCAAAAAAGAGAAATCCTAATTGCCCAGCATACATCAGTTATTCTCCAAGATGTAAGCAATGGGTCAAAGATCATTCGAATGAAATGGTAGAAATCGTTGCTGTTCATCTAAAACAATTATTAAGAAATATCCCAACCGACAATTATGCTTGTGTTGCTGCTGGATATTTTTCTGGAGCCGGTGGTGGAAGGACTTGGTGCAAAGATCCTAATATGCCTGGGTGGAAAGAAGAAGACAGAGCAGAAGTTAATAAATATGTGAATAAAGCAGCAACCCTATATAATAAAGCCTGCCAGAGAGGAAAATAATTTTTAAAGAATATGAAAACTCGTTCAAAATTAATTATTGGAAGTTTAATCTTTTTAATCCTAATTATTGTTGGTGCGCTTTTGGTTCAATATTTTTTTAAGAATAAAAATGAAACACAATTGCAGACTTCCCTAGAATCAGTTACTGCTTTTTCGGCAAATGAAACAAATCAAATCAAAACAGAAATTAGCGAAACCATCCAATTTCCGAGTCATATTCTAAGTAACGGAGAGATCTATTCTTATAATTTAGATAATAGCAAATTTTATAAGACCAATTTAAGCACAAAAAAAAGTTTAGCTATTATACCTTTTGCCAATACAGATAATATTATTAACGCCCAATGGGATCAAAGTAATGATAAGGTTCTTGCTATTCAAGATAATTCTTACAAGATATTTAGTTTAAATGATAGCAAAGTATATCCGCTTGATAATAATTTATCCAATCTTTTTTGGCTTGATGGCAACAGATTAATTGGAAATTATTATAAACCTGAGGATAGTACAAATAGAATTTTAATTATCAATAGTCAAGGAGAGCTTCAAGAAACTATTTTAGATTTAGAAACTTCAATTGATGCTTTGCCAGTAAATATAATTGGCGCAAGCAATAATAATGTTTATTATCTTTTGAATGGCTATTTATATGAACTGAATCTATTAACAAAAGAGAATAATAAAATTATTGAACAGCAAATTACATCTGCCAAAATTTCACCTAGATCTGATAAAATAATATATAGTACTTTCATTGATGAAAAATTTTCTGATTTTGTTTTTGATTTAAATACAAGAGCGACTGCTCAATTACAAAATATTGATATTGATGCCAGCAATATTCTTTGGAGCAGTGATGAAAGTACTCTCTATTTAATAAAAAACAGCCTTGAAATAAGTGAAGGCTCCAGTGCATCTAGCTATTATCTTTTAGACAAAATAGAAAAATACAATTTAAATAATCAGCAAGTAGAATCAACAATAGACATTGCAGGTCAAGGTAAATATGGAGCAGACGATTTTTTCTTATCTAGCGATGAATCAAAAATCTATTTTGTAAATTCAGCCAATTCTTTTCTCTACTCAATCAACTTAAAATAATAAATTCATCTAATAATTAAAGTAATAATCAACTATGGCAAATGAAATGCAAACGCCTCAAGAAGTTATAGACGCAGCAGAATCAGAAATTCCGACACAACAGGAGGCAGTAGAAGCGCAAGGAGAATCAAAAACATATGGAGCAGTAGATCTTGATGCCAAGCTCATAACATACCAAGACAAGAATGCTCAAGAATATACGAAAGAAGAAGGTTATCGTAGTGAGGATGTCAGCAATTATAGTGAAGGAGATATGATTGGTGCTCTACAAGATGGAAGAAAAATGTCCAAAGATGATACTAGATCAGCATTGGCCTCTTTAGATTCCTCTGGCATCAAAAGACTGCAAGAGATGGCTGCCGATAGTAGAGTAAGAAATCGAGAAAGAAATAAAAACGTAGAACAAGAATATACTAATGCAGGACGATTAGAAAAACTTGCACAGCAAGCTGAGCAACTGACATCTTTGAGGAGCGAAGAAGGACAGCGAAAATTTATCCAAGAAATTGCTCAATCATTAAATTTTGGCACATATTTAAATCGTAAAACTACAAATAAACTTAACTCAACTCTTTCTTTACTTCAAACGCATGATCCTGAAGCAAAAAAGATAATTTTTAATGAAATAAAACCTGCGCTTCAAGATGCAGTTAAAGACAGCAATTTGCCATCAGACAAAGACACTGTAGATAAGATTATTGCAGAATATCAAGGTTAAAATAAAAAATTTAAAAGCCTGCCAAAATTAAGCAGGTTTTTTGTTTGCCAAAAACAAAGTTTAAAGATAAACTATATTAAGACTCAAGCAACGTCATAAGGTTCGGCCTTTTACTTGAAGAAATAAAATATTTTTTATATAAAGAACTTAGCTAGCAATATGAGCGTGGATTTTTGATAAGGCCGAACCTTTTACGTCTAGTTCATAGATTTAAAAGGTTCGGCTTTGTACATGTTTCCAAATTAGTTTTGCTTGCCAAGATAACAAAAAAATATTATCCATCCTTTAAGTAAAAAGCCGAACCTTGTGGAAAAGAAATTAAAAAAACATGCCCAAATCAACAACAATTTATTCCTGCCAAAGTTGCGGCGCTGAATTTGTACGCTGGGCAGGAAAATGCGAAAAATGCGGAGAATGGAATTCTTTGTCTCAAATAACAAAACAGCCAACTATCTCAATGGGTAGGTCTTTGAATTTAGCTCAAGCTCTGAAACCACAAATATTTTCTCAAGTTTCAGCTCAAAATTTTAAAAGACTAGAAACAAAAATATCTGAATTCGATCGAGTTCTTGGTGGTGGTTTTGTCCCAGGATCCGTTATTCTTATAGGTGGAGATCCAGGCATTGGCAAATCAACTCTTGCTTTACAAATTTGTTGTATTTTACAAAGCTTAGGCAAAAAAATATTATACGCATCTGGCGAGGAATCAGCACAACAAGTCAAAATGAGAGCAGAGAGACTATCTCATAAATCAGATAATATTCAATTTTTAGGCACTAATAATGTTGATAGCATTCTTCAAACAATTGAACAAATCAAACCAGATCTAACGATCATTGATTCTATCCAGACCATGCAAACCGAAAATATTCAAACTGTCATGGGAAGTGTTAGCCAAGTCAAAACTTGTGCTATTATGTTGACTGAAGTTGCCAAAAGGAATAATTTACCAGTAATACTTATTGGTCATGTTACAAAAGAGGGTACAGTTGCAGGACCAAAAACATTAGAACATTTAGTTGATACAGTATTATATTTAGAAGGCGATCGTTATCATTCTCTTCGCGTTTTGCGTTCAATAAAAAATCGTTTTGGATCAACAAATGAATCAGGAATTTTTGAAATGAAAGAATCTGGTTTAGTTGAAGTCAAAAATCCATCTGGCATATTTTTGGAAGAAAGATTAAAAGGCGCTGAAGGTACTTGTGTTACAGCAACAATTGAGGGTTCGCGTTCATTTTTGATTGAAGTGCAAGCATTAGTTTCTAAAACAAATCTCGCTTTTCCAAGACGAACAGCATCAGGATTCAGTTTGAATCGTTTGCAGATGTTGATTGCTGCAATATCTAACAAAGTAGGTTTAAGATTAGATTCTCAAGATGTTTATGTCAATATCGTTGGCGGTATCAAAACAACAGAACCAGCAGTTGATCTGGCAGTTTGTTTATCAATTGTCTCTGCCTTTCAGCGAAGACCAATTGATGCAGAAACAATTGTCTTGGGAGAAGTCGGTCTGACAGGTGAAGTCCGCTCTGTTCCGCAGATTGAAAAAAGACTTTCTGAAGCTGAAAAATTAGGTTTCAAAAAAATTATAATGCCAAGAAGTGAAGTCAAAACAAGTCTACAAATAATTCGTGTTAATAGTTTGCGTGATGCAATTACGAAAATACTATTTTAAAAAACAAAAAACAAAAAATAAAAATTGTCATCCTGAGCGAAGCGAAGGATCCCATGACTAAACAAAAAAATCATGGGATTCTTCGCTGCGGCTCAGAATGACGATGCAAAAATAAAAAAACTAGCAAATGCTAGTTAAAACGAAAGTGCAAAAAATAAAAATGTGCTAGAGGAGACCTTTCTGATTCAAGATTGCGAGATGATTGTGATCCCATTTCATACGAGGTACCATCTTCATTGCTTCGCGAACACGACTCAGCTCTTCAGGAGTGCTAGCAGATCTGACATGAGCGAACAACTTTTCACGAAACATGATACCTGGAAAAGAAATTTCACCCTTTACATACGACTGAGTCAAAGCAACAGGATCTTCATTCTGAAACTTGAGTGCCATTTCCCTTTTCCTCCGAAGCCCGCCAAAGTTTGTAAAGGCGGGGAAAAGGCCTTCCGCTGTTTCTCGCGGAAAGCCGGAAACCATGAGAAAAACAACTTGTTAATATAATATAACAAAATCAATATAAAGCAAGTCCTTTTTACTCAAAATGAGTAATTTGGTCAAAATCAGCCATTTTTTCCCTTAATAGAGGGAATTTTTTTATGTCATTTTTCGCCACAAAATTTTCTGCTTCTGCTTTTGCCAGTTTTAACAAATTTACATCCATTAAAGAAGCCATTTTTAAATCAGGCAAACCAGATTGCCTAATTCCATAAACTTCACCAGGACCGCGCAATTCCAGATCTTTTTCTGCTAAAACAAATCCATCATCGCAATCAACCAAAGCCATTAGTCTATCATAAGATTTTTGTGACATAGAATCAGAAAACAGAAAGCAAAAAGACTGTTTTTCACTTCTGCCAACACGTCCTCTGAATTGATGAAGTTGTGACAATCCAAAACGTTCTGCTCCTTCAATCATCATGATTGTTGCATTTGGAAAATCAATTCCAACTTCAATTACAGATGTTGAAACTAATATCTTGACTTCATTATTTTTAAATTTTAATAGTGTTTTTTCTTTTTCTTCTTTTTTTAATTTGCCGTGCATCATTGCGATTTCAAATTCCGGAAAAATTTCTTTGCTTAATTTTTCATATTCTTCTTCAACTGCTTTCACATCATCCCATTGATTATTTTGAGGACTAAATTCTTTTTCATCATTTTTTTCTTCGCCTGCCTTAATTCTTGGACAAACAACAAAAACCTGCCTGCCTAATTTTATTTTTTCTCTAATAAATTCATAAGCTTTATCTCGATTATATGGTGCCACTAATTTAGTTAGAATTTTTTTTCGTCCAAATGGTTTTTCTTTCAAAATGGAAATATCCAAATCACCATAAAGTCCTAATGCTAAAGTTCTTGGAATTGGTGTTGCTGTCATTGATAACAGATGCGGCGTTTTTTTCGTAGAAACGTTGCAATGCAACGTCGCTACGGCGTTCAATTTTTTTAATTTCGCTCTTTGCTCAACACCAAAACGATGCTGTTCATCAATTACAGTTAAAGCCAAATTTTTAAATTTTACATCTTCTTGAATAACTGCGTGCGTGCCGATCAAAATGTCAACATCGCCATTTTTAATTTTATTCAACAAAATCTTTTTACTGACAGTCTTGTCATTGAATTTACGATCAACGCGAGTCAACAATGCCAGCGTAGCGACAGGGCAGTGCCCTGTCGCTACGAGTTTTTGTATTGTTTCAAAGTGTTGTTTAGCCAAAATTTCTGTTGGCGCCATTAAAATTGATTGTTTTTTCTGATTCGCAATCAAATACATTGCCATCAATGCGACAACAGTTTTGCCAGATCCAACATCACCTTCCAACAATCTATTCATTGGCTTATTTTTTTCTAAATCTAAGAAAATTTCCCAAGCTGATATCTTTTGATCTTTTGTTAATTTGAAGGGTAGGGAATCAACAAATTTTTTAATTAAATCTTTATTAAATTTAATTTTAAATGCTTTATTTTCCTGCCATTTTTTCTTTTTTAATAAATTATTTAATTGTAATAAAAATAATTCATCAAAAGCTAATCTTAACCTTGCTTTTTTCAAAATTTCTAAATTATCTGGAAAATGAATTTGTTTTAATGCCTCGCCTAAATTTATCAAGCTTAATTTTTCTTTAATTTCTTCTGGCAAAAAGTCATCAAATTTATCCGACAATTTTAGCAATGGTCTTAGAATAAATCTTAAATATTTTGAAGACATGCCATTTGTTTCAGAATAAACTGGCAAAATTTTTCCTGACCCATCGTTAAATTTTTCAAAAGCAGGGGAATTCATTGATACCGAATTATAATTCAATTCAACTTTGCCATTCAATGTTACAAATGTCCCAACGCGAAAATATTTTTCTAAATATGGCTGATTAAACCAAACAATTTTAAGATCGCCAGATTCATCAGAAATTTTCGCTTCAGTCAAAGTCAGCCATCTTTTTGAAGTCGGCTTGTTTTTTATTGATTTGATCATTCCTCTGATTGTCTGTTTCTCATTTATTTTTAAATTTTTGATTAAAGTAATATTGCTAAAATCATCATAGCGAAAAGGAAAATAAAAAAATAGATCAGAAACAGTTTTCAATTCTAATCTTTCTAAAGCACGTTTATGCTTCAGATCAAATTTCCGCAAACTATTCAATTTTGTTGATAATCTAACATTTTTCATCTTATCTTATTATCTCTAGAAAATAAAAAAAGAGCAATATCATGCTCTAAAAGATCAATAAATTAACATTGTCCATAAATCCCTCTTTTTGCTCTCGCCTCTGTTTCATCTAGAAGAATTTCAATTGCTCGCTCGGGTGTGTCATCATGAACCAGATCTGATATTCTACGAAGAAAAGCCCTTGTCAATTCTCGATTGCTAATCCTAAAGATATCTACCAGTAACATTTCAATTGGAACTTTCTGATAATGCATTACTCCGCACAAAACATCATCAGCCATTGAAGCAATCTGTCTAAATGCTCTGAAGTGATTGCAAGGGAAGTTTCTATGGTTATAACGAAAACCTAGGAATCCTTTATCAAACGGACAAGCTGGACAAAGCAGGCGATTATAAAGTTCGCGATAATATACTTCGCGCATATCATAGAACCAATGCCAGTACCATTTCTTTCCTTCTGGCGCATCAGGCAATTTCTTGCCAATTTGTCGCTCAGGACAGTCATTTGGATGAATGACGCCAAATTGTGCTAATTCTCGTGCCATTGTATCAAGCATAGCCATTGCACGTTTCAGAATTCTAGATTGGTCAGTCTCTTCTTTATAATCAGATTCACGATAAACATAAAAATACTCACCACCCAATGCCTCAATCGCTAAAAAATATTCAAGTTCTGATTTGTCAGACTTTTTGAAAAGTTCTTCTATCTCTTTAAAGGACAAAACTTTAACCATCTTCATCGAACCCTCCTTGTTCTCCTTCTGTTCTGGGACAAATAATTATCTCAAAGTTTCAGCTAATTGTCGAGCCCTTTCTTCAACATTATTATTAAGCTCTTTTAATTCAACCTCTCCATATCTTCTTTTCAAAGCTAATTTAATCAGCAAATCACAAAATTCATTATTTTTAGGCAAAACAGATCCATGCATGTATGTTCCAAAAACATTTTTGTATCTTGCTCCTTCAAATCCATCTTCGCCATTGTTACCCCAACCTTTCAAAACTTTGCCTAATGGTTCAACGCCTTCGCCTAGATATGTTTTTCCAGAATGATTTTCAAATCCAACAATTTTTTTAGAATTAATCAAATTAGATTCGATCAATATATTTCCAATCATTCGATCATAGCTCGCTAAAGTTTTAACATTCAAAATTCCTAATCCCAATAATTTTGGTCCTTGATGCGGTTGATAATAATGTCCTAATAATTGATATCCTCCGCAGACAGTTAAAAATACAGCGCCATTTTCTGCTGCTTGTTTCAAATTTGCTTTATTTTCTCTCAAATCTTTAGACGCTAAAATTTGTTCTTTATCCTGACCTCCGCCAAAAAAATAAAAATCAAATTTTTCAATATTAACTTTTGCATTAACATCCAAATCAGTTATTTCAGTTTCAATTCCTCGCCATTCACATCTTTTTTGAAAAGCTAAAACATTACCGCGGTCGCCGTAAATATTCATGATACGTGGATACAAGTAGCCAATATTTAACTTCATAAAAATTATCAATTATCAATTTTCAATAAATTTTCAATTATCAATTTCCAACAGGACTTTGAAAATTGAACATTGATCATTTATTGAAAATTGGTCATTGAAAATTATAGCCAGCTTTGTTTTAAGTATCCCTTTTTCGCAATAATATTTCTTAAATCTAGCATGGAAGAATAAGTAGGCAAAATATATAAAGTTTCACCAGCATCTAATTTCATTTTAGCCATTTCAAGAAGTTTATCATAATCTTTTTCTAGGCCAATTTTATTCAAATCAAGTCCAGCATATTTGAATCTTAAAACAAGTTCTTCAGCGCGTTGGCCCGCCACAAAAACATAATCAACAAAATTAATTAATCTTTCAAAATCAACATCCCAAATCCAAGAAATATCTCGACCATCAGGAATATTATCATTTAAAGTAATAATCATTTTCTTTTTTTTGCCATCAGTTTCAAGCAATTTGATTACTTCATTAAAGCCAGTTGGATTTTTGACAAGCATTAAAATCGCATCATTTTTATCTAACTTAAATTTTTCTAGTCTTCCAAAAGCAGCTTTTGTTTTTTCAATTCCTAACTTTATTTTATCAAAAGAAATATCTAAATTTAAACAGCAAGCAGCTGCAGCCAAGACATTATAAATATTATAAAATCCAGGCAAAGGAAAATGGACACTTATTTTCTTTGCATCTTCTTGCATCAAAATATCAGATCCATTAAAACTATTTAATTTAATTTCTTCTGCTGACAAATTTAAATTAGGCCTAGTTAATCCGCATTTCGGGCAATGATATTTGCCAATATGAGAATAAAAAAGAGCGCTATAAACTAATGGCTCTTTACAATTTGGACAATTTTTTGAATCTGCAGATTCTGCTATTTTTTCTATTTTATAATTTTCATTATTAACGCCGTAAAAAAAGATATTCTTTTTATTTATAGCAATACTTGAAACAAGGGGATCATCAGCATTCAAAATAATTTTAGTTTCGCCTGATAAATTATCAATTGTCTCTTTCCAAAGTTTTGCTAATTTTTCTAACTCGCCATATCGATCTAATTGATCGCGAAATAAATTCATTAACACAACAACTTTTGGATTTGTTTGTTTGGCTACCAAAGGCACAGTTGCTTCATCGACTTCAAATACCGCCCAATCATAATTTAATTTGCCATTTAACGAACATTTTGAGAGCAGGCTAGAAGTCACACCAGACAATAAATTTGCGCCAGCTCGATTATGGATAAACTCAAAATTTTCTTCGTTTAAAATATTTGAAATTAATCTTGTAGTCGTAGTTTTTCCATTTGTTCCAGAAACAATAATTACGCCTTTTTTTAATTTTGCGCTTAACTTTGTCAAAACTTGTGGATCAATTTTTCGAGCCAAAAGACCAGGCAAAGAAGTTGCTTGACCTCGATTTAACGCTCTTACAAAAAAAGACGCTAACTTAGCAATAATAATGGCTAAAAAAAGACGCATTTTATAAATTTTCAATTTCTAATTACTAATTTCTATTAAATTATTAATTTTTAATTTCTAAAAACTTTAACCAAATTAAATTATTGTTTAGAAATTGATTAATTGAAAATTTAATAAAAATTAGAAATTGAAAATTAGAAATTAGTATGACTACCCTCAAGAAGAATCGACCGTAAAAATTTTTCATCAAAAATTTTTACTTTCTCGATCCTCAATCTCACTGTGTTTTTTAATTGCCCTCAAGAAGAATCGAACTTCTATTTTGAGATCCGCAATCTCACGCTCTATCCGTTGAGCTATGAGGGCCTAAACAAAAAGATGATGTTTAAACATCATCTATATTTTACATTATACTCACTAAAAATCAAGTTTTTGGGACTTCTCGTCAGTTTCCGCGTTTTCCGCGTTAGCTTCCGCGTTTTTCCGCGTGTATTAGAAACCTATTCTTCTTGAAAATTTATCAATTGTACCTTCGTCTTGATTTAAATCTTCAGGTAAAAATTTCAATAGCATTTCTCTTACTTTCAATGGATTCTGATCTTCAAGCTGAATAACTAATGCTGGAAATAAAGATTGCTTTCTTTTAAAATTCAAAACTTTTAAATCAGGTGGATTGTATAAGATCCAAAAATTATCTAAATCATCTTCATATGTATATAAAGTATCATTAATTTTGAAGCCTTTTTTCATTATTGCAACTTTCAAAATATTTGGTTTTCTTTGCGTATAAATGACAATTACAATAGTAAACAAAACAATTAAAACAGCAAACAAAAAATTCATTGTCCATATTGCATAGACCAAAGTTAATGCAGCTAAAATATAAACAACCAAAATCCAAGCCGGATTTCGATCATATTGAATGAATTCTCTTGCTTCCCATTTCATCAAAACATCTTCTTTTTTAAAAGCTAAAACTTTTTCAGTAGTTGCTGTCTGTTCGACAGGTTTATCTGATAATTTTATTGGCATATTTCTAAATTAAAATATAACAAATCTATTAATATTATAACACAAAACAAAATTATATTAAAATCAATTTAATATAATGTAACGCCTTCTGTTTCTCCATGATTAGTTTCAACATCATATGCATCTTCAAGCTGAGAAAGTTCAATTAAATATTTTTCCTGGATCGGATAAACTTTATCGTCAAATTCTTGGCACGAATTATAATTAGTAATGTTTTTAATTTCTTGCAGAAATTTTTCGCCTTCTTGTTTTGCAATTTCGCCATGATTCTGTTCATGCTTTTCTAAAAGAGCATAAAAAGTATTCCATTTTTGTTGCATGTCAATTGACGCTTCATCATAATTTATCCATTTTGGCATGATATATTCAATATTTACTTCTGCATCTACCGGAGTGCATCCATTGCCAGTTTTTAGAGGCAATGTCCAATCAATTGCATAATTAGCCATTGCATAATATCTTTCAGTGCTTGTTGATTCTGGACCTAATTCTTGCATTTGCTTGTTTAATTCTTCCGCAGTAAAACCAGAAATGTCATAATAAGTAGTTTTAATTTCCTCAACTAGTTTGTCATTAACAACAACTTCAGCTTTTTCTTGATTTTTTTCTTCAATATTTTGAATTGTAGCTTCTTTATTTTTTGACGCTAGAAAAATTGGATAAGCTTTCCATGCAAAAAAAGTTAATCCGAAAATAGCTGTCATCCAAAAAGCAATCAAAAGAACAATTATTAAAATCAAAAAAAATTTGCCATTATTTGGTTTTGTTTTTAAATTATTTTTTTGCAATTTATTTTATTTATTTTTTGGTTCAACGTGGACAATTACTCTTTCCACATTTGTAATATTTTCGCGAATAATATTTTTTAATTTTGTTGCTTGTGCATGAGATTCTTCCAAAGATAAATTATTATCAGCATAGCAATGCATAGTAATATATAATTTGCCATTAATTTTGCGAGCAGAAATATTATGAACATCAGCTAATTTATCAAAATTCTTAGCTAATTCCTGCACTTTTTGATTTATTGTTGAAAGTTCTGCATCAGAAATTTTTTCACTTTTCAATTCTTTTGTAACAATTGGATCAATGTGAATATTTAATTCAATCTTGGAATCCAAAGCATCTTGGATTAATTTCTCTAATAAACTTGCTTTTTCATGCGCTTCTTCTACTGTCAAATCATTCGGCAATTCTAAATCAAAGCTCACAAATTTATTATTATCCAAATTTTCAACGACAATGTCATGAATAAACATGCTATTTTTTGCAGATAATATTTGAATAGTTTCAACTATTGTTTCATCTTCGGTTTTAATTGAGCTGGTATGAATTGCTATTTCCGAACCAGGCACTTTTTTGTTAATTTCTGTTTTTAGGCCATTTACAATTTCATCAACTTTTTCAAGTGAAAGTCTTCGGCTAATTTTTATACCCATATCAATAAAAATATTTGGACCTAATGATCTAACTCTAATATAATCAGCAATTATTTTTTCATTTGATTTTAAAATAATTTCATCAACAGTTTCTTTGACGCCTTTTGGTGCAGTATCAACCAAGACATCAATTGTTCTTTTTCCTAATCTGTATCCTGCAATAAGAACAAAGACTGCTACGCCAATTGCTGCGATTGAATCAGCACCTTTTATACCGAAAGCTACAAAAACCAAGCCTAATAAAACAACTGCCGAGCTATAGATATCAGAATTAAAATGCAGAGCATCAGCTTCCAGAGCTTGGCTATTTGTTGATTTTGCGACTTTGTATAATGCTCTAGACCTTGAAATATCAATTATTATTGAAATAATGATAATCACAAAAGCATACCATGTTGCATGGACTTCTGTATCATGTTCAATTAATCTTTTAATAGCTTCATAAATAATCCAAAAGCTTGTTAGAAATAATAATCCAGTTTCAATCAATGCTGACACGCTTTCTATTTTTCCATGGCCATATGGATGATCAGAATCTGCAGGTTTGTCGCCAATTTTTACCGCAAAATAGGTCATAACAGCTGCCACCAAATCTAAAGCTGAATGAGCAGCTTCAGAAATAATGCCCATACTGCCAGTTAAAATACCAACAACTAATTTCATTGCAGTCATTAAAAAACTTGCGATTACAGAACTTAAGGCAACATTCTCTTTTTTGTGATTTATATGGTTATGCGACATAAAATATAAAATTCAATATTAACGTGAATAATATCATTAAATGCGATTTTGTCAATTTCTTATTAATAAAATTTTAACATTATTTTACTAATTGTTAAATCTTTCTTCTTATGTTATATTATTTATAAATCTTAAAAATTATTAAAACAAAAATTAAACTAAACATTATGAAGAAAAAGCAATCGGATTTTTGGGTAAAAGTAAAAAAATTATTTCCTGAATTTACTAAAAAAGAACGACCATCTTGGTATCTTGATTTAAAATGGGTATCGAGTTTATTATTTTTCATCTTTTTTGTTTCAGCACTTCTTATCTATAATTTTAGCCAGATCGTATCCAAGAAAAATGTCGTAGATCAAATGACAACGAATATTCAAACTTCTTTGCAAAAAGAATTGACTGATTTTTTTCAGCTTGCCAATCAATTTTTAGCAACAAATGAAAATTACGTCAAAATAATTTTAAACGAAGCAAAAAATGAATTAGATAAATTAGCTAAAACTTCAGAAGAAGCTTCGAAACAAACTTCAGAACAAAGTGGCGAAAAAATTCAGCCAATTAAAGGTCTCGATTTTTCGATAGATAAAAATCAAATTGATAAATATTCAAAAGAAATAGAAACTGCAATTTACAAAGAAATAGCTAATTCATTGCAAGAGATTCAAGACAAAGGATTGACCAATGCTACTGACCGCGATCAATGGCAAAAAGAATTGACTGACAAAATTAATTTTCCAAAAATTTATTCTCCTGAATTGCATCGCAAATATGTTTTAATTTCATCCTTATTATTTTTCATTTCTTTCATACTATTTTTCGGCGCCATATTTTTTAGCTATGCATGGGGCAGAGTTTTTACACCAGGACTTTTAATCTTGTTAACTAGTATTCCAGGTTTTTACATATTTAATCGCGCTCATAATTATTTAATCCATTCTTCTTTAAAAAATTTAGCTGACAGCAGTAATTTTCTGATCCAATTATTTGCTCAAGCAGTTTATGATGCCTTTAATCAGCAGATCAATTCCATCTATTTAGTTTACAAAGTCCTATTAGTTCTTGGTATAATTTTAATGATCACTGCAATTGCTGGCAAGATCTATCACCATTATAAAAATAAAAAGAAAGCAAAAAAATAAAATATATTAAATTCAGTAAACAAAAACGCCAAAATATTTTCTGGCGTTTTTTAATATTAAAAATATTTTACCTTAATAAAATTAATAATCCAAATACAACTAAAGTAATCACAAAAATCCAGCCAACAGTAAACAAAAATAATTTAACAGCTTCTGTTTTTTGTTTTTCAAGATACAGCATTATCGGTTTTCCAAATACTAAAGATCCAGTAACTGTTGCTGATAAAACAAAAAGTAGTAGAAAAGCAACCGGTCCTAAATAATTTTTCATCGAACCAAAAACCTTTTCCGCATTATTCATTATTAATGTTACTAAGGCGATATAGATTGTTAATCCAATAGCGCTCATAAAACTTAATCCAATAATATTTTCCTTTTTTACATCTGTCATAATTTTATATTATTTAATAAAAAACATAATTCCGCGATAGGCGAAGTATATTCCAAAAATCGCAAACAAAACAAACATTATAAAACGACTATATTTCATTGCCAAAATATTAAGTTTCGCCAGTGGCTTGGCCGCCAATTTTGGAAAAAGTAAATAAAAAAATAAAGGCAAGGTTATCGCTAAAACAAAAAAGGATAAATTCATTATCAAGAAAACAACTTTCCAAAAAATATCAATGTCTGGAGCGCTAACAGTTTCTTTAGCAGCAATAAAATTAAATAAATCAGCATCAGTATTAGTAACAGTGATTACAACACCAATTAAAAATATCTTCCACAATGATAATTCATGAGTTTTGCTTTTATCAACTTTCTTTTCTTTCGTAATCAAAACTTTAATGCCAAAAATTATAAAAGCTAATCCTGCTACTAAATCAATAATTGCTGAAACCAAAGTCGGTTTTTGATCAGGTGAAGCAATCTGTGCTAAAACAACGCCGAGTATAGTAATGCCAATTCCAATTATTAAAGAACCAAGAAGAAAAACAAGAGTTTTTGTCTTTGGATTTTTTTTATTGCCCAAGAGCAACAAAGCAATTGCTAAAATTCCTGGACTCAATGTTGCCGCTATATCAAGCGGAATTATTTTTGCAAGTAATTCCATCATATAATTTTGTTTTTATTTTCTAAAACCATTTTCAAAAAGTTCTCAATATATTTTTTTCCTTGATTATATGGCACATGAATTTCTGCATGAAATTGCTCGCCATAAATAAATCGTCTAGTGCTTTTTTGCGCTTGGACATAAGTTGATTTTGCAATTACCTCGAATTCTTCGGCAGGCTCAGCAACTTCCCAGCTATGAACTTCTGGTGCTGTAAAATTATCTTTAAATCCTTCAAAAATTGGATCTTTTTTCTCAAGCTTTATTTTTGTCATGCGAGTTTTTGGTTCAATCGCCGAAATATCAGACCAGCCCATAGACCTTGCTCTTGTATATCCATAAGCCATTGCCAAAAATTGATGGCCAGCGCAAATTCCAAGCAATGGAATGTCAGTTTGCCTGATAATTTCAAATTCGCCATTATGTTCAAACATTGGCAGATTTGGATAATCAGCATTATTGCCAGATAGGATAATTGCTTTTGGTTTATTTTTTAGGCTGTTCAACATCTCCATCGATACTTCAAAATAGGGAACAGTAACAGTTTTTAAATTAAAATTTAATCCTTCAATATGTTTTGCTAAATCAGTAAAAGTAAAACCATTATGTTCATTTCCAACAATTAAAACATAATCTTTTTCTGGTACAGTTGGCAATTTTGGCTTGCCAGGTGAATATAATATTATTTCATTTAGTTGTGCTGCATAACCAATAAATTCTTTAATTAATAATTTAAAATAACGAGCAGTTACTGGTTTAAAATCAATAATATTTCTAAATGTATCATTATTTTTAAATTCTGTACCAGAAATTTCTGTCCAAGTTTTATTATCATTGCTTGTCTGCCAAACAAAATTTTTGAGCCAGCCATCTGCATCAGTGGGTGTGGATAACATCCAAATTCGTGAAATTTCAATTGGTTTTCCTAAATCAAATTTTACAAAATGTTGATTTTCGCAAGGTGGTGGGCTTTGCCAAAAAGTTACTAAACCTGGATCATCATAATCAATAATATTTTTGGCATTATAGCCTCCAGAGACTTCGATATCTTTTACTTTTGCTCGCGTCAAATTCATAAAATGATCATCTGATTCAATGTCTACAAAAAAACGAGAAACAGTCCAATCACTTTTGCTTGTTTCTGTGATTGCTCGAACTCTCCAATAATATTGTTGTTTGTCCTTCAAAGAATTTTCTTTTTCAATTTTTTTATCAGTTACAAACTCGCCATTTTCTGGCACATTTTTATATTCAATTAAATTTTTAGAATCAAAATTTTTATTCGTATCTAATTGAATTTCATAATGCCTATTTTTTGGCCCACCAGTTGCATTGAAAAATGAAAGTAGAGGATCAAGTTCTGTCACAATGACATCCCAACTTGGATTATTGTTTAATTTTGGCGGAATAATTTCGTGATTTATTGTTTTTGTTGTCATATTTTTAAGTTAAAAATCTAAAGTCAAAAATTAAAAATATTTAGAATTCGCTATTCTCATATTATCATATAATTATTTGTTAGAAAATTTATTCTTTGCTATACTAATTTTAAGTGAAATTCGCAACGATTCGCATATTCGCAACATTTGCATGTATTCGTAAATTCGTATTATATTTTAAAAATAAAAAACAAAATTTATGGCGAAAGCACAAAAAACAGGCAAGTTTTTGGGAGTCTTTGCATTAGCAATGATCAATGTCTCATTAATTTGCAGTCTTAGAGGTCTACCAACAATGGCAGAATATGGTTTAACTGTCATATTTTTCCTTATGGTTTCAGTAGTCTTCTTTTTAATTCCGGTCTCTTTAGTTTCTGCAGAATTAGCAACTGGCTGGCCAAAAGGCGGTGGAATTTATGTTTGGGTCAGAGAAGCATTTGGTGAAAAAATGGGTTTTGTGACAATTATTCTACAATGGGTCCAAAATCTAGTTTTTTATCCAACTGCTCTTGCAGCAACTGCCGCAGTAATCGCTTATTTATTTGTTAAACCAGAATTAGCTAATAACCAGTATTATACTTTAGCTGTTATTATCATAGTCTATTGGTTATCAGTTTTAATAAATTTGCGCGGCATGAAAGTTTCTGGAAGATTCACAAGTATTGGAACAATTTTAGGCATAATTTTTCCAGGTGTATTGCTATTTGTTTTGGGTCTAGCTTGGATATTCAGCGGACAAGATTTTGCCTTAACAGTTGATTTAGAGGCTTTGATTCCTGATCTTGGCAAAGTTAACAATTTTGTTTTATTAACTGGCATGTTCTTATTTTTCGCTGGTATGGAAGTTTCTGGTGTTCATGCAATGGAAGTCAAAAATCCAACCAAAGATTATCCAAAAGCAATTTTTATTGCTGCTTTAATTGTTACAGCAATTTTTCTTTTTGGTTCATTAGCAATTGCCTTGATTATTCCAACATCAGAATTAAGTTTAACTGCCGGCATAATGCAGACCTATTTAGCAGTTTTAAACAAATTTAATCTTGGCTGGTTAGTTCCAATCATTGCTCTTCTAGCAGCACCTGGCATGGTTGTTCAAGTTAGCTCATGGATTGTTGGACCAAGTCGAGGTTTATTAGTTACTGCTCAAAATGGTGATTTGCCTCCTTTTTTTCAAAAAATGAACAAAAATAAAATGCCAGTTCATATTATGATTGTTCAAGGAATCTTAGTTTCAATAATCGCTTGTGTGTTTATGCTTATGCCTTCAGTTAGCAGTTCATTCTGGATTCTGACAGCTCTAGCTGCAATTTTATATTTAACAGTTTACATCATAATGTTTGCTGCAGCCATTAAATTAAAATACAGCCAGCCAAATACAAAACGTGCTTATGAAGTTCCTGGAGGAAAAATCGGTATGTGGATAATTGCTGGCATTGGAAGTCTCGCTTGTTTATCAGCAATATTTTTTGGCTTTTTCCCGCCATCGCAAATTTCAACTGGCAGTGTCGGTCGTTATGTCGGACTTTTAGTTATCGGTTATATTGTCTTAGGATTCATTCCATTTATTGTTTATGCTTTTAGAAAAAAATCTTGGAAAAAAACAATTAAAATAGACTAATCATTGATTGAAGATATCCGTAAAATCCGCGTTTTATCCGTATGAATCCGCATACCGCGGATTTAACGGATTGCACGCGGATGAACTGAAAACATTTTTACAAGAATAATAAATAATTATGTTACATAAAAAAAAGAAACAAAGTGAAATTAGCAAAGGCCATTCATCAACTTACAGCCAACGTTATTTTCATGAACCAATTCCAAAATACGAAATTCCAGAAAAGGAAATGCCTGCAAATGCTGCTTATCAATTAATTCATGATGAATTAAACATGGATGGCAATCCTTCCTTGAATTTAGCGAGCTTTTGTACAACTTGGATGGAACCAGAAGCAGATAAATTAATTGCTGAATGCAATAGTAAAAATTTCATTGACCATGATCAATATCCGCAAACCGAAAAAATTCATGAAAGAATGGTTAATATGATGGCAAGGTTATTTAATAGCCCAGAAGGATCAAATTCAGTTGGCACTGCCACAATTGGTTCGTCAGAAGCAATCATGCTAGGCCTTTTAGCTCACAAATGGTCTTGGATTAATCGCAGAAAAAAAGAGAAAAAACCATACAACAAACCAAACATTGTTTATGGCGCTGATGTCCATGTTTGTTGGGAAAAATTTGCCCGTTATTTTGATGTTGAAGAAAGAATGATTCCAATGGAAAAAGATCGCTTTGTTATTTCGGCAGAGGAGGTTGAGAAAAGAATTGATGAAAATACAATTTGCGTTGGCGCAATACTAGGCACAACATTTACTGGACAGCATGATCCAATTGAAGAAATTAATGACTTATTATTAAAAATAAAAAAAGAAAAAGGCTGGGATATTCCAATCCATGTTGACGGAGCAAGCGGCGGATTTATCGCGCCATTTGTTTATCCGGAATTAAAATGGGATTTCAGATTAGAGCAAGTTAAATCAATTAATGTTAGCGGTCATAAATATGGCCTAGTTTATCCAGGCCTTGGCTGGTTAGTTTTTCGCGATGAAAAAGATGTTCCGCAAGACATTGTTTTTAAAGTTAATTATCTAGGCGGAGACATGCCGACCTACACCTTGAATTTCTCGCGCGGCGGATCAACTGTTATCGCCCAATATTATAATTTCTTGCGTTTAGGCAGAGAAGGATATACTAGAATAATGAAAAACTGCGTTGACAATGCAAAATATTTATCCGACAAAATGATTAAATCCGGTTATTTTGAATCATTGAATCCTTCTCAACTTTTGCCAGTAGTTGCTGTTAAATTAAAAAAGAAAGAAAAGTTCACCCTTTATGATTTAGTGGACAAAATTCGTCAACGTGGCTGGATAATTTCCGCCTATACCTTGCCAAAGAATGCTGAAGACATAGTAATTTTCAGAGTTGTTGTTAGAGAAAACTTGAGCAAAGACATGATTGATATTTTGTTTAACGATGTCATGGACGCTTATAAATTCTTGCAAGGAGCTGTCAAAACATTTAGCAAAGGCGTAAAAGCTGAAGATACGACACACAAAATTTGTTAAAATAAATATTTTTTAAAACATGGCAAAATCAAAAACAGGGATCACTGTTTTAATAGTGATTATCGTAGCTATCGTAATTGGAGTAATTGTCTGGCACTATTTAGATGTCAACAAACAAATTAACTCCGTAACGTATACCTGTAATGACAGTAAAACTATTAGTGCAAAATTTTATCAAAGCAAAATCAAATTAACTTTAAGCGACAACCGCAATTTAACTTTGCCACAAACAAAATCAGCTGATGGAGAACGCTATGCTAACAGAGGAGAAAAAACAATTTTTTGGGGCAAGGGCAATGGTGCGACTTTAACTGAAAATGGCAAAATTACTTTTGACAAATGCAAAACCAAATAATCTAAAATAATTTTATTATGCCAAAACAAAAAACAGAATCTTCAAAAGTTTTATTAACATTGCTGATTCTTTTACTAATTATCGGTTTTGGATCATTTATTTATCTCTGGCAACAAGTCAGTTCAGTAAAAAATACCAAATTAACTTTGCTGACTGAAGAATATCCGCCGATTACTTATGAAAAAGATGGTAAAATAACAGGTATCGCTACAGAAGTTGTTGAAGAAATCATGAAAAAACTTGATGTTAATTATGATATCAAGCTTTTAAAATGGAGCGATGCTTATGCAAAAGCGCTAGATAATCCTAATACAGTTTTGTTCAGCACTGAAAGAACAAAAGAAAGAGAACATTTATTTAATTGGGTTGGTCCATTAGGAAAAAACACCACTTATTTTTATGCACCAGCAGATTCAACTTTGCAAATTAACAATTTAGCAGATGCCAAAAAAGCAGGAAATATTGCTACTTGTTCTTCATGGTTTACAGAACAATATTTGAAGGACCAAGGCTTTAATAATTTACAAAGCTCTATTGATCCCAAGAAGAATATTACACAATTGATTAACAAAGATGCGGATCTTTCAATTTTTACTGACATGACTGTCGGCAATTTGGCTCAATCTGCAGGCTATTCTCTGACAGACATCAAGCCAATTTACAAAGTTATGGAAACGCAATTTTACATCGCTATGTCAAAAGGAACATCAACTGCAATAGTTCGCGACTGGCAAAAAGCTTTTGACAAAATAAAAAATGATGGAACTCTAGCCAAGATTTATCAGCAGTATGTGCCATATATCAACAATCCATATTAGAAATTTTTAAAAACAAAAACGCCAAGAAATTTTCTGGCGTTTTTTTATTATTTAATTATTTATTCAGTATAGCACATCGGCCAAGTTGGATGATCTTTAGTTATCAAGCGCATTATTGAAGCTTGAGCATCAGATGTGAAATATGATTCTGGGCAAACTCTGCTTCCGCCATATCCAACGCCAAAATCAACATGTGCGCTTTCACCGCCATAAACCAAATTTCCAATCAAATCTCCTTGCTTTACGAATTGTCCGTCTTGGACAAAAACATTAGCAATCTGCATTTGGCCAATAGCATCATCTTGTGAAAAAGTTTCAAAATTATATGCTGGAGTGTAGTCTAAATGTTCAATGCCAAAACCAACATGCCAGCCCATTTGTCCAGATTCTTTGGCAGCTGTGTAGTTAGTAATATAGCCATCTGTCACGGCTTGAAAAGGAATTAAAGTTGCATCAATCATAAAATCAACTCCAGGATGCACAAAACCCCATGGTGCATTTGGAGACAGACTATAAGCTTCTGGAACAGAAAAAATTTGGCTTTCATTGACATAAGGAGTTACCAAAGAAAAAGGCATAAAAATAGTTACGGTTTTTTTCTTGCTCTTTATTTTTTTATCATTATATAAATAAGTCACTCTAAGATATTTAATGCCAGACGTTAACGAAACTTTTTTGGAATATTTTCCTTTTTTATTTGTTTTTGTTGATGTGAATTTTTTATACTTTCCATTAATTTGTTCGGCTTTCTTAATTTTAATCAAAACCTTTGTTTGCACAGGTTTTATTCTGCCATAAATTCGGACTTTTTCACCTTGCGTAATTTCTGTTTTATCAACATTAATAGTAATTTTTGCCTTGGCTTCTGCTTTAGAAACATGCAGGAAAATAAAACTTAATGGCAGAATGATTGACAAAATAATTATTTTTTTCATTTATTTTAAACTAATTTATAAAGTATTTCTCACTCCTAACAAAACTGCATCTGCCCGTCGTTGAAGGTTTTTGCGAGAAGCATACTTTAATGCATTAGCGCTAAATGCAGTCGGATATGAGCCTTCTTGATATTCAATCGTCAATTTTTGTCGTCCATATTTCCAATCTTTAATTTTAAAAATGCCAAAATATTCTCTTGTGCCGGATTCTTTACTACTGTCTTGGCTGATAATATGAATTTGGCGCTTTTTGTAATTTACTTGGCAAGTTCCATTAATATACCAATTTGCATCACCATTGCCTTCATCTTCATCATCAGTGCCCAAAACTTTCGTGCCTTTAAAATATTTTGTATTTGCTGTCACAAAAGTCATAATGTCATTTGGATATCCATACTCCCATGTTTTCAAGCTGTACCAAACGCCATTGATTTTGTCTTTTTTTCTTTTTGCCAAATTAATTTTATTGGTTAATTTATATTCGTAAGGCTCAAACAATACTGATGGATCAACGCCTGTTTGCAAATAAGGTTTTAGTACATATTTTTTGTAAGCTTTGACTAATTTTGTTTTTGCTTTAGGTTTTAAGTAATCATATGGAGAAACCAAATAGCCTATATTCCTTTTTGTGCTGGATAATAAAGCATAAGGAAAAGTAGCACTAAGAAAACTAATTTTAACACCATCTGTACGGCCATAGTCCGCCAGTTCAAATTCTGCACTTGATTGATCTGGATCATAACTCATCCCTAAACCAACGTACTGCCCTCGTTTCACTTTTTGTCCTTTAGAAACATAAGGCGTCATTATTTCCATATGCGTGCCAATCAAATTTTTTCCATAATTAATTTCAATAAAATATTCTCCGCCATTCTCGTAAATATCTTGTACAGTGCCATCCGCCCAGCTTTTTACAGGCGTACCAGGCTTTAATTCAATCCAAACATGATCAAGTCCTTCAATATGTCCGCCAGCATGCAAGCCGAAACCTACTAAGCCAGTTTTGTCACTGTAAAAAATATCTTCAATGTTTGCCGGCAAGCTTAATCTAATTGGCGAGGCATTATCTGGCAAAGTGTAGGTCAAACCATCAGTTTCTGGATCAGGTTCAGCTATCGTTTCTGCACAAGAATACTGAGTTAGAAAAAAGATTGCGCAAAAAACAATTATACAAAAAAGGAATTTTGATAGTGATTTTTGTTTGTACATATTTTTTATTTATTTTTTTTAAATATTTTTTGCGAAAGATTAATTGCCGGAAAGGTTCGCCAGTTAAAAGCATAAGAGAGCATCCTGATTAAAAATATCAAAGCAATGCTCAATATCGCAGAAATTTGCGCGTTTACACTAATATAGGAAGTCAAAATAGCAAAAAGTATTATTCCAACTAAAGAAGCAGTAATGTAATATTGGCCAGGCTTTAAAAGCAATGGCTCGCTTTTGGTAAAAATATCGCGCAAAAAACCTCCGCTAACTGCTCCAACCATTCCAATTAAAACTGCTGCCAAAATATTCAAATCATTTTTCAATGCCATTTGCGTAGAAATAATTGCAAACAATCCCAAGCCCAATGCATCAATAATTATAAAAACTAAATTTATTTTCTTAATATAATAAATAAAAATTGGCGTAATTATTGTTGCCACTAAAATTGAAGCAAGATACTGCCAATCTTCAATAATTACCGGCATTTGCGATAAAAAAACGCCATCTCTAATGATCGCGCCGCTTGCACCAGTAATAAATGCTAAGACAAAAACTCCAGAAAAATCATATTTTTTTTCAGAAGCAACCATTGCTCCAGTAATTGCTAATAAAAATACAGCAATGACTTCAAAATATAACGGTAATTCAAATTGGCCAATTAGCATATTTTTTTGTTTTTATTTTTGATTTGTTTTTCAATCTTTTTGATTCATACTCCGATATTGTAGAGTCTAATATTTTATTAATATCAGCAGGGAATTTTTCTAATTCTTCAATCGTAGGTTTACCTTTTTTAATGTTTGATAAAACCCAAAAACCCATATTTATCGAATCAAATTTTTTATTATTCTGTCTAAATTTAGTAAAATTGCTAACCAATGTTTTTAAACCACCGATGTTTGATACTGATTCTATTAATTCGTTATGCTCATTGGGATAGACTTCCTTTCTAGATAGGGCATATCCTAGTCCAGCCGATGTTATATATAAAATCCATTCTTCTCTGGGTTTATCATATTTTTCTAAATATTTTTTTACAAAAGAATATTTTTGTATAAAAGGTTCGTAAGAAAAATAAGCTACTCGCGTAATTTCCTTTACAAAGCTTGATGTTTCTTGTTTTGCCATACTGTAGATGTATAAACTTCACTTGATAAAGCTTCGGCGGGCAAAGACGGAGAGGGTGGGATTCGAACCCACGAGCCCCAATAAAGGAGCGGAGTTTAGCAAACTCCTTCCATAGCCACTAGGAGACCTCTCCATATGAATTAAAAATAACTAAATTACAAATAACTAAATTTCTTTTTTATATTATCTTATTTCTAGCTTAAAATCAAGCCCATCTATTTTCCTCTCGCCAAAACCAATCCCCAAATTTCGGAAGGGCCAAAATCATAAAAAGATTTAGCGCATTCTTCTAATGTAGCTGAAGTCGTGCAAACATCATCAACCAAAATTATTTTTTTATTTTTAATGAATTCTGGCTTATCGCAAAAAAATGCGCCTTTGATATTTTTTCGCCGATAAATTGGATTTAAGCTCATTTGCGATTTTGTTTTTTTAGTTCTAGATAAAACATCATTTAAATAAATCAATTTAAAATATTTTGCTACTTCAATACATAAAAGTTCGGATTGATTAAAACCTCTTTCTCTTAATCTATTTTTATGCAAAGGAATTGGCAAAATTATAAATTCATGATCAATTTTTTCTTTAAATATAGTTTTCTTCAATCCAAAAATCAAAATTTTTGACAATGGTTTAGACAAATCCTGAATATATTTATATTTCAAAGTATGAATTGCTTTTTGTAGCAGATCATTTTCATAAGTTGCTGAAACAATAATGCCATTTAGTCTTGAAGTCTTTTCACAGTCTTTGCAAAAATTTCCAAGCTTTGTTGTTTTATGGCATTTTGGACAATCTTGTTTTTCATTTAATTCAATATCCAAAAAACAATGGTCGCACAAAAATTTACCCTCATCACCACAGGAAATACATTCAATAGGGAATAGTATATCTAAGCAAAAATTTTTAATTTGTTTTAGCAAAACTTTATAAACTTTAAAAACTTTATGAACTTTATAACTTGTTCGATTTGTTCAACACGATTCCATTTTTATTTTTTTCAATCTTGATAATAGCATTCTCGCCAAATTCTTCCGAAATTATTCCTTCAGCCAATGGATCTTCAATCACTTCGCCAATTGTACCTCGCAAAGGGCGAGCGCCTCTTTCAAAATCAAAACCTTTATCAGCAATTTCTTTTTTAACTAAATCAGAAACTGCAATTTTGATTTTTTTATTCCATAATCTTTTTTGCAATTCTTTAATTTGCAAATCAATAATTTTCTTGATTGATTCAGGACTTAGCGGTTTGAAAATTACAATTCTGTCAATTCTATTCAAAAATTCTGGACGATATTCTTTTTTTACATCGCTCAAAATTTCTTTTTTATAATCTTCATAAGTCTTGTCAAAATTTTCTGGATTATATTTTTCAGTCTCGCCAAAGCCAACTGCATTTTTAGTTATCGATTTTGTTCCAGTATTTGATGTCATGATAATTATCGTATTTTTGAAATCAACTTTTGTGCCTGCAGCATCTGTTAATACGCCATCATCTAAAACTTGCAAAAATAAATTAAAAACATCTGGATGAGCTTTTTCAATTTCATCAAACAAAACAACAGCATACGGTTTGCGTTTTATGGCTTCTGTTAATTTTCCGCCTTCTTCATAGCCAATATATCCAGCTGGAGCGCCAATTAATTTGGAAATATTAAATTTTTCGCTAAACTCTGACATATCAATTCTGATCAAATCATCAATGTTTCCAAAAACTTCCATTGCCAAAACTTTGGCTAATTCTGTTTTTCCAACTCCAGTTGGACCTAAGAATAGGAAAGAGCCAATTGGTCGATTCGGACTAGAAATTCCAGCTCTTGAGCGTCTTATAAATTTTGCAACTAGCTCAATTGCTTGTTCTTGACCAATTACTTTCTTGCCTAAAATATTTTCCAAATTTAATAATTTTTCTTTTTCTTTTGTTACTAATGTATCAAGTGGAATATTTGTCATTAATGATAATGTCTTGGCAATATCGGAACTAAATATTTCTGGCCAAGTATTTGTATCATCTAAAATTTCATTCAATTTTTCATGCAAAGCTAATTCTTCTTTTTTCAAAATTAAAGCATCTTTGAATTTTTCTTCTTTGACTTTTTTCTCTTTAATTAATTTAATTTCATCAAGTTTTTGAGATAGAGTCGAAAGTTCGCCATTTATAATTGTTTTGCCATGTTCGATTTTTAAACGCGATAAAGTTTCATCCAAAACATCAATTGCTTTATCAGGCAAAAATCGATTATGCAAATATCTCTTTGATAAAGAAACAGCGCTTTCAAGTGCATCATCAGAAATTTTTGTTCGATGAAATTTTTCAAAATTATTTTTTAATCCTTTTAATATTTTTATAGTTTCTATTTCACTTGGCTCAACAATTTTAACTAACTGAAATCTGCGTACTAATGCATTATCATTCTCAATTGTTTTTTTGTAATCAGCAAAAGAAGAAGTACAGATAATTTGCAAATCATTGGACGACATTGCAGGTTTCAAAATACTTCCGGCATCAAAAGCGCCATTTGATTGGCCCATTGAGATAATGGAATTTATTTCATCAATAAACAAGATCACATTTTTATTTTGTGATAATTCATCAATCAATGCTTTCAATCTCATTTCAAATTCACCGCGAAAAACAGTTCCAGCAATCAATTTTGCTGAATCTAATTTAAAGATTTTTTTATCTTTCAAAAAACCAGGCACTTTTTTCTCAAATATTTTTTTTGCTAATCCAAAAATAATGGCTGTTTTTCCAACTCCAGACTCGCCAATTAGTAGAGGATTATTTTTATGTTTTCTGCCTAAAATATTAATAATTCGATCTATCTCTTTTTCTCGTCCGACAATTTTATCGCAATTTTTCAAGAAATTTTTATCGCAAATATCATTGCAATAAAAACTCAACGCTTCTTTGTCCTTTTTATTCGATCCTTCATAATGCTTGGTCATGTCAGCAAATTTTTCAGTATTTTTCAGCATAATGTCTGATTGCTCAATAATATATTTGAGATCGCATTTCAATTCGCGCAATAAAACAAAAGCTTGGCACTTTTTAATTTGTAAAATTGCCCATAATAAATGTTCAGTTCCAATGAATTTATGATTATGTTTATTCGCGCATGAAAATGATTTTAGCAACAAATTTTTTGTATCGTCAGTTAATGATACAAAATCATCATCTTTTTCAGAAGTTTTATTTTTGTTACTCAATAATTTTCCTAAATTTGCATTATTAGAATTATCTTTTTGCTTGATAATTTTTACTTCCAATTCATTAATTTTTAATCCAGAATTTTTTAAAATTTCAGCAGCAATTCCGCCTTTTTGGGAGGCTAGTCCATACAATAAAAAATCAGAACTTAATTGATTAGTTCCAGACTTTTGTGCAGTTGAAAAAGCAATATTGATTGCTTCTTTCAAATTTGTTGAAAATTTATTTAATATCTTTGGTATTTCGTCAATCATTTGGTTTAAATTAGTCTCGATAATTATATTACAGAATTATCAAAAATTCAAGACTAATTGTCAGATTGTTTTTTTTGCTTCATTGCTTCATAGTTCAATTGTTATATAATAAAAAAAGAGGCAAGATAGCCTCACAAAGAGCTTAGTCGTTTACGTACAAATGTTGATCGTGCTGTCAGAATAGTATCTAAAGTTGTTTGAGCAATTTCCAATGAATTTCTAGCTCCTCTTTCAGCAAAACTGAGCATTTTCATTACACTTTCTCCTCGACAATTTCCATCAATATCACAAAGATCATATTGTTGATCAATCAAATAGTCATTTCCGTTTTGTACTTCGCAATTATGGTGATAAAATGTGAAACAAACAATTACTTTGCCATTTGGAAAAAATTTCACGAATATTTGTCGAAAACCATGAGTAAGATCAAAGGGCAAAGAAACCATTGGCACCAACCCGCTTTCTTCCTCATAAAACCTCTTTAAGGTATTTCTTCTTTGTGCATAATCCTGAGATGTCAAGCAATCCATTCTTTCAATCTCTTCCAATCTTTCCATCATTACTTGACATTCATCCTTGAATGGTCCTGTCATCTTCTCTCCCTCCTTTTTGTGGAAAGAACAATACATTAAACAATATGTTAAATCAACAACTAAATCAAGCCATAATTTATTCACAAAAGCTTCTTGCTCAATATCCAAGAACTGTTTTTGAAATTGAAGATAAATTAAAAAAGAAAAACTGCCAGCCAGAAATAATTACTCAAGTCATAAAATATTTAAAAGACAAAAATTATCTTAATGATAATGAATATGGGAAAACCTTTTTAGAATTTGAATTAAAAAACAGACCATGTGGCAGAATGTTATGCTATAAAAAATTAGTTAAAAAGGGGATTAGTAAAGATTTAGCCAGTCAAGTTTTGGATGAAAATTATCCAGATGAAAAAGAAATAGAATTAGCCAAAATTTTAGCAGACAAAAAAATGCGTGAATTAAAATTTAAAGACAAAAAAACAATCTATCGCAAATTAGGTTATTATTTAAACAGCAAAGGTTTTTCCAGCACAACAATATTAGAGATTATCGAAAATTTCTAATTTCTGTTTTCTGTTTTCTGTTTTCTAATACTTGTGGGTATCTTAATTGATGAAATTATTATTATTTGCTATATTATATCTAAGAACTTATTAACATTGAAAATCAAAATTAACAACTGAATACATTTTTTCCACAAAATTTTTATATTTTTAGTTTTTTATATTTTTAAATATGCAACTTCAAGAGCTTTTAGCAGAAGTTATAAAACAAAATGCATCTGATCTCCACATCACAGTTGGCAAGCCACCGACAATCAGAGTTGATGACAAGTTAATTCCAATTGCCAATCAAGAAGTACTGACACCAGAAACAACAGAAAATCTAGTTTTGAGTTTGTTAACAAATGAACAAAAAGAAATTCTGATGCAAGATAAAGAGTTTGATTTTTCATACGCTTATAATGATCAAGGCAGATTTCGTGTTAATGCCTATTTTCAAAAAAGCTATCTAGCTGCATCTTTAAGATTAATTCCTGCAAAAGTTAAAACTTTTGAAGAATTAAATTTGCCAGAAATTTTAAAAAGTTTTGCGAGTGCTCAACAAGGTTTTTTCATTTCTTGCGGTCCTGCTGGTCATGGAAAAACAACAACAGTCGCTGCAATGGTTGACTATATTAACAAGCAAAGGTCAGATCATATTATTACTATTGAAGATCCAATTGAATATACTTTTATTCAAGACAAATGCTTAATTGATCAGCGCGAAGTCCATCTTGATACTCATTCTTTTCCGCAAGCTTTAAAATCTTGTTTGCGTCAGGATCCAGACGTTATCTTTGTCGGTGAAATGCGAGATCTGGAAACAATATCAACAGCTGCAACTTTGGCAGAAACAGGTCATTTAGTTTTATCAACTTTACACACTAATAACGCTGCCGATACAATTGACCGTATGGTTGGTGTTTTTCCGCCTCATCAACAAGAACAAATTCGATTTCAATTAGCTAGTTCATTATTGGGCATGATATCTCAAAGACTAATTCCAAGAATCGACAAGCCAGGCCGTATTGTTGTTGCCGAAGTTTTAAAAATCAATGCTGCAGCCAGAAACTTAATTCGCGAAGGCAAAACATATCAGTTAAACAATATAATTTTAACCAGCAAACAAGAAGGCATGATTTCTTTAGATACTTCATTAGCAGAATTGGTTAAATCAAAAATAATCAGCAAAGAAAATGCCTTAGCTTATGCAATTGATCAGAAAAATTTGAGTATGCTATTATAACGAGTAGTATGTAGCAGGTAGTAAGTAGAAAGTAGTAAGTCTACTTTCTACTTTCTACTTGCTACTTTCTACATTTTATAAATTAATTTATTTGAAAGGGGGTGAAAAAGAAAAAATGAAAAAGTTCTTCACGTTAAAGAAAGACCACAAAGGTTTCACTTTGATTGAGTTGTTGGTTGTTATTGCTATTATTGGTATTTTGGCAGCCATCGTATTCGTTGCTTTAGGCACAGCAAGAAGAAAAGCAAGAGATGCAAGACGCGAATCAGATGTTCGCCAAGTAGCCTTGGCAATGGAGTTGTATCATGATGATAATGGCGCTTATGTAACAAACGCTGGTGCAGCAGTTCCAGCAATTGGCACATATATGCCAACAGCGCCATCAGATCCAGGTTCAGGAAGCTATGTTTGGGTAAACAATGTTGCTGATTCTCAAGATTATGTTGTTTATGGAACATTAGAAAAAACTTGTACAAACACTTGCTACATTGTAGCAAATCCAGATGGAGTACAAGAAGTTGATCAAGCAGCTGCACCTACATTAGCAAATCCATAATTTTCATATTTAAACTGGCGGAGCAAAAAATGTTCCGCCAGTTTAACATATGTTTCTAGAAAAACAAGAAAAAATATCGCTAATCATTTGCAAATTTTTGCTAATATTTTGCTAATAGTTACTAAATAGATTGGCAAATAATTTGCATAAATTAGCAAAAGATTGGCGTCCATTTTTTAGATTTTTATGAAAAACCAAAAGGGTTTTACTTTAATTGAGATACTAGTTGTTGTTTCTATCGTCGGAATTCTTGCATCAATTGCTCTAATTGGCGTTGATGATGCCAGAAAAAAAGCACGTGATGCTCGGCGAGTTTCTGATTTGTATCAGATTTCTCAAGCCATTGAAATGTATAACAATGCAACAGGTCAGTATCCAGAAAATTTATCATCAAATCTTACCTCATATTTTCCAAGAGGATTACCCAAGGATCCAAATCCAAGTAATAATTACGATTATATTCGTAGTCTCTCCAAATGTTATATTTTGCGTGCCAAATTAGATCGTAATAATAAAGATATCCTAAAAAGAGATTTAGATAATGAAATTACCTGCGGAGCATCAATAGATTGCAATGACGATTCTCTTTTCTATTGTGTAGGAAATAATCAATGAATTATGAATCAGGAATTATGAATAAAGAATAATGAATCTTATGTTAATCCTAGCTAGCGTAATAATATTAATATTTGGTTTAGTTATCGGCAGTTTTCTTAATGTTGTCATAAACCGTCTCAATCTTCATCAAAACTTAATTTCGCCAGGCTCGCATTGTCCAAACTGCAAACACAATTTAAATTTTTGGGATTTAATTCCTGTTTTCAGTTTCATTTTTTTAAGAGGAAAATGCCGTTATTGTCAAAAAAAAATTTCTTGGCAATATCCATTAGTTGAGCTGACAACTGCAATTTCATTTTTATTATTATTTTTCAAATTTGTTGATATTAATAATATTAATCTTGATTTTCTTGTTATTTTAGAACAGCTTTTAATCTATTTCTTTTTCACAAGCATCCTGATAATAATTTTTGTTTACGATCTTAAGCATTATTTGATTCCGAATAAAATTATATATCCAGCATTAATTATAACTTTGATTTTGCAAATTATCCCAATATCCCAATATCCCAATATCCCAATATCTAATTTAATAATTGGCTCATTAATTCCAGGAATATTCTTTCTGCTTTTAGTCCTTGTTTCCAAAGAAAAATGGATGGGAGCAGGCGATGTCAAATTAGGTTTTTTATGCGGTCTAATGATCGGTTATCCAAATATTTTTGTTGCTTTATTTATCTCCTTTGTTTTAGGAGCAATTATTGGTATCATTTTAATTATTTCAAAGAAAAAAGATCTCAAAGACAAAATGCCATATGGCACTTTATTAACTTTTGCAACTTTTATTTCTATTCTATTTGGCACTCAAATTATAAATTGGTACTTTAGCTTTTTAGGCATAGTGTGATACAATATTTTTAGTAGATTCGCATATTCGCAACATTTGCATTCATTCGTATATTCGTATTATTTATTATAAAAAATAAAATAAAAAAAAATGAACAAGATCAAGTATTATCTGGCAGGCATTTTTTGTGTTTGCCTAATGTTTGGAATCAGTCATTTTGCTTTGGCTGATTCTACAATTTCTGGGAAAATTTTAAAAACCAATGGTGATCCAGTAATAGGCGATACTGTTTATCTCCGCAGTAATAGCAATGTTTATGTCGATACTACTGATGCCAATGGTAATTATACTTTCACTGTTGATGACGCACCGATCACTGATAGCTATACGTTAATTCCTAATGACATTAATTATATATACGAAGTAGGATATATAATAGCTCATTCTGAATATTTTTATCCGCAATCTAGACCTATTTCAATTGTCGATGGTGTAAATCAAGCAGACATCGATTTTACCATGAGTCATCATGGAATGGTATCTGGAAAAATCACCGATAGTAGTGGCAATCCGATTGATGAAGTTTTGTTCTATATGTGGGATAAAAATGGCCAATCTTTTTATGAATATTCCTATTCTGATATTCTAGGTAATTATTATGCGACTCCGCTATATGGTTCGAGCCAAAGCATTAATGCGCAAGGAAATTATCAGGCTTATGTTTTCAAAGAAGGTTATTTGCCAGTATATATAAGTAGCTTAGCAATTGTCGATAATCAAACTCTTTCACAAAATGTTACTTTAACAGGAAAAAGTCATGTTTCTGGCAATATAAAATCGAAAAAAGGAACGAATCTAGCAGATATTGTTGTCAAAGTCTATCGTTTAGGCGATGATGACGCTTATGCTGTTTCACAAAGCGATGCAAATGGTAACTATCAAATTGATCTTGGTCGGACAGGAGATCCAGATGATTTTGGTGATTTTTCTGCCAAAGGAAAATATATTCTAGAAGTTGCAGGCGATGATACTTCTGCATATACAAAAAAATCAAAAAATATTTCTGTAACATCTGATGAATCAAGCCTTTCCAAAAATTTTACCTTAAGCAAAAAGAAAGGTTCTCTTTCAGGTAAAGTTAAGACCAAGAAAAATACAAAAATTGAAGGCGCAATGGTTAAAGTCAATTTAATCAGTGATCCACAGATTACTTCTACAACATATTCTGATTCAAGCGGCAGATATAGTTTTGCTCACTTAACAACTGGCAATTATCAAATTACTGTTAGTAAAGATGGCTACGTTAATTATGAAATGACTAATAAGAAAATCAAAAAAGGAACTAAAAAGACTTTTAAATTAACAACAGCTGGTAATATCTCTGGTTATGTTTTTGACAATGTTACCAAGAAACCTCTTTCTGGTATTTATGTTTATCTAGTCAATTCAGATATTTATGCTTCCACCAATAGCCAAGGCTATTATGTTATAAAAAACGTTCCTACAGGTAATCGCAAGATTTATGTAAGGAATTATAACTATCAAGAACAATTTTATTTCAAAGCTTCAAGTATCAGCAAGGCAAAGACAATCAAAGTCAAGAAAAACAAAGAGAATAAAAAAAATAATTTCTATTTGACATCTTATCAAAGAACATATCGATAAATTAAGATAATAAAAAGACTAGATAAAATCTAGTCTTTTTTGTATTAGAGATTAATTAGAGAAAAGTATTAGAGATTTAATTCGAGAAAAATTTATTCCGCTATCTCAATCATTCGATTAGCATGATCTTTTCCTTTTGTATTTACCTCAAAATAATGATAATAACTGTCATCATTTTTCATAAAATCATATTGAGGTAAAGATCCAGCACTTCCAACAATTGTCATTGTAATACTTAGCAAATTAAATGGAAAATACATATGCAGATGTCCAGAATATACTTCTTTGACATTATTTTTTGGTTCATTAATTATTTCATAAAATTTATCATAGCTTGCAAATGTCTGCTTTGTTCCGCCATCATTAATATCAAAAACATCTTCAAAAGGAATTTTTGTTGGTCGATGCATAAAAATAAAAGCTGGAAATTTATTTGTTGCCAAATCTTGTTTAAGCCAGTTTAACTGTTCATCAGAAAATCCTTCTAAATTCCATGAATTATCCAAAATTACGAAATGATTTTTTTCATAATCAAAAGATTGATAAAGATCTTTATAATAATTTAAAAAAACAGATTTATCTTGTTCATCAGCTAGAATATCATGATTGCCAGGAACAATATAATAAGCAATATTCAAATTTTTCGCCATATAATTTTTGAATTCTTGAAATTCAGCATCAGTTCCATTTTGTGTAAAATCTCCTAAATGGATAAAAAATTTTGCATTGCTTTTGTTTACTTTTTCAACTATTTGTTTGTAGATTTTGTTCAAATCATCATTTTGTCTGCCAGAATCAGAGGCAACAGCAAAAGTAAAATCAGTTTCATTGGTCACAAGATTTTTTATTTTTTCAGTTATCCTGGCTTTATTAGCCGAATTATCAATCCTTGGTTTTAAAATATAAAAATAAAAACCAGCCAGTGCCAACAGGAATAATATTAATGCTAAAATAAAACATGAAATATACTTTTTCATGAGTTTATGATATCATAAAAAAGAGAAAACAGAAAACAGGAAAAAAACAAGCACTGTTTTCTATTTTCTGTTTTCTAATAAATATATCATGCCTTCATCACCCGAACAATATCCGCAACTAGCCGACATCAAAGAATCAGGAGAAGTAAAAAAAGCTCCTGGTTTTGAACTTGAAAAATCAAAAGAGTTAGATCAATTTGCTGCAGAAGCAAACAAGATAGCTGAAGCAATTAAAGAAGACAAACCAGTTTTGCTTGAGCAGGTTTTAGAATTAAGAGAAGCATTAGAAAAAATGGTTGAATCAGATCCAAGAATAGAAGCAAAAAGACTATTTGGTGAAGGATATATGGGACCTGAAGAAATTGAAAAACATTTTACTTTAGAAAATGGTGAAAAACTATTTGAATATACGTCTGAAGAAAAGCAAAAAATTGTTAGAATGTTGCGTGAAAAATTAGATGATCCGCAGATTAGAGATTTAATTAAGCGAACACCAAAAGAAGAATTGCGAGAAAGATTCCAGCTTTTTCTTTTTCCTGATAAATTCAAGGATGGCACGCCTGTTACAATGAAGAGTCTTTATGAAAGATTCCAGCCAGAAATGACAAGGCGAGGCTTAGGAGAATTATTTCATGGCAAAATTGACGATAACGATTGCTGGTATTATAACAAGGAAAATAAAGAACCTTTTTTTACGTCTGATTCCAACCCATTATCTTGGAAACTATTAAGCAGAGGCAATCTTAAAGGATCTGAGAATCATGATTATTTTGAAGAAACAAAATTTTTACGAGAATACTTAAGACAAAACAATTTAGCAACTGAAGATGAACTCAACGAATGTAGCGATGAGAGATTAGTAGAATTAAGGCAACTAAATGAGCGTGATTGGAAGAAAGCGGCAAAACAATTATCAGAAATCATGATTAATAAAAACTATCGAATTAATCCTTTAGAAGCTGTTTTTATGCATTCAATCAAGGAAAGCGTGTTGATGAGCGCTAGGACAGCCAAATGTTCTTCTTCTGGTGGATATATTTACGTCGGTTTTTATGGACATGGTATAGGTATTGGTCAATCATGGAATGGGAATGATTTAACCAGAGGGATTTCGAATTTGGGCGTTGCACTTTCCTGCTAATTTTTTTGAAGACTAGTTGAGTTAGCTAGAAATTATGCGTTTAAAAGTAGATAAATAATTTGATGACAAAAGAACAAGCCAAAATCAGAATTGAAAAACTAAAAAAATAGTATTTTAACAAATGCCATCATCACCAGAACAACAACCACAACTAACAGATATCAAAGAATCAGAAGAAGTAAAAAAAGCTCCTGGTTTTGAACTTGAAAAATCAAAAGAGTTAGATCAATTTGCTGCAGAAGCAAACAAGATAGCTGAAGCAATTGAAGAAGACAAACCAGTTTTGCTTGGTCAGGTTTTAGAATTAAGAGAAGCATTAGAAAAAATGATAGAATCAGATCCAAGAATAGAAGCAAAGAGATTATTTGGCGAAAGCTATATGGGTCCAGATGAAATAGAAGCATATTTTACAGTTCAAGAAGAGAATGGAAGAGTTGAAAAGCTATTTGAATACACTCCAGAAGAAAGAAAAAGAATTAATCAAATGCTACGAGAAAAGTTAGATGATCCGCAAATCAAAGATTTAATCGCTAGAACTCCAAGAGAAGAATTGCGAGAAAGATTTCAGCTTTTTCTTTTTCCAGATAAATTCAAAGATGGAACACCTGTTACAATGAAAAGCTTAAACGATAAATTTAGCGCCGAAATGGAAAAACGAGGTCGAGGATCTTTGATGTATAAACATCCAAGAGAAAAGGAATGGTATTATAATGACGATCGTAGAGAAAATTTCTTTACAACAAATTCAAATTTATTATCTTGGAAGCTACTAAGTAGGAGCACTCTTAAAGGATCTATGGGCCATGATTGTTTTGAAGAAACAAAATTTTTAAGAGAATATTTAAGACAAAACAATTTGGCAGGTGAAGACGAACTAGCTGAGTGCAGTGATGAGAGATTGACAGAATTAAAACAATTGAATGGACAAGATTGGAAAGAAGCATCAAGGCAATTATCAGAACTTAAAATAAATAAAAACTATAGAATAAATCCATTAGAAGCTATTTTCATGCACGCAATTAAACAAAGCGAAATATATGGCAGAGCTGCTAGAACAGCCTGGCGTTCTTCTTATGGTGGAATGCTTAGCGTCGGCGAATATGGACAAGGTATGGCTATCGGCGCTGATTATGATAATTTAGATAAAGAAATTTCCAATGTTGGTATTGTACTCTCTCTCTAGCAAAATTTAGAAACAATATTATGGATAAGCAACAAGCTAAAATCAGAATTGAAAAATTAAAAAAAGAAGTTAACCATCATCGTTATCTTTATCATGTTTTAGACAAGCCAGAAATTTCTGACTCTGCTTTGGATTCTTTAAAAAATGAATTATTTAAATTAGAACAGCAATATCCAGAATTTATAACATCAGATTCTCCAACTCAAAGAGTGGGAGGAGAAGCGCTCAAAGAATTCAAAAAAGTTAAGCATGATGTTCGCATGCTCTCTTTTAACGATGCTTTTTCAAAAGTTGATATGCATGATTGGCAAAAGAGAATGGAGAATTATTTAAAAGAAAAAAAAGAATTTAATTTTTATTGCGAGCCAAAAATTGATGGTTTGGCAATTTCATTAATTTATAAAAATGGTCAATTTATTTTAGGTTCAACTAGAGGTAATGGCTTTATCGGTGAAGATGTGACCATAAATTTAAAAACAATTGAAAGCATTCCTCTTAATTTAGAAAAAAAAGATCACAAAATTTATCTCAAAAATTATAATTCAACTGAATTAAAAAAAGTTGATCAGCTTTTAGAAAAATTTAATTTAAATAGTTCAGAATTAGAAGTTCGTGGCGAAATTTACTTAGATAAGAATGATTTTGAAAAATTAAATAAAGAACAAGAAAAAAATCATCTCCAAATTTTCGCCAATCCGAGAAATGTTGCTGCAGGTAGTATCAGGCAATTAAATCCAAAAATTACTGCCTCAAGAAAACTAAAATGTTTTGTTTATCATGTTATCACAGACTTAGGCCAAACAACTCATGAGCAAGAACATTTAATGCTTAATCGTTTAGGTTTTAGAATTAATCCTTACACTGAATTAGCAAATAACATGGAAGAAGTTTTTACATATCACGAAAAAATTGGCAAAATCAGAAATAGGCTAGAATATGAAATTGATGGTGTCGTGGCTATTATTAACGATAACAAATTGTGGCAAAAATTAGGAATTGTTGGCAAAGCACCTCGTGGTTGCATGGCTTACAAATTTCCTGGCAGAGAAGCAACAACTATTGTAGAAGATATTAAAGTTCAAGTAGGCAGAACTGGTGCCTTAACGCCAGTTGCACATTTGAAGCCAGTGCCACTTGGTGGTGTCACAATTTCGCATGCCACTTTGCATAATATGGATGAAATCAAGCGTTTAGGAATTAAAATTGGCGATACTGTTATTATTCAAAGAGCAGGCGATGTTATTCCTGATGTTGTTAAAGTTCTCACAAATTTACGGACTGGCAAAGAAAAAGAATTCCACATGCCAAGCAAATGTCCAATTTGCGGATCAAAAGTTTTTAGAAAAAAAGAAGAGGTTGCTTATTATTGTTCCAACAAAAATTGTTTTGCCTTGCAAGAGCGAGCAATCACTCATTTTGTTTCAAGAACTGCTTTTGATATTGAAGGATTAGGTCCAAAAATAATTGAGCAATTAATCAGCAATGATTTAATTGATAATGCTTCAGATTTATTCACTTTAAAAATTGATGATTTAAAACCATTAGAAAGATTTGCTGAAAAATCAGCGACCAACATAATCAATTCAATCAACAAAGCAAAAGATGTTACTCTAGCAAAATTTATTTATGCTTTAGGCATTCGTCATGTTGGCGAAGAAACTGCATTTGACCTTGCTAATCATTTTGGCAATTTAGAAAATCTAGAAAAAGCGTCACTTTCAGAATTAGAAAAAATTAGAGATATTGGAGGCGTTGTTGCAAAAAGCATTCATGAATATTTTCAAAATCAGAAAAACCTTGACTTTGTTCATAATTTAATAAAAAATGGCATAAGGATCCAAAAACAAAAGCAAATCGCTCAAAAATTAGCTGGCAAAACTTTTGTTTTAACAGGAACGCTTGAAAAATATTCCAGAGACGAGGCTAAGAAAAAAATCCGTGATTTAGGCGGAGACGTGTCATCATCTGTTAGCTCCGAAACTAATTATGTTGTTGCAGGTTCTGAGCCAGGTTCCAAATATGACAAAGCCAAGGCGCTCAAAATTAAGATTCTTAATGAAAAAGAGTTCCTCGATTTAATTTAATTACAAAATTATTCACGCAGTTCATAAAGTCTTTAAAGTTATAAAGTTCGTAAAGTCGACTTTAAAAACTTTATAACTTTAAGAACTTTATAAACTAAACTTATGTCAGACATTATAACCAAATCCGAAGTCGAAAAAGTTGCAAAATTAGCTCGCATTAAAATTACTGAACAAGAAAAAGAAAAATTTGCCAAGCAATTGACTGGTATTTTAGATTACGTTAATCAATTATCAGAAGTTAATACTGACAATGTAAAACCAACAGCTCAAGTTACTGAATTAAAAAACGTTATGCGACCAGATGAAATCAAGTCTTTCGAAAATCCTGCTGAGCTAGTTGAAAGTGCGCCTGAAAGTAGAGATAGGCAAGTCAAGGTAAAGAGCATTTTATAAAATTCCAAATTACAAAACCCAAATTTCAAACAAATCCCAAATTACAAATTCCAAAAGACGACGGTTTGTAATTTGTATATTGAAATTTGTTTGGGATTTGGAATTTGTTATTTATAATCTATCAAATTATGTTAAACAAACTCAACTTAACCGATTTATCCGCCAAATTACAACGCAAAGAAATTTCTTCATCTGAATTAGTTTCTGATTGCTTAAAAGAAATAAAAGAGCAAGATTCAAAAATTGGCGCCTTTTTGGAAGTCTTTGAAGAAGATGCAATTAACCAAGCCAAAGAAATTGACAAAAAAGAAAAGCTTGGTCCATTAGAAGGTATTCCAATTGCCATTAAAGATGTTCTGCTAGTTAAAGGCAAAAAAAGTACCAGCGGTTCAAGAATATTGGAAAATTATATTGCTTCATATGATGCAACAGCAGTTGCCAAATTAAAACAAGCTGGCATGATTATTATGGGCAAAACTAACTGCGATGAATTTGCCATGGGTTCATCAACCGAAACTTCAGCTTTTCAAAAAACCAGAAATCCAGTTAATTTAGAATATGTTCCAGGCGGTTCATCAGGTGGATCTTGTGCAGCAGTTGCCGCCAACTTTTTGCCAGTTGCTTTAGGTACAGATACAGGCGGATCAATTCGCCAGCCAGCAGCTTTTTGCGGAGTTTACGGTCTAAAACCAACTTATGGCAGAGTAAGCCGATATGGATTATCAGCTTTAGGATCAAGCTTTGATTCTGTCGGTCCATTTGCAAGATCAGCTGAAGATTTGGCCTGGATTTTTTCAACAATTGCCGGAAACGATCCCAAAGATTCCACATCTTCAAAACTTGAAACTCAAGAATTAATTAATCAAACATTTCCAGTAATCAAAGGCTTAAAAATTGGTTTGCCAAAAGAATGTTTTGGAGAAGGAGTAAATACGGAAGTTAAAGAAAAAGTTGAATTAGCAATAAAAAAATTAGAAAAACTTGGCGCCAAAATTCAAGAGGTTAGTCTTCCTCATTCAAAATATGCCTTAGCTGTTTATTATGTTTTATTACCAGCCGAAGCATCAGCTAATTTAGCTCGCTTTGATGGAGTTCGCTATGGCTATTCTTCTAAATCAAATGATTTGCTTTTAAATTATTTAGAATCAAGAGCTCAAGGTTTTGGCGATGAAGTGAAAAGAAGAATAATGATTGGCACTTATATTTTATCAGCTGGCTATTATGACGCTTATTACAAAAAAGCACAAAAAGTCAGAACAAAAGTTATTGAAGATTACAAAAAAGTTTTTGAACAAGTTGATTTATTGGCAACACCAACAACTCCAACAACTGCTTTCAAATTTGGTGAAAATTCAGATGATCCAGTTGCGATGTACATGAACGATATTTTGACAGTTTCAGCTAACGTTGCTGGTGTACCTGCAATTTCCATTCCATGTGGTTTTGACAGCAAAAAATTGCCAATTGGTTTGCAATTAATTGCTAATCATTTCGAAGAAACAAAATTATTACAAGCTGCCAAGGCTTTTGAAACATTATAGAGTTGAATCATGAATAAAGAATTATGAATTACGATTTAGTTAATATTCAAATTATCTATAATCATAATTCGCAATTTTAACATAATTCATTATTCATAATTCTTGATTCTTATAAAATTTCAGCTAAATTTCAGAAACAAACTTTATACTATTATTGTTATTAATCTAATTTCCGAAAATATGTTAAGTAATACTAATTTAGAACAAAACATCAAAACAGAAGAAAAAGTAAGCAATGTTTCAAAAGTCAATTTTCCAACTCAAGAAAAAAAAGTTAAATCCAAAAAGAATTTAGGAATTTTGAAAGTTGTAATTATTTGTGTTGTCGTCAGTTTTATCGTTTCAACAATTGCTGGTTTTGCCTCTAGTGGTTTAGGCAATGTTATTGTCCAAAGTTTGAGCAATCGAAAATTAACAATTCCTGACAAAATAATTACTGTCAAAGAAGAATCTCAAACAATTGATGTTGCCAAAAAAGTCCAGCCTTCAGTTGTTTCAATTGTTGTTTCCAAAGACCTGCAAAAATTATATCAATACGATTCATCTCCTTTTCAAAACGATCCATTTTTTAAAGATTTTTTTCAAGATTCTGGTTTGAATGAGCAACAGCAACAAAATCAAAATCAACAAAATGGCCAGCAAGAAATTGGCGGAGGTACTGGTTTCGTTATTTCTTCAGATGGCGTTATCTTAACTAATCGCCATGTTGTCTCAGATCAAGAGGCAAGTTATACTGTTGTCACCAATGACAATAAAAAATATGATGCCAAAATTCAAGCTATTGATCCAACTAATGATGTTGCAGTTTTAAAAATTGATGCTAATAATTTAACTCCAGTTGAGCTTGGCAACTCTGATGCTTTGCAAATTGGCCAAGACGTTATTGCAATCGGTAATGCGATGGGTGAATATCATAATACTGTTACTAAAGGCGTTGTTTCAGGCCTTGGTCGAGCAATTACTGCTGGCGATCAATACAGCCAAGCAGTAGAAAGCTTAGACAATATTATTCAAACTGATGCTGCAATTAATCCTGGCAATTCTGGCGGACCATTACTTAATATCGATGGCCAAGTTGTTGGTATTAATACAGCGATGGATTATTCAGGACAATCAATTGGTTTTGCGATTCCAATTAATGATGCCAAGACAGATATTGATTCAGTAAAAAAAGATGGCAAAATCTCCAAGCCATTTTTGGGAGTTCGCTATCAAATTATTAACAAAAGTTTAGCAACAAAAAATAATTTGAAATATGAATATGGCGCTCTAGTTTTACGAGGTACGAGCCAAGATGAAGTTGCTATTGCTCCAGGCAGTCCAGCAGACAAGGCAGGTTTAGTTGAAAATGATATTATCTTAGAGCTTAATGGTACCAAAATTGATTCTAATAATACTTTGGCGAAATTAATTGCCAAATATAAGATAGGTGATGAAGTTACATTAAAAATTTCACATAAAGGCGAGGAAAAAGAGGTTAAGCTAAAATTAGAAGAACGAAAAAGCTAAATAATATAAAATTAATTTTAAAAGCACTTAACAAGTGCTTTTTTTATTTTTAAAATCATGTTATATTATATTTACTATAAAAAAATTTAATTAAAACAAAATGGAAACAAAATGGAAACAAAATGGAAACAAAATTTGCGTTGTCTTTTTTAGTATTCTTTTTGCGTGTTTAATCTTTGGTTTTGCAAAGGCAGAAACTTATACTTGGGAACAATCAAATATTGATACTTCAGTAACAAATGTTACGTCTGTCGTTTCAAATGAAGGAATCATTTATGTTTCCACAAGTAGCGCAAAAGTATATAAATCATCTGACGGCACAATTTGGACCCAAATAAATAATAATTATTTTGATGATCAAAATAATAACAATACTTTAAATTCGCTTTATATATTCAATAATTATTTATACGCTTCAACATCGGTCAAGACTCCAGTTGGCCCTGGCTACTCAGCTGAAGTTCAAAGATGTCCAATATCAACTTGTAATTCTCAATCGGATTGGGAAACTGTCGTTGATTCAACTCATGGAATTCCAGTTGGCAGTAATTATATCCGCGCAATTAATTCAATATACTCGAAAGATAATTATTTATATATTGGCTATCTTTATTATACAACCGTACTTGATTCTTATACTTTAAGAATATCGAGATCTCTTGATGGATCAACATGGTCAACTATTTTAACTGGAGATGCTAGTAGTACAAGCGCATCTGTTGCAGTAATGGCAACGTTTAACAGCCAGCTTTATACTGGTGAAGGATATTTTGGTACTGGAACGACAAGCAGTGTTTATTCTTGCACTCTTTGCGATGGAACTGATTGGGTAGGATCAAACACTGATGGTTTCGGAGACTCAAATAATAGGACTGTTAAGTCTTTAGCAGTTTTCAATAACGAACTTTATGCGGGAACAGAGAAATCTTCTGGAAATGCTGAATTATGGAAAACATCGGATGGATCTGCTTGGACGCAAGTTGGCAGTGATGGATTTGGTGATTCAACCACGCAAGGTTTTTATTCTTTAATGAATTATCAAGATCATTTTTATTTAGGAACTTATGGAACTACTTCAAATGCCAAAGTTTGGGCAACAACAAATGGCACTGATTGGGAACAAAAAAATAGCGATGGTTTTGGAAGCAGTGTTTCAAATGTAACTGGATTTGCTACAGTTGATGGTTATCTTTATGCCGCAACTGGAGGATTGACATCTAAAGCTCAATCATATAGAACTGATCTTCGTCCCACACTAGTTCCAGGAAGTGTAGTCGCATCACAGATTATGGATAATTCTGGGCAAGTCTCTGTCGCATTTCAAGTTGAAGATCCAGATCATAATACCATGAAAGCAAAAGTTGAGTATTCAGTTGATAATGGCTCAACATGGTCAGATCAGATGACTTTCTCAAATCCTTCAGCAACTTTTGGTACGCCAACAATCGATAGCAGTGATGAATATAGAATACAAAATATTTCCACTTCGCAAGGCACTAATGATGTCCATCTAACTTGGAATGCTAATACTGATTTACCAAATGCAAATATTAGCAGCGTTTTGGTCAGAGTAACTGGCAATGATGGTGTAACAAGTACAGAGACAGTAAATTCTAGCGCTTTTAGTTTAGTTCTTGATCGTATTATTTTGTCTTCAAGCATGAATGGTCAAACACTTTCTATTTGTAATTTAAAATTTTTCTTCAAGAAATTACCAGCAAAGTTAAAAAAAAACAATGCATATTATTTAAAATGTGATAAATTTAAAAAGTATCCGCCTAAATTTAAAAAAGCTAAAAAAATGGCGTTGAAAAAGTATTGGAAAATTACAACTAACTTAAATAAATATAAAGCCAAAACCACTGAACAAAAATTCAAAATAAAGATCACGTATAAATATACAACAAAACAATTTAAAAATTTGAAAAAGAGAAACAAATTAGCCAAAGAAAAAAATCTTGAGCTTTTTGTTAGAGATAAAACTAAAAAATGGAAAGAAATTAAAGAAATATGGAAAAATGCCAAGTTAAAACATAATCTTAAGAAAAATAATTTTTCTGTAACTTATTTCAAAAAATTTCCGCAAAAAAAGTTTTTATTTAGTATTGGTTTAAAATAATTAAATAAAATTAATTTTAAAAGCACTTAACAAGTGCTTTTTTCTTTTCAAAAGTATTATTTTGTTGTAAGATAATATAAAGTAAATATAATTGTGATAGGTATAATTTCCTAGTTACTAGTTACTTTTTTACTAATTACTAAGTTTTTATCATGCCAAAAAAAACTTTGACCAGGACAAAAGCTGGAATTGATACAAAAATAATTTCACGAACCGCAATCGCGACATCAATTTTTGTTTTGTTAGCTTTGATTGCCGGTTTTTCTTATGGAATGTCAATTAAATTTACAGGCGAAAAAAACAAAGCAGTTGCCAACAATTTTTTTCAACAATATATAAAATAACTGTTCAATTGTTAAATTGTTAACTTTGTTAATATTTTAACAATTTAACTATTTAGCAATTAAACAATTTAGCTATGTTAAAAGACCGAATCAATAAAGATTTAATTACTGCATTAAAAGCAAAAGATCAGGAAAAATCTTCAATTTTAAGATTAATTAATTCTGAAATCAAAAACGAAGAAATCGCCAAGAAAAAAAGAGAGCAAGGCTTAAATGACGAAGAAACTCAAGCTGTAATTGCTCGCCAAATCAAACAAATCAATGATTCTATTGAATCTTTTAAGGCTGGAAAAAGAGAAGATCTAGTCAAGGAAGAAGAACAAAAATTAGCAATCTTAAAAGTCTATTTGCCAAAACAAATAGAAAAAGCAGAAGTTGAAAAAATCGTTGATGAAGTCATTGCTCAAGTAAAGCCATCGAGTCCATCAGATTTTGGCAAGGTTATGGGGCAAGTTATGGCAAAAGTCAAAGGCAAAACTGATGGAAAAGTTGTGAATGAACTTGTTAGAAAAAAATTGAATGAGAATTAAGAATTATGAATCAAGAATTATGATTTGAATAATGAATAAAACAAAAATAAAATCTTTTACAGATTTAAATGCTTGGAAAGAAGCGCATGTCTTAGTTATAATGATTTATAAAATTACTAAAACATTTCCCAAAGATGAATTGTTTGGATTAATTAATCAGCTTAGAAGATGCGCTGTTTCTATAACCTCAAACATTGCAGAGGGATTTAGCAGACCAACTTACAAAGAAAAAATAAAATTTTATTATACTTCTTTAGGTTCTGTAACTGAACTTCAAAATCAAATTTTAGTTGCGAGAGATATTGAATATTTATCAAACAAAGATTTTCAAAAAATTGCCAATCAAAGCATAACTGTCCATAAACTTATAAATGGATTGATTAAAAAATCAAAAACATTTAAAAAATCATGATTCATAATTCTAAATTCAAATCATAATTCTTAATTCATGATTCATAATTCTCGTAAAAAAAGTGTAGTCAATATCCCAAATGCCTTATCTCTTTTTCGATCTATTGTAATTTTTGTTGTCTTTTTTGCCCTTTTTGCTGATATTAATTTTCTGCTTCTTCAGATTTTAGTTGTTTTAGCAATTGTTAGTGACAAAATTGATGGCAGCTGGGCAAGACATTTCAAAGAAACATCGAGATTTGGCATGCTCTTTGATTCATATGCTGATGCTGGATTTATTGCTATTTGTCTTATTTATGCAATCTTAAAATTAGATTTTCCAATTTACATTTTGTATTTTGGTTTGCCATTTGTTTTTATAATTTTACTTTTCTATTTAATATTTTCAATATTTGGCAAAAAAATTATTTCTTTTTGGGATTTTGGCAAAAGGTTAGAATCAAAATCTACAGCCGTTGTATTATTCACTCTAATTATTTTTTATTTTTTCGATCTTCCGCTTAAAGTATATGTTGCTTGGTTCATGTTCGTTTATATTTATCTTTATTTATTTTATTATTTATATATAGCTATAAAACATGCAAAGAAAAAGTGAAAAACCAAAAATAAAAGACATTATAAAAATTCCTAACATTTTAACAAGCATTAGAATAATAATTGCTTTGACAATTATTGCCTTATTTTTTACTAACAACCATATTTGGTTAGTAAAATGGCTTTTTGTAATCGGAATTTTAACCGACACATTAGATGGCAACATTGCTCGTCTTTTTAATCAAAAATCAAGATTAGGAGTCATGCTAGAACCAATAGCTGACACTTTATTAGTAGCAGGTACAGTTTTGTTTGTTACTTTCAGACTCGATCTTCCAAAGTTAATATTCTTAATTTATGTTGCAGTAGTCTTTGTTGGATTTCTTGGAATAGTTTTTGTCTATTTAATCAGAAGAGAATGGTTCGCTGACAAACTGGTAGTTTCTGAAATTGCAATTGTTTTTGTTTATGGAACAGGTATTTTTTATCTTTTTGGATTGCCATACAAAAATTATCTAGCGCTATTTACAATTGGCTTTGGGATTGCTGCTTTAATAGATCTAATCATAAAATTAAAAAGGTTTAAAGGCCGAGCGAAATTTAAATTAGAAAAACTTCAGAATAGCAAAGATTTCAAAATGCTGAAATAATACGAATATACGAATTTATGCAAATCAACGAATTTACGAATGAGCGAATTCGCGTATATTTGCATATTTGTAGATTTGCATAGATTCGTAGATTTGTATTATATTTTATGAATAAGTCACCAAGTAAAATAATTTTAATCGGCATTATCTTAATTCTTGCCGCAACTGTTGGGATTATTTTTTTTACAAAAGATAATAAAAAATCAGTAACTGGTGAAACAATAATTGATTTAACTTCGTCAAAAAAAGATTCCGCCTCCGCTCCAAAAGATTCAGCAGACAAAGCAGAAAATTCAAATTCGGAAATTAATTTAACTGCAGTTGGCGATATTATTATGTCTCGCCATGTTGGCGTAAAAATCAAAGAATCTGGTGACAATGCTTTGCCGTTTCGAAAAGTTAGCGATATCTTGTCAGCAGGCGATATCACATTTGGTGATCTAGAAGCTCCTTTTTTAAATCAAGGCGATTTAATTACTGAAGGTATGAGCTTTAAAGCTGAGCCAGAATTTATTGAAGGCATAAAATTAGCAGGTTTTGATGTTATGGCTATGGCAAATAATCATACTAAAAATCAAGGCCCAGAAGGTTTGCTTTTCACTTTCGATCTATTAAATCAAAATAATATTAAGTTTTGCGGAGCAGGAAAAAATTTCGCTGAAGCACATCAGCCAGCGATTTTAGAAAGCAAAGGCAAAAAATTTGCTTTTCTAGCTTATACTTATTCTGACGGTATTGACTTCCAAACTCATTTGAGCGAAAATGAACCAGACGTTGCTTTTTGGGATGCTAATCAAGCAAAAATAGATATCGACCAAGCTAAAACTCAGGCAGATAGCGTTATAGTCTATATGCACGCTGGACAAGAATATTCTCCAAAGCCAATTCAAGATCAAATCAATTTTGCACATAGTGCAATTGATAATGGCGCAGATCTAGTCTTAGGCTCTCATCCGCATTGGGTTGAGACAACAGAAAAATATAAAGATAAATACATAATTTATTCAATGGGTAATTTTGTTTTTGATCAAGATTGGTCGCAAGAAACAAAAGAAGGTGTTATAGTTAAATTAAAATATAAAGACAACAGATTTAATCAAGCCGAATTTATTCCAGTTATTATTGAAGATTTTAATCAGCCAAGGGTAGCTAATGATGCGGAAAAGTCGAAAATATTTAATCAAATGGAATTGAAAAGTTCTGTAATTAATTTCTAATGATCAAGATACAAGAAACAAACAAATCAAAATATTCAAATTACAATGACCAAACTCGTCGAGTTTGATTTTTGGTTATTTTAATTTGAAATTTGTTTGTATCTTGTTTCTTGGTTATTTGCAAATAAAAAAGCCATCACTTCGATGACTTATGAAAAGGTTCAAAAAAATCAGGATGTTCAAGTAAAAACCACAAAATTTCAGGATCTCCATAATCAATCATTCGTAAATTACCTTTAGTATCATAACAGAAATTATTTTGTTCCCAATGATGTGCAAGCTGAGCTGATCCAAGATTGAACGATTTACAATCAGGATCAAATGGATGAATTCTATATAAATCTAAATACATTGCTTTTGCCGCTTGAAAATCAAAATCAGCTTGATATCCTCTTTTTTGAATATTGACCAATCCTATTGAAAAATAAGTTGGCATCATATTCTTCCGTTTGTAACGAGCAGAATAAACAAATTCTAGCCAATTATGCTTAATAGCTAATGGCCAACGTTTTCTGATTGCATAGAAGATATCTCTGATACATCTATCCCAAAAACTAATTTTTCTAATGGGTGATCTGCAGTCATTAAGTCCAGCAAAATTAAACCAATTACGCCATATTTCATCAAAAATATAAGTTTTGGCAACCTTTATCGCAAATGGTCCTACTAAAAATACAATTCTGTTATTGCCTAAATGCATTTTTTGTCCTCCTGGTTTGTGAAAGTGCTAACTTCTAATCTTATTAAAAAATTATCTTAAAGTCAATTATCATGCAAAATATTTTTGAAATTAGAATTCATGCTCGAGCCCAACAAGGCGCAAATACAGTTGCGCATTTTTTCGCTGAAAGCGTTATTAATTATGGCAAATATGCTCAAGCCTTTCCATATTTTGGACCAGAAAGATCAGGCTCGCCATTAATGTCTTTTGTCAGGATTTCTGATGAGCCAATTAGAATTTATTCTCAAGTTTATAATCCAAATATTTCAGTTGTCATTGATCAAACTTTGCTAAATACTGAAAATGTTGCTAAAGATTTTACAGAAAAACAAATGGTTTTAGTTAATTCTCCTAAATCAAGCGAACAAATTAATCAAATTCTAAAAAGCAAAGCCAAAATTTATTCAGTTGATGCCAATAAAATTTCAGAAGAAATTTTTGGCAAAACAATTCCAAACACAGTTTTGCTCGGCGCTTTGATTAAAGTTTTAGAAATAGATAATCAAAAATTTATTACTCTTGATCATGTTGTAAAAACAATTAATCAAGAATTTCCAGCGAGATATGGACAATTGTTGACTGATCAAAACGTTAAAGCTGTAAAAACCGGATATGACTCAGTCATATAGTTTTAATTTATAATTTTAAATTTCTAATTTCTATTAAATTTTTAATGCTTTAATTTTTAAATCTATTTTTGATCGTCGATGTTTAGAAATTAATTCATTAGGAATTTAATAAAAATTAGAAATTAGAAATTGAAAATTAAATAAAATTTATGTCAGATTTACATATCGGTGCAAAAATTATTGAGCCAGGTTCATCAATTAGTAATAAAACTGGTTCTTGGAAATTACAGATTCCAATTGTTGATCGAAAAAAATGTCAAAATTGTTTGCAATGCGTCCAATATTGTCCAGAAAATTGCATTAAGGCAAAAGATGACAAACTAGATTATATTGATTTGAATTACTGCAAAGGTTGTGGAATCTGTGCGCATGAATGTCCAAACAAATCGATAATCATGAAGTAGGAGTTAAATTTCCGAATATCATAATATCCGAATATTTTTTTTAATCAAAGCACGATATTCGGATATTGAGATATTAAGATATTAAAAATCTAAACATGAATAATAAATTTAAAGCCATTACTGGTTCTCAATCAGCAGTTGAATCAATGCGCCAGATAAATCCTGACGTTGTTTCAATTTATCCAATTTGCCCGCAGACATTCATTATTGAATTTTTTTCGCAATTAGTTGCTGATGGCAAAGTTGATACTAAAGTTATTACTGCTGAATCAGAACATTCTGTTATGTCAGCTTGTGTTGGAGCATCTGCATCAGGTGCCAGAGTCATCACTTCGACAGCATCATTAGGTTTGGCCTTGATGTGGGAAGTATTAGGTGTTGCTTCAGGATTGCGCTTGCCAATTGTTATGCATCTTGTAATGCGTGCTTTGTCAGCTCCAATTAATATCCATAGCGATCATTCAGATGCTATGGGAGCAAGAGAACAAGGTTGGATTCAATTATTTTGCGGCAATAATCAAGAAGTTTATGATTTTTCAATCATTGCCCAAAGATTAGGAGAAAAATTATTTTTGCCAATAATGGTTTGCCAAGATGGTTTTACAACTTCGCATAGTGTTGAAAAAACATTTGTTTTAGAAGATAATGATGTTAAAAATTTTGTTGGCGAATTCAAACCAGATCGTCCGCTTTTGGATATTAAAAATCCAACAACTTACGGTCCATTGTCATTGCCAAACACTTTTACAGAAATAAAAAAACAGCAATTTGATGTCTACAATAATGTTGGCCAAGAATTTTTAAATATTAGTTCAGAATTATCAAAATTAACAAATCGAAATTATAATTTAATTGAAGAATATAAAACAGAAGATGCTGATACAATTATAATCATTTTAGCTTCAACAGCTTCAACTTCAAAAGTTGTTATTGATGAATTAAGAGCCAAAGGACAAAAAGTTGGTTTAATTAGACCAATATTATTCCGTCCGTTTCCATATCAAGAAATTTCCAAAGCTTTAGCTAATGCAAAAAAAGTCGCAGTTTTAGATCGATCAATTGCATTTGGCGCTATGCCTCCATTATATTCTGATGTTATGCTGTCTCTAAGTTCTTTAGAATCAAAACCACAAGTTGCATCATATATTTACGGTTTAGGCGGTCATGATACGGTTTTGGCTGATATTAGAAAGGTTTTTCAAGACTTAGAAAAAGGAGAATTTATAGGTAAGGCAAAATTTTTGCACTAAACATTGTTTAATTGCTCAATTGTTAAATTGCTAACAATTTAACAAATAAAAATTTTGGAATGCAAAATTTTTATCAATGTAACAATTTTGTAATAATGTTAAATACTAATAATCCGTTAATCATTGCACACAGAGGAGCTTCTTCGTATGCTTTTGAAAATACCTTAGATTCATTCAGGAAAGCATGTACTTTTGGCGCGGATATGATTGAACTAGATATCAGAGTTACAAAAGACAATGAATTAATTGTCTTTCATGATTCAGCAATTGATCGCATGACCGATGGTTCTGGTTTAGTCCAATATTTTACTCTTGCTGATTTAAAAAAAATTAAAATTCATGGAGAAGCAATTCCAACTTTGGAAGAGGTTATAAAAGTAACTTTAGGAAAAACAAATTATAACTTTGAAGTAAAAAATATTCCTTTAGCAAGCATCGATAAATTAATCGCGCTTTTGGATAAATATAATCTTCGCTATAAAGTAATAATTTCTTCATTTAATAGAAAAATTATTTTAAGAATAATAGAAATTGACCGCCAAATAAAAATTGCTTTATTGTGTTGGCAACTCAGAAAAAATAATCTCAAATTTATCCAGAAAAATGATCTGAATTATGTGCATCCATATTATGGATTTTTAACTAGAAAAAAAATCAAGCAAGTCCATAATTTAGGCATTAAAATTAATACCTGGACTGTCAATTGGTCACTAGATTTGAAATGGGTAATGGAATTAGGTGTTGATGGCGTGATTACGAATCGACCTGATTTAGCAAAAGCAGTCTTAGGCAAAATGAACAGACAAAAAACAACGCTCCATAGTTAAAAAGTTCCTAAAGTTATAAAGTTTATAAAGTAAATGAAAATTAAAAAATTTGAAGAAATTATTTCTTGGCAGAAAGCCGGAACTTTAAGTCTAAATATATATAAACTTTTTAAGCATTCAAGAGATTTCAGTTTTAGAGATCAGATTCAAAGAGCCTCGATATCAATGATGAATAATATTGCTGAAGGATTTGAAAGAAAAACTAATAAAGAATTTAAAAATTTTCTTTATATCGCTAAAGGCTCTTGCGCTGAAGTCAGATCAATGTTATATATTGCTTTCAAACTAGAATACATAAATCAAAAACAGTTTAATGAAAATTATAAATTATGTTTAGAAATATCAAAAACAATTTCAGGTCTAATCAAGACTTTATGAACTTTATAACTTTAAAAACTTTATAACTATATGATAACCCTTAAAGAATTAGTAAAAAAACCAAATTATTTAGAATCCGGTCACGGCACTTGTCGCGGTTGTACTGCTATTCCTCAAATCGTTAGAACAATTCTCAAAGCATCAGACAAGCCAGTCATCGTTGCTAATGCTACAGGTTGCATGGAAGTCACAACAACAATCTATCCGACAACTTCTTGGAAAGTTCCTTGGATTCATTCTACTTTTGAGGCAGTTGGCGCATTGGTCTCTGGTGTTGAAACTGCTCACAGAGCTTTAGCCAATAAAACAATTCAAGATGCAAATGGCAAAGAAATAAAAATTGAGGATTGCAATTTTGTCGCTTTTGCTGGAGACGGAGGTTCATATGATATCGGTTTGCAAGCTTTATCTGGTATGTTAGAAAGAGGCCATAATTGTCTTTTTGTTTGTTATGATAATGAAGCTTATATGAACACTGGAATTCAAAGATCTGGAGCTACTCCTTTTGGCGCTGAAACTTCAACAACACCAGACGGAAAAAAACATCATGGCAAAGAAGAAAAAAGAAAAAATTTAACAAAAATTGCTATTGCTCATGATATTCCATATGTTGCCCAATCATCTGTTTCTCATTGGCAAGATTTATACGAAAAAGCGCATAAAGCTTTCGAAATAAAAGGTCCAAAATTTATGAATGTCATTGCTCCTTGCACAGTTGGCTGGAAATTTAATGAAAATTTAGGCATTGAAATTTCTCGTCTTGCAGTTGAAACAAATTTTTGGCCTCTTTACGAAGTTGAAAATGGAAAATACAAAATTAATTACAAACCAGAAAAAAGAAAATCAATTGAAGAATTTTTAAAACCGCAAAAACGTTTCGCACACTTGTTCGAAGCAGGCAATCGTAATCTAATTGTTAAAATACAGAAAGATGTTGATCAGGAGTGGGAAAAGCTGGTAAAAAACACCAAAACACTCTAACACTCCAACACTTTTTTAAAAACACTAAAACATTAAATTTTTGTGTGTTCAAGTGTTCGAGTGTTTAAGTGTTCATCTCAACGTCATGACAAAATTCCAAGAAAAACTGAAATTAAAAATGGATGAGTATGTGCATTTCGTTTATCTTGTAACAAAAAAGTTTCCAAGAGATGAATTATATGGAGTTACATCACAAATTCGTCGAGCTAGCCTTTCTGTAATACTCAACTATCTCGAAGGCTATGCTAGAAGAAGACCGGCTGTTCAGTTGAATTTTTTTGAAACCTCATATGGTTCATTGAAAGAATCAAAATATTTGTTGCATTTTTCGATGAAAGAAAAATATTTATCAATAGAGGATTATAAGCATGCTATCAAATTAGCAGAAGAAATTGGTGCAATGCTTTGGTCTGAAATAAAATCATTAGACAATAAGACGCAAAAACACCCTAAAACTTTAACAAAGAAACACTCGAATACTAAAACACTCAAATAGGTCACTACATATGTATTTTTTTTCGAGTGTTTAAGTGTTCTAGTGTTTCAGTGTTTAATAACACATCCATGCAAAACAAAACAAAAAATTTAGAAAAGCAGAATAAGCAACATAATACTACGCTAATCATCAGCCTCAGTATTTTTGTTGGGCTTTTGATTTTCATTTTAATTATTTCAAGTGCTTCATTCTTATTTATAAAATATTTTAACAATCAAAAATCAAAATCATTTTCTAATGCCAAAAAATGGCAATTGGCTTTAGATGGCTTAGAAGAAGAACCAATAGTTACAGTTCCAACCGAAGATCAAGATGAAAGAAAGCAAAATACTGGAACGATCGGTCAAACTATTTCAAACGAAATTTTAGATTTGCAAATTAATTCAAATAAAAAAATAAATCTAAAATCTAGCCAGCCAGCAAAAGATAATGATTTTTATAAAATAGATTTTTCTCTAAAAAATAATACTGCTGATGATCAAAAAATATCAATTTTATATTTTAGCTCCGAAGATCCAGATGATGGCGAATTTTCTTTAGTCATTCCAAGTCAAAATGATAATCAGTCAGTATTTGAAGAAGAAATCTCGCTTTCTCCTGGCCAAAAGAAGAGTGGCAGTCTAATTTTCGAAGTCAATAAAAATGTCCCCAACATTGATTTTATTTATGATGATAATACAAATACAAAAATCTTAATAAAATTAGAAAAATAGAAAGTGTTTATAACTTATTGCTTTTACCTTGAATCTTGTACTTCAATATAAAAGAAAATTGTGTTATAATAAAATAGTCAAATTTAGATATAACAAAAACAACAATATGAAAAGAATAACTGCCTTTTTGGTAATTGTCGGCTTATTTTTTAGCATTTCAAATTGTTTTGCAACAAAAATAAATTATCAAGATTCTGGTCTAGGAATCTCAATTTTGCTTCCCTCAACTTGGACTCTCACTTCCAGCAAGGGAAGCCGTTTTTTTTATGGTAAGAACATAATTCTATTTAGCATTCAAAAAGCTGGTGTTTCAACTTCTGAGATAAATAGTTGGAAGAAAAATCATCTGGGATTAGCAAACAGTTTTGCAATTGAGTATGCAAAAGGTTTTTCTCAAGGTGTTACATCTATACATCCAACTAGAGTAAAGAACTATACAAAATTACCTTACAAAGCAGCAAAAGTTATCTACAAAGGACATTCAGGCAATACAAAAATTAAAACAGCCCAAATAATTATAATAAAAAATAAAAAACTTTATCTATTAACAGGTTTTGCAAAATTAAAGAAATTCGATGAATCAAATACAAAATATTTTGCACCGGTTTTTCAATCATTCAGATTGTTATAAAAATAAAAAAATAGCATGAACAATATTTCATTTCAATCCCAATATATTTTTAGTAAAAAAAGATTCTTTTATTTTTTGGCAATTATTGGAATGTTGATCTTTTCAGCCTACGCTTTCATTAATCTTTATCTAAAAGATTTTAGCACTGCAATCTTAGAATTCGTCTTTGTTGTGATGCTTTTAGCAGCAATAATCTTAATTAATTTTCCAAAATATTGGAATACTGCATTATTTTTAGGCTCTTTAACTATTACATTCATTTCAATTCATAATTACTCAACAGGCGGATTTGATTCTACAGGCTTGTACTGGGTTTATATGTTTCCACCAATTATCTTTATGGTTCAAGGTTATAAAAAAGGACTATATTGGTCAATCATCTTTTATGCAATTCTTTTAATTATCTTTTTCCTTCATCTTTCAAATGTTAGCTTGCCAAAATATTTTAGTTTCCCTTATTCAACATATACTTTGATAATTTTTTTAATTTCTTTAGCAATTATTCTTATCCTATTCTGCATTTATCAGCGTGAGCAAGAACGTTTCCAAAAATTATTAAATGTTCAAATAGAACAAAACAAAAAAGTAAGTGAAAACCTTAGAAAATCTCTTTTTGCGAGAGACGAAAGTTTTAAAAAAACTGAAGAAAAAACCAATGAACTAGAAACATTAAACAGTCTAATGATTGGCAGAGAGCTAAAAATAATAGAATTGAAAAACAAAATAAAAGAATTAGAAGAAAATAAATAAAATAAGTTTTATATTTTCTAGAAAAAAATATGAGCATAATACATAATGATACAATTTACCATCAAGCTTTTAACGCCAGTACTGATATTCTGGTTATCTTAGATTTAAAAGGAAATATCACTGATATAAATAATAGAATATTAAGTGTTGATGGCTATACAAAAGAAGAATTAATTGGAAAAAATATTGGATCTCTGGCAGGAATTTTTACTGTCAAAAGCGTTTCCATGATGCTTAAAAATTTTGCTTTAAGAATGTCTGGAGCTGAAGTTAAACCTTATCAAGTAGAAGCAATAACAAAAAAAGATAAACATATATTCTATGAAATTTGTGCATCATCTATTATTGATGAAAACAAAAAAAGAGTTGGTGAAATTGTATCCCTTCATGAAATCACTGATCTCATAAAAAAAGAAAAGGAAATTAATATTTCCAAAGAATACTACAAGACATTAATTGATACTGCACCTGATGGAGTGATTATCACTGATTCGAAAGGCAAAATTCAGGAAACTAACAAAAGGATTCTAGAGCAATTTGGTTATTTGAAAGAAGAATTAATTAATAATAATATTTGTTCTTTGATTTGTGAGTCAAACAGAAATACAAATATTTGTAATTATATTTTCGAAGATAAAATTACGAGTCGAATCAAAATCAAATTTAATAGAAAAGACAATACAACTTTTATCGGCCAAGTAAGCTCCTCAAAAATCAGCTATTTGCGCGACGTTATCATAATTACTATTCGCGATGTTACAAAAGAAGAAAATATGGAGGTTTCGCTTTATTCATTGAATCGCGCCTTAAAAGCTATTTCAAGTTGTAATCTGGCTTTATTAAAAGAAAAAGATGAACGGAAATTACTTAAAACCATCTGCAAAATAATTTGCGAACAAGCAGGCTATCGTCTCGCATGGGTAGGATATGCCGAAAATGATAAGGAAAAAACTATACGTCCAGTAGCTTGGGCAGGGTTTGAAAGCGAATATATTGAAAATGCTAAACTCAGCTGGTCGGAAAAAGCAGAACGTGGTCGCGGACCTGCTGGCATTGCTATCCGCAGTGGAGAAACTGTCTATGTCCAAGATTTTGAAATTGACAAGCTTATGACTCCATGGCGAAAAGCTGCATTACAACGCGGATATCGATCTGGTATTGCTATTCCATTAAAGAACGGAAAAGAAAAAGTATTTGGCGCTCTTTTAATATATTCAACGAAAGCATATGCTATTAATCCCGAAGAAATTAAATTAATGGAAGAGCTATCTCGTGATATGTCATTTGGCATAAGTGTCCTTCGTATTCGCGCAGAGCGCGAAAAGAATATCTTGTCCGTTATTGAAAGCCGAAAAAGATATTCAAAACTTTTCGAGAGTATTAAAAACGCTGTTGCAATTTATACTGTAAAAAATAATGGACAAGATGTAATAATCAAAAGTTTAAATCCAGCAGCTGAAAAAATTGAAAAAATTAAAAAAGAAGAAGCTATTGGCAAAGATGTAACAAATGTTTTTCCAGGCGTTGAAAAATTTGGCATACTTGAAGTTTTTAAAAGAGTATGGAAAACAGGTAAGCCCGAACATTTTCCATTAGGTCAGTATAAGGATAAGAGAATTATTGGTTGGCGAGATAATTATATCTACAAAATAAGTAATGATGAAATTGTTGCCGTCTATGAAGACAAAACAAAAGAAAAACAAGATGAAGAAAAATTGAAGAATCAATCCAAATTTCTTCAAGAATTAATAAATCAATCTCCGTTACCAACTTTTATTCTCGATTCTTTGGGAAAATATGTTATGGCAAATAAAGCAATGCTGCAACTTTATCAAATTCCTTCCAAAGCAACAATTTATAGGACAGATTTTTTCAAGAATCCTACTAATATCAAACAAGGCACAATAAAATATGTCAAAGAAGCATTGCAAGGAAAAATTGTCGAGACTCCGCCAATCGAATTTATTTCTGCTGATAAAGTAAAAACTATTACCAAAAGCAAAATTTTTCCAATTTTCAATACGGAAGGCAAGGTTACAAATATTGTAATTATTCAACAAGATGTTAGCAGTTTTGTAAAAAAAGAAGAAAAATTAGGAAAAATTAATGATCTTTTTGCGCAAATTTTAAGAACAGAAAAAATGCAACAGGTTTATGATCTAATTCAAAATTTTGCTGTAAGTTATTTGCAATCAGAATTCGGTTTTATTGGTATTAAGACAGAAGAAGATTGGATGCAAATCGTATCAATTAGTCGTCCAGGTTGGGAAAAATGCAATATGAAAGTCAAAGATATGATTTTCAAAGATTTAAAAAATACTTTTGGTGCAATTATTACGGAAGGCAAACCGATTCTATCAAACAATCCGCTTAAACATCCAAAAAGCAAAGGCAAATTACCACAAGGTCATCCGCCTATATCAAGCTTTTTAGGAGTGCCAATCAATATTGCAGGTAAAACAATTGGAAATATCTGTGTCGCCAACAAAAAAGGTGGTTACAAAGATTATGATTTGCAATTGCTTGAAAATTTAAGCTTCAATATCGGTGGCCTTTTGGAGTTATACAAAACTCGAGACAGTCTCGATACACGAAACAAAGAACTGGAAAGATTCAATAACCTTATGATAGGTAGAGAATTAAAAATGATTGAACTAAAAGAAAAAATAAAAAAAATGGAAAAAGAACAGCAAGGAAGAATAATCTGAGGGCAATAGCAATATTATAATTAATCTAAAAAAATGAATAAAGTGATGCTAGATCGAGAAGTAAAAATGGCGGAATTAAAGGAAGAAATAAAAGAATTAGAACAAGAAAATGAAAAAAAGTAACATTATCATAATTATCATCGTCGCAATTTTAGTAATCGCAATAGCAGTTGCCAGTTATTTTATTTTTCTAAAACCGAAAGAATCAAAAACAGCCAAAATAGCTTTTGATAACTTCGTTGGTCATGCTCAAATCTATGTCGCTTTGGAAAAAGGATACTTCAAAGAAAACGGTGTAAATGTTGAGCCAGTTTTAACAAAAAGTTATCAAGAGGCTCAAAATCTTTTTATTGATAACAAGGTTGATGGAGTTTTTGAAGTTTTTTCTGATACAGTTCTAAACAGCATTAAAAACTATATTCCTTCAGAAGTTGTCTTCGTTAATGACGCTTCGATTTCTGCAGATGTCATTATCGCAAAGCCTGATATAAATTCTCTTTCTGATTTAAAAGGCAAGACAATTGGCGTCGATGGCATAAATACTTTTTCTCACATTTTTGTGTTATCAGCATTAGAAAAAAATGGATTGCTCGAGAAAGATATTTTCCTGAAAAATATTTCTGCTCCAAACGTATTATCAGCTCTCGAAAGCGGAGAGGTTGATGCTGTTCATACCTGGGATCCTATAAAATCTCAAGCTGTAACAAAAGGATATAAAGTAATTGCTCAAGCCGGAGATACGCCAAATTTAATTACTGATGTGCTTTCTTTTAATGATCAATTTGTAAAAAATAATCCTAAGACAGTACAGGCAATTGTTAAAGCAATGCTACAAGCCGAAGAATATACATCACAAAACAAAGAAGAAGCAGCAAAGATCATGGCCAAAGCCGAAGGTACAACAGAACAGGAAATGTTTCAAGGACTTTCTGGTCTCAATCAATTTAATAAACAAGAAAACATACGACTAATGACTGACAATAATCAAGCTGATTCGCTTTTTACAATTGGTAGAGAAATAATCAACTTTTATCAAAATCGCGGAGAAACAGGTCATGTTCCTGATCTCACTCAGATTATTAATCCAAGTTTTTTAAAATAATCAAAAATGAAAATTAGATCAAAAATTATTTTAGCTGTCGGTATTGTAACAGTTTCAATTGTATTAACATACTCAATTTTTTCGATTTTGATAACTAATTCAAGAGTAAGTCGAGAAGTAAAAAGACAGTTGACTGAAATTGCTGTGGAAAAAATTGATACCTTAGATCGTTTTATGTCAGAAAGGCTATCGGATATTAATATTATTGTTAACGATCCAATGATGAGGTCAGAGTTGACTTCTTTAGAAGAAAGAATGTTTTACCTGCGCGATTATGAAAAGTACAGCAAGCGTTACGTGTCTATGTCGATTTATGATAATTCCGGTATTAAAATTGGTGATACCAGAAGTGTTGGAATCGGTGACAATGAATCGCAAAAAGATTTCGTAAAAAAAGCACTCAATGGGGAGGTTTATTTTGATCCATATCCAATTTATTCTGAATACATAAATACCTACACATTCCATTTCTCTGGACCGTTAGTTGATTCATCCGGAAATATTTTTGGTGCTGTTGTCACTCGTTTTCCTACAACTAAAATCAATGATTTGCTTGCTGTAAACAGCCAGAATCCAGAAACAAATTTTTCCGCAGATTTAATTACTAAAGATGGAATTATAATTTATTCTAATTACAAACGTGAATCAATCAATAAGCAATTTAGCGATAATTTAAAAGCATTAGATCAATTAAAAAATGATTCAAGCCTCGAAATAGCTACATCAACTGAAAAAAAGTATGAAGATAAAAATCAAATTTTTGTAGCAGTCAAAGAAAAAGGTTTTTTAGATTATCCTGGTCAAGGTTGGATATTGCTATTGCATTGGGACACTTCTGAATTATTGGGCTCTTTATTGAGGAGCATTATTTTAGAGTATGCTTCAATTTCACTTTTTTTCATAATTATTTTATATCCTATCGTCAGATTTTATGCTAACAGCTTTTCAAAACCTATCCTTGAACTAAATGAAGCAACTAAATATGTTCAAAAAAGAGATTTTGACCATCCAGTAAATATTAAAACAAAAGACGAAATCGGAATTTTTGGTCAAACTTTTAATTCAATGTTAAGGCAATTAAAGCCATTATATTCAGAAATGGAAAACATGATCAAATCAAAAACAAAAGAATTATCTGGAAAAGTAGCGCTAATTGAAGAGAAGAATACAGATTTAGTAAATACTAAAAAAGCTACGCTTAATCTTCTAGAGGATATTCAAAATGAGAAAAACAGCAGCGAGGCAGAAAAAAATAAGATCGAAATTATCTTGAAAAGCATTGGCGATGGAGTATTTGTCATTGATGAGCAAGAAAAAATAATACTTTTTAATAAAACAGCCGAAGAAATTTCTGGCTTTACTGAACAAGAAGCTTTGGGCAAGCCATACAAAGAAATTTTAAAATTTATCAACGAAAAGAATGGTCATATTAATGATGATTTTGTTAAGAACGCATTAAAAAGTGGCTATCTTCAATCTATGTCAAATCACACTATTCTTTATAAAAAGAAAGGCAAAAAAATTCCCGTTGCTGATAGTTCTGCTCCATTAAAATCAAAAGAAGGAAAAATTATTGGTTGCGTTGTTGTATTCAGAGATGTTACAAGAGAAAGAGAAATAGATAGAATGAAATCAGAATTTGTTTCTGTTGCTTCTCATCAGCTTAGGACGCCATTGACTTCAATCAAGTGGCTGTTAGAAATGATGCTTGAAGGCGATGTCGGCAAAATAACTAAAAAGCAAGAAAAACATCTCAAAGATGTTTTCGCTTCTAACGAAAGAATGATCACCTTAGTCAATGATTTATTGAATGTTTCACGTATTGAAGCTGGTAAAATAAAAATTGAACCTAAAGAAGTCCAAATTGAAGATGTTTTGTCTCAAATCGTTGAATCATTAAAACCGATGTCACAAAAAAAGAATATAACAATGCTCTGCCATCATCCAGAACCAAAATTACCGAAACTTTTTATTGATCCTACAAGAATTGGTGAGGCATTCAAAAATTTAATTAGTAATGCCATAAAATATACTAATGATGGCGGGAAAATAGAATTATCATGCAAAAAAATGGATCATATGGTAGAATTTGCTATTAAAGATAATGGAGTTGGAATTCCAAAAGATCAGCAAAAAAGAGTCTTTGAAAAATTCTTTAGAGCTGATAATATAATAAGGATGCAGACTGAAGGTACTGGTTTGGGTTTGTATATCACGAAATCAATTATTGAATCATCAGGTGGAAAAATTAGATTTGAATCGCAAGAAGGAAAGGGAACTACTTTTTATTTTACATTGCCAATCAAAAAAACTTAAAATTTCAAACTAAAAAGTAAAACAACAATTTAAAACCCAAATAACTTTCGTTGATTATTTTTAATTTTAAATACATGGAAAAAAGCAAAATTTTAATTGTGGAGGACGATCAATTTTTAGTAAAAATTTATCAAACAAAATTAGAAAGTGAAGGATTTGATATTGAACTAGCATTAGATGGAGAAGAAGGAATTAAAAAAGCAGCAAAATTTATGCCTGAATTAATTCTTCTTGATTTAATTTTGCCGAAAATGAATGGCTTCGAAGTTTTGAAAAAATTAAAATCAGAAGAAAAAACTAAGAATATTCCAGTTATAATTTTATCCAATCTCGGCCAAGAGAGCGATGTCAAGCAAGGCAAAGAATTAGGAGCAGCTGATTATCTTGTTAAGTCAGATCATTCAATAAATGAGATAATTGATAAAATTAAAAAAGAACTCGAAAAGAAATAATTATTTTTTATGCAACCAGAAAAATTAAAAGAACTGCTTGTAGATAGTAAACTTATTAAGGAGGATGATTTCAATAACGCTTTAAAAGAAGCGCAACAAAGCAACCAATCTCTTGAAAATATGCTTGTTGAAAAAAATTTAATTTCCGATGAAAATCTTGGCCAGCTTATTGCAAATGACCTAGGTTTTAAATTTGTTAATTTAAAACGTGAAGGTATAGACCAAAATATTTTTTCTATAATTCCTCAAATTGTTGCCAAAAATCAGAATGCAATTGCATTTGGAAAAGATAACAATGGTATTAAGATTGCCATGAATGATCCAAAGAATTTAGATTTTATTAGCCTGATGGAGAAAAAAACTGGTGAAAAAGTAATACCTTATTATGCATCCAAAAGAGATATTTCAATGGCTTTAGATCTATACAATAAAGGTTTGGAACAGAAATATGAAGAATTAATAAAAAAAGATATTGCTCAAATAAAAAAACCAGAAGCTGAAGAAGTGCCAATTGTAAAATTAATTGATACCTTGATTGAATATGCTTATCAAAATCGGGCTTCAGATATTCACATTGAGCCTTTGAAAGAAAGTATCATTGTTAGATTTAGAATTGATGGAGTCTTGCATAAAGTTTTAGAATTGCCTAAAAATCTTTTAGAAGCTTTGATTTCTCGTCTAAAAATATTGGCTAAGCTTCGAACTGATGATCATTTTTCTGCACAAGACGGAAAAATCGTTCAAAAGATTAATGGCAATGATATTGATATTAGAATTTCTATTATTCCAATCACTAATGGTGAAAACGCTGTTTTGAGAATTCTATCAGAACGCGCTCGACAATACACATTAGAAAATTTAGGTTTGCAGGGAAATGATTTAGATAAAATCCAAAATGCCATCAAAAAACCTTGGGGCATGATTCTGGCAACTGGTCCAACAGGTTGTGGAAAAACGACAACTCTTTATTCAATCTTAAAAATTTTGAATACCACAAAAGTCAATATCGCCACAATTGAAGATCCAGTTGAATATGATATTGAAGGCGTTAATCAAATTCAAGTAAATCCGCGTACTAATCTGACTTTTGCCAAAGGTCTCAAATCAATAGTCCGCCAAGATCCAGATATTATTATGGTTGGAGAAATTAGAGATGAAGAGACAGCCGGTATTGCTATCAATTCTGCCATGACTGGCCATTTAGTTTTATCAACTTTGCATACTAATGATGCAGCTACAACCTTGCCTAGATTGATTGATATGAAAGTTGAGCCTTTCTTAGTTTCTTCAACAATCAACATCATAATTGCTCAACGTTTAGTTCGCAAAATTTGTGAAAAATGTCGTGCAAGTGAAATAATTCCTCAAGAAAAAATTGATATTCTTAAAAAACAGTTAGATCCAAGAATTCAGCAACTTATTGACAAATACGTTGTTGATCATGAATTAACAGTTTACAAAAGCAAAGGTTGCACTGCTTGTCAAAATACTGGCTATTCTGGTCGTATTGGAATTTTCGAAGTTATGGAAATCAAAGAAAATATCAAAGAGCTAATCATGAAAAAAGCCAATGCTCAAGAAATCGAAGATCAAGCAATCAAAAATGGCATGACTACAATGGTTGAAGATGGTTTAAAAAAAGTTTCCTCTGGAGTTACTACGCTAGATGAAGTCTTGAGAGTTACAAAAGAATAAAAAGTCGCTTTGACTTTTTTACTAAATATAGATATGTTAAAAAAAATTTTAATTGCCGAAGATGAATCAACAATGCAAAATGTTTTAAAAAGCAAAGTTGAAGAATTAGGGTACGAAGTTATCCAAGCATATGACGGAGAAGAAACTTTGGAAAAAGTAAAAACAGAAAAGCCAGATTTAATATTGTTAGATATTATCATGCCAAAAAAATCAGGTTTTGATGTTTTAAAAGAATTAAAAATAAAACAAAGATCAGAAATTCCAGTCATTATTTTAACTAATCTCGGACAAGAAAGCGATATTAAAACTGGCAAAGAATTAGGTGCGCTTGACTACATTTTGAAAGCTAATGTTTCTTTGCAAGATTTAATGTCAAAAATTAGCAATTATTTAGAAAAAAACAAAAATGGCAAGAAAATTTAACATTTCAATCGGCAGAATAACAATAACTGATAAAGCTCTGTTTACAAAGCATATGGCAGTCATGCTTAAAGCTGGGCTTACAATTAACGATGCTTTAGACGTTGCTTTTGAAGAATCAACTGGTCGATTCTCAAATATTTTAAGAGACGTAAAAGAAAAAGTTTTGGCAGGCTCAACTCTGGCTGATGCATTATCAAAGTATGAAAAAGTCTTCTCAAATCTTTACGTTAATATAATTAGAGTTGGCGAAAAAAGCGGTACTTTGGTTGAAAGTTTAGAGCAATTAGCAATTCAGCTAGAAAAAGAAAATGAGCTTCGCAGCAAAATTTCTCAAGCCATGCTCTATCCAATTATTGTTTTAGCTGCTGTAATTTTAGTTGGTGGCGGTATTTCAATTTTTGTTTTGCCAAAATTAACGAGCCTTTTTCAAGTTTTTCAAGGTCAATTGCCATTGTCTACCCAAATCTTACTTTATATTGTGAATATCTTAGTAAAATACGGCATTTATATTTTTCCTGGATTAATAGTTTTAACATTTTTTTTAATCTGGCTTACTCGCACAAAATTAATTAAGCCAATTTGGCATGCTATTTTATTAAAAATGCCTATTGTCAGCCCAATTGTAAAAAATTTAAGCCTCGCTCAATTCAATCGAAATTTTGGCACATTATTAAAAAGCGGTTTGCCAGCAACAGAAAGTTTGGAGATTGTCGCTGACAGTATGCAAAATGAAGTTTATAGAAGAAAAATAAAATACATTTCCAAAGAAATACAAAGCGGCAAAAATATTTCTGATGTCATTTCCAAAATGGACAAAATATTTCCTAAGGTCACTTCAAAAATGATTAATGTCGGCGAAAAATCTGGAACTTTAGATACAGTCTTAATTTTTCTTGCCAAATTTTATGAATCCGAAGTCGACAAAGCCTCAAAAAATTTGTCAGTAACTTTAGAGCCAGTATTGTTAGTCATAATTGGTTTTGTTGTCGGTTTTGTTGTTATGGCAATCATCACTCCAATTTACTCGTTAACAAGTACAATCGGCAGTCAAACTCCGTAACTACGGATAATTCGGATTACATGCGGATATTAACGGATTTATTTTCGTTCCGCGTGCAATCCGTATAATTCGCACGTATTTAAAAAAATATGAGAGGATTTACATTGATTGAATTAATTTTGGTCATTGCTATTTCCGCGACATTAGCAGCCTTGGCAGTTCCAACTATTGGTCAGTTTTCAAATCGTACCCAAATCGATGCTACTGAAACAGAAATTATCAGTGCTTTAAGACTTGCTCAAGCAAAAGCAATGGCAGTTGAACAAGACTCCAAATTTGGAGTTTATTTTGATAATGTTAATCAAAAATTTTATATTTTTAGAGGACTAAATTTTGGCGATAATCCATCAGAAAATATTGAATATAATTATCCAAATGTAATCAATGTTGCTCAAAGTTTTACAGGCAACCAAGCTGATTTTGAAAAACTTTTCGGCACAACCACTGACACAGGAAATATCGTTATTACAAATAATATTGGGCAAACCAGAACCATTAATGTTAGTTCTGTTGGCAAAATTGAATACGCGGAATAAACGGATTACACGCGGACACTTTTATTTTTTATTAAATTTATTTAATGGTTATAATAACAAAATCAGGCCAACCATTATTATATGAAAAAGAATCTTATGTATTAAGAGGAATATGGATGGATATTTATAATTCTTTGGGTCCAGGACATAAAGAAATTGTTTATGGAAATGCATTTGAACATACATTAAGAAATAATAAAATTCCATTTATTAGAGAACCAATTATTTCATTGATTTATGACGGAAAAAAGGTTGGTACTTATCGTCCTGATTTTATAACTTTTAACGAAATTATCGTTGAGTTTAAGTCTTTGAATATAATTCCCCAAGTTTTTTATAAAAAGATCTATCAGTATTTAAAAAGTTCTCAATATAAATTAGCTTTTATCGTTAATTTTGGAACAACCGAATTACAAATTATCAGACGTATTTATGACATCAAACGTCAAAAAAAATCAGTGGCATCCGCGTGCAATCCGTACAAATTCGTATTGTAAAGGCCAAAGTCTAGTTGAAATTGTCATTGCTTTAGGAATTTTCGTTATAATCACAAGTGGCATAATAACGCTGTCTTTAGGTTCTCTAATTTCCGAACGCCAAGGCGGAGAAATTACTCAAGCCACTTTTTTTATGCAACAAGGCGCTGAAGCAACGAGATCAATTCAAGATTTAGCATACAATAAATTAGCATATTATTCAGATGGCTTAACTCATGGCCTTGATAATTCTTCAGGCGTCTGGGAGTGGTCAGGATTAAATAACATTAAAGATCAATTTACCAGAACGATAAAAATAGAAGACGTAACGCGTGATACCTCTGGCAATATTGGAGCAGGAATAAATGACTTAGAAACAAAAAAAATAACCGTTTCATCAGATTGGGCATTTGCTTTAGGCCGTGCCAATCAGGTTCAATCAATTTTTTATCTTACAAATTGGAATCGAGGATTATGGGTTGAAGATACAGTTGCTGATTTTAGCGATGGCATTTTTAATGATACTTATGTATCCAATGATTTTGGCGGAGAAATAAAACTTGCAAAAAATTCAAATACAACTTGGCAATGCGGTACTCAATCAGGAACTTTAAATCTTCCTTCCGTCGTCAATGCTACAGATGTTGTTACAGTTGGCAATATTTCTTACGTTACGACTCTTAATAATACAAGTGGTGCGGAATTTTATATTATAGATGTTTTCAATCCAGCTAGTCTTTCAATACTAGGATCATTGAATATTGGCACTGCTGCAAATGGAGTTTTTGTTAGTGGCAATTACGCCTATGTCGCTACCAACAGCGATTCTCAAGAACTAATGGTTATTGACATTACTAATCCTGGCAGTTTATCAATTAATGGATCATATGATGCTGATTTCGCCAGCAATGCCAATAATGTTTTTGTTGATTCAGGCTATGCTTATCTTGTTACTAACATTAATAATTCTGGCGGACCAAACCCAGAATTCTATGTATTAGATGTTTCTACTCCAACCTCGCCTAGCTTGGAAGGTTCTTTAGATATCGGCGCAAATATTTTTTCTGCTTTTTATGATAATAATAAAGTTTATGTAAGTTCTTCTAATAATAGTGCTGAAATGAACATTGTCGATGTCTCAACAAAAAATAATCCTAACATTATTGGTTCGTACGATGCTCCATCGAGCTTTGATGGAACTGACACTTTTGCTTCTGGCAACACCGCTTATTTAACAACTAACGATAATGGCATTGGAGATGAATTTTATGTTCTAAATGTTACTAATCCTGGAAGCATAACAGTTATTGGCTCTTATAATGTTAACGGCAATGCCCTTTCTGTTTTTGTTGATCCAGGTGCTACAACAGCATTTATTGGAAACTCTCAGAGCCTTCAGCAATTTAAAGTAATAGACATCACAACTCCATCATCACCGACTTTGCTCAAATCTTTTAATGCTAATGGTAATGTTCGCAGTGTTTATTTTGCTAACAATAAAGTCTATTTAACTTCAGACAGCGGTACTCAAGAATTTCAAATTTTTCAACCAAACACTGGTAATTCCTGGGATTGTATCAAGCAAACTGGTATTTATGATAGTACTGGCCTGCAAGATGCAACTGACGTTAATGTGGTTGCAGTTAGCAACCGAGCCTATATTACTACAGTTAATAATGCTGCAGGAAATGAATTCTATATTCTTGATATTTCAACACCGTCAACGCCAACTCTGCTTGGTTCTCTTGACTTGAACGCTGATGCTAACGCTCTGTATATCAATGGCAATTACGCCTATATTGCTACGTCTAGCGATAATCAGGAATTAATGGTTGTAAACATTACGAATCCAGGATCTTTGTCTATCAATGGTTCATATGATGCCGACTCCAATGTTGATGCCACTGATGTTTTTGTCTCTGGAAATTATGCTTACTTAACTACTAAAGTAAACTCAACTGTTGGCATTAATCCAGAATTCTATATTCTTGATATTACAACTCCTACCAACCCCGCGCTAACTGGATATTTGGAGCCTGATACCAATGTAAATTCTGTTTTTTATTCCAACGATAAAGCATATCTTGCCACAATTAAAGACATTCAAGAATTAATTATTGTTGATGTAACAAACAAAGCTATTCCTGCAGTTGCTGGAATCTATGATGCGCCAACTGGGATTGATGCTTCAGCTGTCTGGGTTAATGGCAATACTGCCTATTTTGTTAGAAAAAATATGATCGGTAGCAATCCAGAATTTCAAGTTCTTGATGTTACAAATCCTGCTTCAGTTTTTGAAATTGGCAGCTTAGACCTTCAAGCAGCCGGTCTATGCATATATGTTGACAACAATCATGCCTTTGTAGGCACCTCTGCCACAGATCAAGAAGCGCAAATTATTGATATCTCTAATCCCGCAAGTCCATCTCGCATTAATTCCATTGATGCCAATGGCGATGTTAATGGAATATCCTCTGCCGTCAACGCTATTTATCTTGCGACCGCAAATAATTCTGAAGAATTTCAAATCTGGAGTCAAGTTGCAACATACCAGACATTTGGCACTTATGAATCATCAGAGTTCGGTCCAGTTTCTAATTTTAATTTAATAAAATGGACTGAAAATATTCCTTCAGTTAATGAAGATTTGCTAGTTCAAATCAAGACCGCTCCTGATAATGCTGGCGTTCCAGGAGTTTGGTATTCAAATTGGTGTGGACCGTTAGGCAAGATCGGCAATGATACCAACTTTTTTACTGATTCAAATGGCCAGATAATTAATCCAAATATGATTGGAGATAATTGGATAAAATATAAATTGACTTTAACCGGTAATGGTACTGATACTCCAGCCTTGCGAAGCCATACAGTTAATTATAAACCATAAAAACTAGTAACTAGTAATTTGTAACAGGATCCGATTTACTTATGAAACAAAAAGGCTTTACATTGATAGAGCTGATGCTCTCAATAGCAATCATTTCCATTTTTATAACTGGCTTGGCTTATTTTAGTATTGATATTTTTAAATCAAAAGCTAAGGCTTCATCTGTTGCCGAAGTTCAAGAAAATGTTCGTTTTGCTATGCAAAAAATGTCATTATATATTTTAAATTCACAAGAAGGAATTAATAATGCAGATTCGCAATTTTACCCAACCAATCCAGGAAGATTGCATGTTAATATGGGACCAGGAGCAGGGGACGATGTAATTTTTACAGTTAGCTCTAATCAAATCCAAATAACAATTGGCGCTGCATCTGCCGTACCAATTACAACTAATGAAGTAAAAATAAATACTTTAACTTTCAAGAATAATTCTAGTAATAATACTCCTGGAAATTACACCATCAATATCACAGGCCAATACAATAATTTAGGAACAAAAAAAGAATTTGATTATACTTATGATACGGAAACATCAGTGACTTTAAGGAGACCTTAAATTAATTATAAAGTTAATATTTTATGACAAGAAATATTGAATATTTAATATTAAATATTAACTATAAAAAAATATAATATTCAATATTTAATATTCAATTTATGTCAGAAAAAGGACAAATAGCTCTCATCGCAGTCTTAATTATTTCTGCCGCAGTTTTAATCGTATCGTTGGCGATCAGTTCAATTGGCGTTAATGAAACTTTAATGAGCTTTGATGATCAGCAAGGCGAGCAGTCTTTTTTGATTGCCGATTCTTGTGTTAATGAAGCATTGATGCGTTTGAAAAGAGTTAAAGCAGGAGAAGAAGCAGCTTATGTTGGAGGTACTTTGAATTTTGGTACAGATTCATGTATAATTACAGTAACTCCTCAAGTCAACAATCAAATTATTGATGTTACTTCAACTGTTAATTCAAAAATAAATCGAAAAATCCAAGTCGTTTTGCAATGGAATCCAACTTATGCTTTAACTTCTTGGCAAGAAATACAATAAAAATATGATACAACAAAAAACAACAGCTCAAGATATACAGGACAATATTTTTAAAAAAATGACTGCTGATCAAAAAATTAAATTAGGCAGTCAATTATGGAGGCTAGCAAAAGATTTAGTTGGTAATAAAATTGATTATGGAACAAACAGATCCAAGACAACTTTTAATAAACATCGTTAAAATTCTTGAAAAATTAAAAATTCCTTATTTTGTAACTGGTGGCATGGCTGTTTTAATTTGGGGAAGACCGCGATTTACCGCTGATATTGATCTCATTATTGTTTTAAAGGCAGATGACATCAACAAACTTGAAAAAGCTTTATTAGCATTTAGTAAAGCTGGTTATGTTGATAAAGAAGCCATCAAAGATGCTTTTTTTAGGCACGGAGAATTTAACTTTATTGACGGAGAAACAGGCGTAAAAGTTGATTTTTGGATTTCCAAAAATGATCAATTTGATTCATCTAGATTAAAAAGAAAAATTACTAAAAATATCTTAAACAAAAATATATATTTTTCTTCGCCAGAAGATCTGATTCTAATAAAACTTTTATGGTACAAAGAATCACCACTAAGTCGTCAGCTAGAAGATGTTGAATCTGTATTCAAGATTTCTGGTGATAAACTTGATAAAAAATATTTAAAGCAATGGGCAAGTAAATTAGGAGTCTCAGAAATATTAAAAAAAATTAAATATTAATTACAAATCTTTCATGTCATTTTTTTCCAAAAAATATTTCGGCATTGATATTTATGATAATTCAATAAAAATAATGGAATTATCAGGAAATTCTATCTCAGCAAATTTAGCAACTTACAGTAGTCTTGATTTACAGCCAGACATTGTAAAAAATGGCCAAGTTATAAATCAAAATTTATTAACGCAAGCAATTAAGCAAGCTCTTTCAAATGCAAAACCAAAAAAAATTTCGAATGTTAATTGCATTTTTGCTCTTCCGGAATCAAAATTGATTTTAACTCATATTAGAATACCAAAAAGTACAGACCCTAAAAATTTTTCGAAAACAATTTTAGAAAAAGTTCAAGAAACAATTCCTTTTCAAGCAAAAGATCTTTATTTTGATTATAAAATTGTCCTAACTTATAAAGATTATTATGAAATTCTATTTACTGGTGTTCAGAAAGGAATTCTTGATGAATTTATAACATCTTTGCAGCAAGCTGGACTAAAAGTTTCAATCGTTGATTTTGAATCAGCCTGCCTTATTAGATCATTAATTGCAAATTGCAACATGAATGATGCGTATGCTATAATTGATATAGGTGGCAGAACAACAATTGCCACTATTTATGATTTTTGCAATATTAGATTTTCCGATAATATGCCAATTGCTGGCAATGAATTTACTCAAGCCATAATTTCTAAATGGAATTTATCATTTCAAGAAGCAGAAGAATTCAAAAAAACTTATGGATTAGATCCCATGGTCGAAGAAGGCAAAGTCATGCTTGTTTTGCAAGAACCAATGCAAGAATTAATTAATTCGATTAAAAAGGATATTAATTTTTATCAAGGAAAAACTGGCCGAAAAATATCTAAAATCATTCTTTGCGGTGGATCTTCTGACATGCCAAAAATTGTTGATTATTTCTATAAAAATTTAAATATTAAAACAGAATTAGGAAATCCATTTTTAAAAATAAAAACGAATGAACAAATTAGTAGCAAAATAGATTACACAACAGTTGCTGGTTTAGCTTTACGAGGCTTAGAAAAAAAGCCAATTGAATCAGGCATTAATTTATTAAAAAATATAAAATAAAAAAATGAAAAAACCAACACAAAAAAGCCGTGTCCATCGGCAAGCAGGATTCACTCTTATCGAGTTAATCTTGGTAATTGCAATCATCATTATTATTGCAGCTGCAATTTTTGTTGCTCTTAATCCAGCAAAAAGATTAGGCGATGCTAATGATTCAAGAAGATGGAGTGATGTTAATCAAACTTTAAGCGCTGTACATCAATACGTTGTTGACAATAAAGGCGCATTTCCAAATTCAGGAACATGGACATCAGGTGTGAATTTTGTATTAGGAACAGCTGGTTCAGGTTGCAATACAACTTGCACTGCTGTTGCAACTCAGGCAGCTTGTTTGAATCTTTCTGATCTAGTCACAAATAATTATATCGGTGCTATTCCAGCTGATCCAGTTACTGGCACAGCTGCAAATACGGATTATTATGTTTCTAGAAATCCTGGAGGAATTGTTACGATTGGCGCTTGTGACCCATATAGCGCTTCTCCAATTAAGGTAATGAGATAATTATTTAATTTTAAAAAAAATGGACAAAATATCAAAAAAAGAAAAATTTCCGTTTAGCAAAATAATTATTGTTGCTTTTGTATTTGCAATTCTTGGACAAATTATTCACACAATTGGTGCAATAATTACAATGCCATATTATATTGATCCTAAATACTTCAAAATTTGGTCAATCTTAATGATGCCTCATGAAGGACCGCCACCAATCAGTTTTACGATCATCTCTTTGGCATTTGGCCTTATAAATGGATTAATTTTTGCTTCAATCTATTCCATTTTGAAAAAATGTCTACCAGGTAGTACCTTGGCAAAGAAAGGAATGTTTTTTGGACTATTAGTTTTTCTTTTGGCAGGAATTAGCATGTTTTTTACTTTAGCATTATTAATAAATTTGCCATTCGCGCTTTTAATCTATTGGGTCTTTGAATCTTTAATTTTCTACTTGGTCCTAGGATTAATAACAGCAAATATAATTAAATAGTCTTTAAGAAGTTTCAAATATAAGCTATACTTAAGTTGAAAATAAATTTATTAATAATTAAAAATCAAGTCTGTTATAAATAATTTATTTTAACAGACGAGAGGAGGTGTACTATGGAAGAAAACAAATCAAATGCTCCTATGGGAGATAGCAAAGACATTGAAGAAAACAAAATATTCGCTGTCTTGTCTTATTTAGGAGTTTTAGTAATCGTGCCATTATTGGCAAAAAAAGAAAGCAAATTTGCGATGTTTCATGCAAAGCAAGGTTTAATTTTGTTGATCGGTTGGGTAATCTCATGGCTTTTATCATTCGTTTTTATCGGTTTCATTCTCGATGTCATAATGATTGTCTTCAGTATTTGGGGAATCGTAAATGCTGCAACTGGAAAATATGCAAAATTGCCAGTGATTGGTGATTTGGCTGAAAAATTCAAATTCTAACCGTACTCGAATACTTTTTCGAATAACATCGAATTATTTTTCGAATTACATTTAAATCTGGGCGAGGTGCTAAAGCCTCGCCCTATTTAAAATCAAACAAAACTAGTTTAAATAACTTCTGCGTTTTCTGCGTTCGATTCTGCGTTATTTTGCGAAATAAACAGAATGGAATGCGCAAAACATATAAAATATACTTAACTATAAATTTATGATAAAACGTACTAAAATAGTTTGTACTATTGGTCCAGCAAGCGAGGATCAAAATATATTAGAAAAAATGGTAATTTCAGGTTTGGATGTTGCCAGGCTTAACTTTTCTCATGGAACTCATGGAAATCATTTGCAATTAATTAGTAAAATCAGAACTTTATCAAAAAAACATAATAAGCCAATTGCAATTATTCAAGATTTGCAAGGTCCAAGAGTCCGAATTGGTTTATTGAAAGAAGAAGGCATTAAATTATGTCATAGCAAAGAAATAATTTTATCATGCCAAAAAGATGCGAAATTTGTAGAAGGCGAGATAAATATAATTCCAGTTACGCATCAAAATTTATGCTCTGATGTTAAAGTTGGTCAAACTATTTTACTTGATGATGGTCAAATAATTTTAAAAGTAAAAAAAATCGAAAATCAAAATATCCATTGCTTAATTGAAAGTAATGACTGCAAACTTGTTTCGCACAAAGGCATTAATGTGCCGGAAAGCAAGCTTTCTGTGCCAACTTTGACAGAAAAAGACAAACAAGATTTGCAATTTGGGATAGAAAATAATGTTGATTTTGTTGCCTTATCTTTTGTTAGAGAATCATCTGATGTTTTAGGAGCCAAAAAAATAATTGGCGATCATAATATCAAAATAATTTCTAAAATAGAAAAAAGAGAAGCTATCAAAAATTTTGACGAGATTTTAGAAGCAAGCGATGCCATCATGGTTGCCAGAGGCGATTTAGGTATTGAAATGCCAGCTGAAGAAGTTCCAATTTTACAGAAAAAAATAATTGATAAATGTCTAAAAGCAGCTAAGCCTGTAATTGTCGCAACTCAGATGCTAGATTCAATGATTAGAAATCCAAGACCAACCAGAGCCGAAGTTTCTGATGTTGCTAATGCAGTAATTGATCATGCTGATGCAGTTATGCTTTCTGGAGAGTCAGCTTCTGGAAAATATCCTATTCAGGCAGTTGAAACAATGAACAAAATAATTTTGGAAACAGAAAAATCACATTATGATGATTTGGTTTTCAAAGATTCAATCAAAAAAATTCCGATAGATTCCGCAATTTCCGAAGTCGCCAATATTCTAGCAAAAAGCGTTGATGCCAAATTAATTTTAGCTGCGTCATTATCTGGCGATACTGGCAGAATAATTTCTCGCTATCGTCCAGAATTGCCAATTTTTGTTGCAACAGATTCAGAAAAAGTTCAGCGTCAAGTCAACCTTTCTTGGGGCACTTTTCCATTTATAATTAAGACTTGCAAAACTGTTGAAGAATTAATTGAAGTTTCAATTAATCATATCAAAGAAAATAAGATTGTCATTGTAAAAGACAAAATAATAATCATCGCTGGCGAGCCTGTTGGCAAGTCAGGCGTGAACTTAGTTGAGATTAAAGAGATTGAATAAGTCTAAAGTCTAAAATCTTAAATTAAAAATAAAGTCAAAAATTAGAAATAAAATCTAAAATAAAAAATATGACCGAAGAAAATAAATCTTTTGGCGAGAAAATGAAAGTAAGGATTTATAATCTTATTCTAAAAATTATTAAATTTACGGAATCTTTGCCCAAAAATGATGAAGTCTGTAGAGTAGCAATAAATCAATTGATCAGAAGTGGGACAAGCATTTGCGCTAATTATGTAGAAGCTACAGCCGGAACAAGTAAAAAAGATTTTTCCAATTTTTAAAGCTATTCATTAAAATCAGCAAATGAATCAAATTTTGGCTAGCTTTATTAAGAGATACGAAAAAAGGAAACAAAAAAACAATTGAAGAATTACTAAAAGAATTAATTGAAATTTCTAATATCTTAGGAGCGAGTATTGGCACAATGAAAATGAAAAAGAAATAATTATTTTTAACTTTTAACTTTACTTTTAATTTTTAATTCTATTTTAGACTTTAGACTTTAGACTAAAAACTTATGCAACATATTCTTTGGTTCAACGAAATTAATATCAAAAATGTCAACGAGGTTGGCGGTAAAAACGCATCATTGGGCGAAATGTACCAAAATTTAACTAAGCAAGGAGTCAGAATTCCAAATGGCTTTGCAATCACAGCTGATGCTTATTGGTATTTTTTAGAGTCTGCCAAAATCAAAGACAAAATTAAAGAAATATTAAAAAATTTTTCCAAAAAAGATTTAGTTGCAAAAGGCACTTTAATTCGAGGCACGATTTTGAATGCTGATTTTCCAAAAGATTTAAAACAAGAAATAATTTCTGCTTACAAAAAATTAAGTTCCGAATCAAAAAAAGAAAATGTTGATGTTGCAGTTAGATCAAGCGCAACTGCTGAAGACGCGCCAGATGCTTCTTTTGCTGGACAGCAAGAATCATATCTCAATATTAAAGGTGAAAAAGAATTATTATTAGCCTGCAAAAGATGTATTTCATCTTTATTTACCGACCGCTCAATTTCATATCGCTTAGATAAAAAAATCAGTTTATTTAATGTTGCCTTGTCAGTTGGCGTTCAAAAAATGGTTCGTTCTGACAAAGCAAGTGCTGGCGTTATGTTTACTTTAGATCCAGAATCAGGTTTTAAAAATGTTATTGTAATAAATGGAGCTTTTGGATTAGGTGAAAACGTAGTTAAAGGCCGAGTCATTCCAGATGAATTTTGCGTCCACAAAGAATTATTGAAAAAAGGTTTCAAGCCAATCGTTGGAAAAACTTTAGGCAAAAAAGAAAAAACTTTAATTTATACCGACAATCCAAATTCACCAACAATAAACATTAAACTTAGCGATGAAAAAAGAAACATTTTTGTTTTAAATGACAAAGAAATTTTGGAATTAGCAAAATTCGGTTTGGCAATTGATGAGCATTACAAAAGACCAATGGATATCGAATGGGCAAAAGATGGCAATAATAATAAATTATATATCGTTCAAGCTCGTCCAGAAACAATTCACAAAAAAGAAAATGAAAAAGTTTTTAACGAATATTATTTAGCTAAAAAAGGCAAAGTCTTATTAGAAGGCGCTGCCATTGGTTCAAAGATAGGTCAAGGAAAAGTCCAATTAATTTTAGATGTCAAAAATATTGAAGAATTTAAAGAGGGCGAAATTTTAGTTACAACAAGCACTGATCCTGATTGGGAGCCAGTAATGCGCAAAGCCAAAGCAATTATTACAGATACTGGTGGCAGGACATGTCATGCAGCAATCGTTTCACGCGAATTAGGAATTCCATGTATTGTTGGTACTAACAAAGCCACAGAAATCTTGAAAGATAATCAAGAAATCACAGTCAGTTGTGCTGAAGGGGAGATTGGAAAGATTTATCAAGGATTATTAGAAATAAAAACTCGTAAAATAGATTTAACAAATTTAAAAAAACCAAAGACAAAAATAATGATGAATGTCGGCGTGCCATTAGAGGCATTTGCGCTAACTTCAATTCCAAATGATGGCATTGGTTTGGCTCGAGAAGAATTTATAATCGCTAATTCTATAAAAATTCATCCTAAAGCATTATTAAATTTTTCAACTTTGAAAGATAAAGATGCGAAAGAAAAAATAGCCGAAATTACAAAAAATTATAAAAATAAGTCAAAATTTTTTATTGATCATTTAGCTTGGGATATGGGCAGAATTGCTGCAGCATTTTATCCAAATGATGTTATTGTTCGAACTTCAGATTTTAAGACTAATGAATACGCACAACTTTTAGGCGGAAAAGAATTTGAACCAAAAGAATCAAATCCAATGATTGGCTGGCGTGGAGCATCTCGCTATTATGATGAAAAATATAAAGATGCATTTGTTATGGAATGCGAGGCTTTAAAAAAATTGCGTGAAGAAATGGGATTTAGTAATGTAAAAATAATGATTCCTTTTTGCCGGACAGTAGATGAAGGCAAAAAAGTTTTAGCAATAATGAAAGAACATGGACTAGAACGAGGTAAAAATAAATTAGAAGTTTACGTTATGGTTGAGATTCCATCTAACGTAATTCTAGCAGATCAATTTGCCAAAATTTTTGATGGTTTTTCAATTGGCACCAATGATTTAACTCAATTAACTTTAGGAGTTGATCGCGATTCTTCACTAGTTGCCCATGTTTATGACGAAAGAAATGAGGCTGTCAAAACTTTAGTTAAACAAGTGATCAAAGTTGCTCATGAAAATAAAATAAAAATTGGCATCTGTGGTGATGCGCCATCTACATTTCCAGATTTTGCTCAATTTTTAATTGATAATAAAATTGATTCAATATCATTGTCGCCAGATGCAGTTTTTAAAACTACTTTAGAAATCCAGAAAAAAGAAAAATAATATAAATATAATATATTGTTTTGATTAAGTCAGGTTTAATACTTGACTTAATTTAATTAATATATTAATATATTTTTATTGGTTTGCACCTTTCCCGGAGCCAGCAAGAGGCTCCATCACCAGGAGGAAAAGCAGAATGGCAGCTGAGACCAAGACCCCGTCCTACGACTTCGTTCCCGCAACCTCCGCCAACGGTGGTCGGATCTTCGCAGTGGTCGAGACCACCAAGATCGCTACCCCCCATGAAGGAGGTTCGGACAAGCCGGAGAACGTGAGGCCCTGCAAGAGCAGGACGATTCACGGGCGGGGCAAGAAGCAGTAAGCTTCAGCTCTAGATTAATTGTTTTTTGTAAAATACACGTTCTTTTTTTAACCATATAGTCCGATTCGTCGGGCTCTTTTTTTGGCCTCACTCGAATGCTTTTTCGAATATTTCGAATGCCATAGTATTGTAATTTATCATTTTTCATTTATAATTTAGTTATTCGCAATGGAGAGGTCGCATAGTGGCCTAGTGCGCAGGCTTGGAAAGCTTGTATATCGAAAGATATCGAGGGTTCGACTCCCTCCCTCTCCGTCTTCGCCCGCCGAAGCTTTAGCAAAAGCGAAGGCGGGAAAGATGAGTATTTAAATTAATATCTGTTTTTTTATAATTCTTGGGCGGGCTTCGACGGACAAAGTCCGCTTCTACTGATGCTTTAGCGAAGGTGGATTCAATAATAAAAATTATAGAATTTTAAAAGTTATGTTTAGCAATACAAAAACAAAGATTAAAGAATTATCGTCTTATAATTTTTTTGCTACATTAATTGTTGTTAATGTAGTTTTTATTTTTCTTGGACTAATTTTTTATAATGGCAATTTTAATTTTTGGTCATATCCGTTTAGTTATCTCAGCGATGTCAAAACAGTTGACGGAATACAAAATAATATATCATCAATTATTTACAGTTTTGAGATGTTTACTAGTGGAATGATAATGATCAGCTTATTTTACAAATTCTACAAAAATAATTATAGAAAAAAAGATCTTTTTATTCTAATATTTACATTTCTATGTTCTTCAGGTTTTTTGATTGCATGTTTTAGTCCAGATGATTCTCGGCAATATCTTCATATCTTTGGTTCAGCTCTAGTTGTAGCTTCACTTTGGCTAATTGCTACAAAATATTTATTTAATTTAAAAAAAGATTTAAAACAATTCAAGTATTATTTTTGGCAGACAATTTTGCAATTTTCCGTTTTTTCTTATGGTCTGACATATTTATTCAGAATCGAACCTCTTGCAACAATCTTGCAAAAATTTGCCTTTCTTGGGCTTGGCCTAGCTTTACTTTATGCTACTTATTTTGAAAAAAAGTTAAAAAATAAATAAACTCTTGAAAAATCGATTATACTAAGGTACCATTGACTTAGTCGAGAAGTTAATTTTGTTATTTTTCATTTAGTTATTTAAAATTATTCTGGAGAGGTGCCTGAGCGGCCGAAAGGACTAGTCTTGAAAACTAGCGCAGCCTCACGGTTGCCGTGGGTTCGAATCCCACCCTCTCCGTCTTCGCCCGCCGTAGCTTTAGCAAAAGCGAAGGCGGGATAGCTAAGTAAAAAAGTCAATATCTGTTTTTTTGTATTTCACAGGCGGGCTTCGACGGACAAAGTCCGTTTTTTGGAGGGTGAAATAATGCATTATGTTTATATTTTAGAAACGAAATTTAACAAATTGTATATTGGATGTACTTCAGATATTAAAAAAGATTAATCCGGCATCAAAATGGTCACGTAATAGCAACAAAGAATCTCAGACCAATAAAATTAATAAGTTATATTGTTTTAAAAAATAAATATACAGCCTTTAAGCTTGAAAAATATTTTAAATCTGGATCCGGTAGAGCATTTATAAGAAAACATTTTTTTTATGAAAATCATTAAAAAAGCATGGCCAGATTTATTTAAACAAGTCAAAGCTGGTAATAAAAATTTTGATCTTCGGCTTGCTGATTTTAAAATTAAAAAAGGCGATACCTTAATTTTAAAAGAATATAATCCAAAGACAAAAAAATATACTGGCAAAGAAATTTCCAAAAAAGTAAAATTCATTTTAAAAACAAAAGACATCAAATTTTGGACTCAAAAAGAAATTAAAAAACATGGTTTTCAAATAATTTCATTTTAAAAATAAAAATAATTAACAAAAAAATTATGTTAAAAAACAAAACCGCTATTGTAACTGGCGCTGGCCAAGGAATTGGCAAGGGAATAGCTTTGGCATTAGCAAAAGAAGGCTGTAATGTTGTCGTTTCAGACATTAATCAAGAAACTTGCGAACAAGTTGTTGCAGAAATCGTAAAATTAGGAGTCCAATCTATTGCCATAAAATGTGATGTTTCAAAAAAGGCAGAAGTTGATAATCTTGCAAAAGTTGCTTCTGAAAAATTTAATCAAATCAATATTTTAGTTAACAATGCTGGTATTTTTCCGTCTATACCATTTGCCAAAATGACTGAAGCTGATTGGGACAAAGTGATAGACATTAATTTAAAGAGCATGTTTTTAACTTCCCAAGCAATATCTTCAGAAATGCCAGAAGGTGGAAAAATAGTTGATATTTCGTCGATCGCATCAATTGTTGGTTTTGAAGGATTAGTCCATTATTGTGCTTCGAAAGGTGGAGTGAATGGTATGATTAGAGCCTTAGCTCTTGAACTAGCTCCAAAAAAAATCAATGTTAATGCTGTTGCGCCAGGTATGATTAAAACTCCAGGAGCGACACAAGTAATGGATGAAAAAGCCCTGGCGCAAATGATTGCCATGGTTCCTCAAAAAAGAATTGGAACACCTGAAGATATTGCTAATGCAGTTGTCTTTTTAGCTTCTGATAAATCAGATTATATCACTGGCCAAGTAATTGTTGTCGATGGTGGCTGGACATTAAGATAATTATTGTATTTCATGTCTCACAAAGAAAAAGTTTTAGATATCATAAAACAACTTAAAAATCTTAAATCGCAAAATCAGCCAATCTCTTTTTCAAAAAAAACAGTTTCTCATTTTGTTCCATTGGCTCATACAAAAAAAGAAAAGCTTCCAAAGATAAATTTAAAATCTTTGGATTCTTTAATTAAAATTGATCCTCAAAAAAATATTGGAGTTGCTGAACCAGGCCTAACATTTTCGGAATTACTTAAAGAATCTTTGAAGCATAATTTAATTCCGGCAGTTGTTCCAGAATTAAAAACAATTACATTAGGTGGCGCAATTTCTGGTTGTTCAATAGAATCAATGTCTTACAGATATGGCGGTTTTCATGATAGCTGTTTAGAATATGAAATAATTACAAGCAACGGTGAAATTGTCACTTGTTCAAAAGAAAAAAACCAAGATATTTTTGACATGATTCATGGATCTTATGGAACATTAGGAATAATTTCAAAAATAAAGTTTAAACTTTTACCTGCAAAACCATTCGTCCATTTAACTTATAAAAAATATAATAATTTTAAAAAGTTTTGGTCTGTTTTACAAAAATATTGCCAAGAAAAACAATATGATTTTATTGACGGCATAATTTATAACAAAAATTTATTTATTTTATGTTTAGGTAATATGGTAGATGAGGCGCCATATACTTCAAGGTACGATTGGTTAAAAATATTTTATAAATCAGTTGTCAAAAAAGAGGAAGATTATTTCAAAATTTACGATTATTTTTACCGTTACGATGCTGATTGCCATTGGTTATCAAAAAAAATTCCGTTAATGGAAACACTTTTTGGCAGATTGTTTTTTGGAAAATTTGTTCTAGGTTCAACAAATTTAATAAAATTATCTAAAAAATTTGGTCCAAAAATTAATAAAGGCAAAAATCCAGATGTTGTAGTTGATGTCTTTATTCCTCATAATAATTTTCCAAAATTTTACGATTGGTATAAAACAGATTTTGATTTTTTTCCATTATGGATTGTGCCATACAAAGCTCCAAAAATTTATCCTTGGATTTCAGATGATCTAGCTAGTAAAAATGATGATGCTTTTTTCATTGATGCTGCAATTTATGGCAAGGAAAATAATGAAAAAAATATTAATTATGCTAAAATATTAGAGGACAAAGTTTTTGAACTTAATGGCATCAAGACTTTAATTTCACAAAATTATTATTCCAAAGACAGATTTTGGGAAATCTATAATCAAGAAAATTTTAATAAAGTTAAACAAAAAACGGATCCAAATAATTTGTTTAATGGTCTATATTTAAAGATGGTGAAATAAATTTTATGACAAATCCTGAAATAATAAAAGAACAGCCTGAAGAAACAAAAGAATTTCATTTCGAGGATTTGGCTAAAATTGAAGTAGCTATGACATCTTTATCTTCACAGCTCAAAGAAAAAATTGATAATCAAGAATATGATACATTGATAAGTGATGAAGTTGGCGGCAGAATTCCAACTTTAGTGTTAAGAAAGATAATAAAAACAGTAAATCCTTATCAAGATCTAAAAACTTATTTTTTGGCCAGTGGACAGCTATATTTTCCTAGGCAAGGACAAATGAACTATTATGAACTACAAAAAAAATTACAAATAATTGCTGGTAAAACAAAAAGAACATTATTAGTTACACAGTTTGTTTTTCATGGAACAACAATTAAAAAAATGGTCACAGCTTTAAAAGATTCTGGAATTGAAAATCTAGATGTTGCTGCAGTTGAATCAACCGGTTTTGAATACCAGGATAAAATAAAAGAAGTTCTTGGTCCAAATAATCAATATGTTGTTGGCGAAGTAGGTGGCAGATCAAACCTTCATGAAAAACATGAAAGATTTGCTGGAGTCAGAAAAACAAAGAAATATTCCACATTTCCTAAAAAAGCAAACGATGTATTTCAAGAGGAGGGGAGAGAAATTTCAGAAGAAGAATTTAATGAAATTTTTGGCATAAAAAAAGATGACTCAGGAAAAATAATTATAGAAAAAACATCTAATACAGAGAAAATTAAAACATATGAAAGAAGAAAACATGAGCCACTTTCAGAAGAAGAAAAACAAAAAATTCAGCAAGATATTAATTTTGCCAGAGAAGATGTTGATTTGTTGGCTGGTAATATTGTAAAAAAAGTTTGGAAAAAATAATTAAGAAATAAAAAAATCTGTCAAATAATCGGCAGATTTTTTATTTAAAATAATTTTTTTAACAAACGGACTCGACCGGATTCGAACCGGCGATCTTCGCCGTGACAGGGCGACGTGTTGGGCCTCTACACCACGAGTCCATGTTTTATAATAGCAGGGGACGGATTCGAACCGTCGACCGCCACTTTATGAGTGTGGTGCTCTAACCAACTGAGCTACCCTGCCCAAAAAAATAACAAAATTATAAATTAAAAATAACAAAATTTAGAATCGTAAATTTTTCATTTATAATTTAGTTATTTCTAATTCAATATTGCGGGGGGCGGATTTGAACCGCCGACCTTCAGGTTATGAGCCTGACGAGCTTCCAAGCTGCTCTACCCCGCGCCGTGTCCGCCGATTTATCTGCCGAAGCTTTAGCATAGGCAGAAGCTTTAGCGAAGGCGGAATACATATATTATATATTAAACAAATAAAAAAGCAAGTTAAGTACTTGCTATAGGTGCGATCGCTTGATCATGGCGTATCTCTCCATTGCTTCAACCAAGATAACAGGCAACAACTCCAGATGATCCATCCAAATGTATTCAGAAGTTCCATGAATATTCTGTGCTCCATTCCACATGTTTGGTCCAGGCAAATCTGGCAAATCCATATTCGCTATGCCAACATCTGTACCACCTCGAGCATCAAATTCTTTCATGATCATATCAAACATTGCCATCGCTTCACGCAATGGCTCCAGTACCCAAGGATGAGCCTGAATTGCATACTTGATATTTCGGTAATACTTTTTCTTGTTAGTCAAAACTTCCAAAAGTCCAGAAAAATGATCATTTGTTTTCAGATCATCTGCCAGTTTACAGAGCAGTGCTACTAGCTGTTCAGCTTCCTCTTCATCAAATGTCCTTGGAATAGAATTCACCACAACCTTTTCCGGATTTTCCATCTTCACGCTATCAACCCAGCAAAATGACTGCTTATCCTTGCTCCTCCATGGCGGTACTGTATTATGGTGAACTGCCGACACGTAATAACACGCAGCAAGCAAAGCAGGCCAGACTTGAAATTCTTTCTCGCCAGAATATTCCGAAATAATATATTCAAGACCAACATTCAAAGCATCAGCTTCTCGCGTAAAGCTCTTCAACAAATTAACACTAATGCATGCTTTGTCAAAGAAAATATCAACTTCAGATTTCACAGTTGACAAACTCTTGATCTGAATATAGAAACCAAGCTTTTTTGTGTCCAATACTTTTCTGACAAAATGCGACGCTGCATACTTGGCATCAGCCAGATTACCGCCATCTAGTCCAGGATGAGCGCTTCTTCCAGTAAAGACCAAAGACATCTTTGTATTAACTCTGTCTTTGCTAACTTTAATGCCTTTGCTTTCAAAAGTTGCTGTTACCTTATTGCCGATGAAACAACCAACATCAACGATCGGTGGTTTTCCGCCATCAACTGTCAACAAAACATCGCGGTGGCGATCGGGCAACATGTTCGCATTGAATATGCCTTGCTCTTCATCAGGAAAGAAAAGAAGCTCAATTGGTCCATGCGGATGCTCTTCTTCATCGCTCAACAATCTGGCAACTGCTTCCATAATTCCAGCCAATCCAGCTTTACAGTCAGCACCAAGCAAAGAGTCTCCACTACTTGTGATGATTCGCTGACCAAAACGATGCTCTCGATTCTTGCCATCGTCAAACAATACAACCTTTTTGCCTGTCTCTGGATCTGCGAGTGGGAGCTCAATTGGCTTGCCATCAAATCGATGAATCAACGGCTTGACATCTCCAGAAGCATCTGGAGCAGTATCAAAGTGTGCTGACAAAGTTACAACAACAGCAGCATTAAAACCAGGTGTTGCTGGAATCAAACAATCCAAAATACAAGTATCACTCAAATGCGGCTTCAGACCCATTGCTTCCAATTCAGATTTGACGAGTCTTGCCAATGTCCATTGTCCTTCGCTTGATGGTGAAGTTTCTGATTCGCAAGATTGAGTATTAATTCGAACACAGTCCAAAAAACGATTTACAACCGGTGACCACATTCCAAACATCGGATCTCTTTCGTCAACTTCGATCATCTCTCTTCCTCCTCTCTCGTTGTGACAAAGAACAACGCTCCTACCTTAGGAGCGTTATATCAGAATATAATTAAATTATAATTTCGTCAACTTATTTCGGTCCCAAAAAATATTTCAGCAATGGCAAAAAAGCATAAAAAATAAATGCTATAATTGCGACCATAATTAAATAAACTCTTAAAATTTTTGCTTCTTCTAACATTTGACCCAAAGACTAATTACATAAATCAACGTAAACAACAAAATAATTGTTGAACAGGCAAAAGTTAATAATAATTTTTCAGTAATGTCCATAACTTTAGTGATTAGTAAATAAGTAATCAGTAACTAGTAGATATCTATATTATAAATAATATTTAAAAAGATGGCAACCTTTTAAAGATAGTTAATATTTGTTAAAATAAACGAGTAGCAAGTAGAAAGCAGTATGTAGCTGGCAACTTTCTACTTTCTACATTCTACTCGCTACTAATAACAAAAATCATGTTAACATTTTTAATCATTCTTACTTCCATCCTAACCTTAATTTGCTCAGGCCTTGCTTATTATCTTATTAAGATTAATAAAAAGCTAGCGGAGCCAGAAAGCAATGAAAATGACAAAATCTTGCATGAGCGAATTGATAATTTAAATCAATATGTTTCTCAAAATTTAAATCAAACTAACAAATCAATTTCCGAAAATTTAAATCAAGTCACAAAAACAATGCTTGCTCAAATTAGTTCTCAAACTAGTCAGCTAAATGCCAGGTTAAATGATCAGACAGGTCAGCTTAATGAAAGATTAAAAGAAAATAGCGAGCTAATCCAAAAATCTCAAGGCAATGTTGGCTCGCGTCTTGATAATGCTGCCAAAGTTGTAAGTTCTGTTCAATCAAAATTAGCCCAAATGGAAGAATCCAACAAAAAGATTTTTGAAGTTGGCAAAGATATTAGGGGATTGCAAGAAATTTTGAAAGCTCCAAAATTAAGAGGCTCTTTGGGAGAATTATTTTTGGGCGATTTATTATCTCAGACTTTTTCTAAAAATCATTATCAAGAACAATACATGTTTAAATCTGGTGAAAAAGTTGATGCTGTTATCAAATTAAAAGATAATATGCTTGTTCCAATTGATGCTAAATTTCCTTTAGAAAATTTTCACAAAATGATTAATTTAGCCAAGAATGATCAAGAGAGAAAACAATATAAAAAAATGTTTAAAGATGATGTCAAAAAACATATTACTGCAATTTCCAAAAAATATATTTTACCTGATGAAGGCACAATTGATTATGCTTTGATGTATATTCCAGCAGAAAATGTTTATTATGAAACAATAATCAGAGACGAAGATGAAAATAATTTAGTTAATTTTGCTTATACGAAAAAAGTTTTTCCAGTCTCACCAAATTCATTATATATTTATGTCCAAGCAATTTTGCTTGGCTTAAAAGGCATGCAAATTGAAGAAGGAGCTAAAGAAATTTTGCATAATTTAAAAAGACTGCAAGGCGATTTTTCAAGATTTGGCGAGGAATTCAAAGTCTTAGGCAGTCACTTAAATAATGCAACAAAAAAATATAATGAAAGTGATAAAAGATTAGGCAAGTTTAATGATAAATTAGCTGAGATAAATTATGATGTTACAAACAAACCAGAAAAATTAGTTGAAACAAAAGCTTTGCCAATCAAACCAGAAGTTGCAGTACCTGTCAGTACACAAGAAAGTATAAATTTATATAATTAAAATGATCACTGCAATAATTTTTGACATGAATGGGGTAATAATAAATGATGAAGCCATTCATGAATTAGCTTTTAAAGAAGTTTGTAAAAAATACAATATTATTTTAACGTCTCAAGGCTACAAGGATTTATGCATGGGCAAAACTGATGAGCAAGGTTTTATTGAAATAATTAAAAAATACAAATTAGATAATGTTAAAATAAGTAATTTAGTTGAACAAAAATCAACAAAATATTTAGAATTAATTCCAAAAAATATCAAAAGTTATCCAGGAGTTATTGATCTAATAAAAAAACTTCATAAAAAATTTATTTTAGCTTTAGCATCTAGTTCTAGTCGCCAAGAAATTGAAATGGTTTTGAATTATTTTAAAATTAAAAAATTATTTAAAATAATTATTAGCGCTGATGATATTTCAAAAAGCAAGCCAGACCCAGAACCTTATCTTTTAACTACCAAAAAAATTAACCAAAAACCAGAAAATTGTTTAGTTATTGAAGATTCAAAAAGTGGAATAATGTCAGCAAAAAGAGCTGGTATGAAATGTATTGCCATAACAACAACACATAATGAAAAAGAATTAGTCGGTGCTGATGTTATCATAAATAAATTTTCAGAAATTACCGAAAAAATGATTCAAAATGTTTAAAAAATAGCAATTTCTACCCAGCTTTAGCTGAGGGGTGTTGGAGCTTTAGCTCCAGCGAACGAATAGGGCTAAAGCCCTGCGACCCCTTGGCTAAAGCCAGGTAGAAAATAAATAAAATCTTATGCCCGAAAAACCACAAATAGAATTACAAGATATTCAACAAAATCCTGAACAAAAATCTGAAACAGGTTTAGAAATTGTAAAAACTCCAGAATCAGAACAATTTGTTGAACATGTCAATGAAATTCATGAAGCAGTACAACGTGATAGGAAAGTTACATATGGCCAAGTTGCAGATTTAAGAAAAGATTTAGAAGGATTTAAATTAGATGTTTGTGGCGAGCAAATGACTTTGGCAGAAATCAGAGAAATTCCAGATTTCGGATATAATTATGAAATTTGGAAATCTATAATGGAAGGAAATATTTTTTTACATAACCAAGTTACTGGTCTTATTCCTAACGTAACTCGAAAGTTAGTTGATGAAAATAATAAAAAAAACGAAAAGATCAGTAATCAGGATGATTGGAAAGCTTTATATTTTGATTCTTTAAAAAAAATTTCACCTAAGATAGCAAAGGAATTTAGAAGTCTTAAGTCAGGAATCTATTTGAGTACATTTACAGAACTTTCCGATGAAGTTATATTCGAGTTGTCCCATTCAGCTAGTTTATTTATTTCTTTAAGTCATCTAGTATCATTATCTGATCAGCAAGCAGAATATTTGTCTCAATTTCAAGGTAGGCTCAATTTAAACGGTGTCAATTCTTTATCGGACAATGCTGCGCGATTTATCGGGCAACGTGGTTCTTATACTTGGTTAGATAGTCTAGTCCATATCTCTGATAATGGATTGAAATTTTTAGGTAAAGGGAGAATCGATCTATCTCCAGAGTTGGGAAAAAGATTAAAGAAATTAAAAGCTGAACAAAATGCTTAAAGATTTTAACTTACAATAACGCCAAGCCGTCATAAAAAATAAATTAAAATTATGTCCGAAAAACCACCAATAGAATTAAAAGATATCGCCCAAGAATCAGAACCAAAATCTGAAACAGGTTTAGAAATTGTTGAAACTCCAGCATCAAAACAATTTGTTGAACATGCCAATGAAATTCATGAAGCAATAGAACATGATAAAAAAATTACATATGGCCAAGTTGCAGATTTAAGAAAAGATTTAGAGCAATTTAAATTTGATGTATGTGGTGAGCAAATGACTATTGCAGAAATAAAACAAATACCAGATTTTCAACATAATTATGAAATTTGGAAAAAAATAATGTCTGGAGAATTAATTAGTCGATGGAGCCAAAATGAAGAAGATCTTACTTATCTTTTGCCAAAGGTGGCACAAGTTCTAGTTGAAGAATATAATAAAAAAAATGAAGAAACTTTCAAAATACATGATTATGGCGTTGAAGATCTTATGGACTTAAAGCTAAGCAACATCAAAAGAATCACTCCTGATACAATAAAAAATTTTAAAGATTTTAAAGCTAATATTTTTTTAGATGGTTTGACCGAAATATCTGACGAATCAATGCTCGAATTATCAAAATCTTCAAGTTACCTTATTTCATTATCAAGCTTAACGTCTTTATCGGACAAACAAGCAGAATATTTATCTCAATTCAATGGCGGTAGATTATACTTAAATAGTATAAAATCACTTTCAGATTATGCTGCAAATAAATTTGCGCACAGCAAAGTTACGTACGTATTATTAAGAGGTGTAGAAACTATTTCCGATTCTGCTCTTTTGCAGTTAGAAGGAACAAAAGTTGTTCTATCTGATACACAAAAAGAAAGGCTAAAAAGTTTAAAAGCCAAACAAAATGCTTCAAGATCTTAATCTAGAACAAACGCCAAGCCGTCATAAAAAATAAATTAAAACTATGCCAGAACAACCATCGCAAGTAGAATTAAAAGATATTCAACAAACGAAAGAAACAGAATCTGAAACAGGTTTAGAAATTGTTAAAACTCCTGAATCAGAACAATTTGTTGAACATGCCAATGAAATTCATGAAGCAATGCAAGCTGATGGGAAAATAACTGCTGGCCAAGTTGCAGATTTAAGAAAAGATTTAGAAGGATTAAAATATGATTTTTACGGAGAACAATTATCAATTGCCGAAATCAGGCAAATCCCAGATCTTCAACATAATTTAAAAATTTGGCAAGAAATTTCTAATGGAAAATTTCGTAATTATAAGGAATTAACTTATTTAACTCCAGAAATTGCTCAGAAAATTGTTTATCCCGCCTCAATCAAAAGAGTCGGTCACGCACCTATTCCACTTATCGATTTTCCACCCAGAGATTTATATTTAAACAACTTAAAAACATTATCTGTCGAATCGGCAAGGATATTGTTGAGGAGATTGTCAACAGGTGATCGAATACTTTCTCTTCAAGGTTTAGTAGATTTCCCTGAAGAAGAATTAGGATTATTAGATGATCCAAATATTCATTTGTCCCGAGAGCTTACATTAAAGTTGATTGAAAAAAAAGAAGAGATGGGTTTAATTTAAAATATGTTAAAAGATCTTAATACAGAACAACTCCAAGCCGTCAAACACGAAACAGGTCCACTACTTATCGTTGCCGGCGCTGGCACAGGAAAAACAACAGCCATTACTAAAAAATTGGCTTATTTAATTTTGGAAAAAAAAGTAAAGCCAGAAAATATTTTAGCGTTAACTTTTACTGAAAAAGCAGCTGCTGAAATGGAGGAGCGAGTAGACAAATTAATGCCTTATGGTTATACAGATTTATGGATTGAAACCTTTCATGGTTTTTGTGATCGAATTTTAAAAGATAACGCCTTAGATGTTGGCTTAGACCCAAATTACAAATTATTAACTTCTGCAGAACAATGGATGTTCATCAAATCCAAAATTTTTGATTTTGATTTGAAATATTATAGACCATTAGGCAATCCTAATTCATTTATTTCAGAATTAATCAAACATTTTTCTCGCGCTAAAGATGAAAATATCTTGCCAGAAGATTATTTGAAATTCGTCAAAAAACTATCCGCCTCCGCTCCTGCGGGAGCTTCGGCGGACAAAGAAACCATAGACAAAATGTCAGAAGTTGCCAAATCTTACAAAAAATATCAAGAATTAATGGTCGCCGAAAGTCAGATGGATTTTGGTGATTTAATTATTGAAACATTAAAATTATTTAAAAAAAGAAAAAATATTCTAAAAAAATATCAAAAACAATTCCAATATATTCTAGTTGATGAATTTCAAGATACTAATTTTGCCCAATATCAATTATTGCAACTTTTAGCACCGCCACAAAATAATTTAACTGTTGTCGGCGATGATGACCAATGCCTGCCTCCTGATTCCAAAATTGAAACAAAAACTGGAATAAAGAAAATAAATAAAATAAAAAAAGGAGAATTAGTTTTATCAGCAGTGGGCAAGGGACATACCTCTTATTATCAAGTTAATAAAGTTATCAAAAATAAAAAAAATGCTCGTTTCCTAAATATTTCAACAAAAAATGGAAATAAAATTACAATTACTGATAATCACAAAATGTTTTGCTTTGTACCTTTAAAATCAGATAAAAAATATTACTATGTTTATTTAATGGAAAAAAGAAATTTAGGATATAGGCTTGGCATAACTAACGATTTAGCGACGCGATTAAGATTAGAACGAGGGGCTGATCGAATTATTGGTATTAAGTCCTTTAAATCAGAAATTGAAGCAAGATATTATGAAACATTGCTTTCATTAAAATATCAAATTCCTTTAACCTGTTTTTGTTTCCGTCCTGGAGTTTTTATGAATAAGGAACTGTTAGAAAAACTTTACCAAGAATTTGATACTTATAAAAATGCGGAAAGATTAGCCAAAGATTTAAAAATTGATTTATCAGCTCATCATTTTGCGTTAGATGCAGTTAATCGCGGTAGCAGTTTAAGAATAAAAATCATAATTGAACAGTGTTACCGTAAACATGTTAGCAAAGTCAGAAGAGGCATCCTTTTTGGACCCAAAATCAGTCATTCTGTAATAGTAGAAACATCGGACAAGAAAACTATTGAAACACTAAAGAAAAATGGTTTTAATTTAAGAAAAGCAAGAAAAAATGGTTTTAGGTTTAAATATACAGATCAAGATTTTCAAAAAGTTGGACAAATCGCTTTAAAATTAGAAAAAATTACAGGCGGTATTTTAGAAACCAGATTTGAAGTTGGCGCATTAAATATTAAACACCGAAAAGCCTTGATGATGCCAGCCAAAAATTTGCTTGTTGGACATTTTTTACCTGTATTAAAAAAAGACAATAAAGAAATTATTTATGATGAAATAATTGATATCAAAGAAAAAAATAAGACTAGCAATGTCTATGATTTAGAAATCGAAAAAACACATAATTTCATTGCTGATAATATTGTTGTGCATAATTCTATCTATAAATTTCGCGGCGCTTCTGTTAGCAATATTTTGCAATTCCAAAAAGATTTTCCCAAAAGCAAAAAAATAGTTTTGACAGAAAATTATCGATCAGTTCAGCCAATTCTCGATTTAGCATATAATTCAATTCAATTAAATAATCCAGATCGGTTAGAAGCAAAATATAAAATCAATAAAAAATTAAAATCACAAATTAAATCTAAAAGCGATTTAGCAATCAATCATATCCATAAGGCAACATATGAGCAAGAAGCAGTTGATGTCATCAAAAATATTATTAATCTAAAACAAAAAGATAAATCAACTTGGTCAGATTTTGCAATTCTAGTGCGCGCAAATTCTTCTGCTGAAATATTCATCAATCTTTTATCTTCAAAAAAAATTCCATATCAATTCATTGCATCTCGCGGACTTTATTCTCGCCCAGAAATTATGGATTTAATTTCGTATTTGCGTGTTGTTGCAAATTTTTATGATAATATTAATTTTTATCGCGTTTTAAGTTTGCCAATTTTTAAATTAAATTCAGAAGATATAATTAGACTTGTTGCCTATAGCCGTCGTAAAAATTTAAGCATTTTTGATTTAGCTTGCACACCAAGTCGAATTGTCGGACTGAATAAAGATAGTGTTGAAAAATTTAAAGTTGTTGTTGAACTAGTTAAAAAACATGCAAAACTTAGTTTGGAAAAAAATGCCGCTGAAGTTTTGTTAGACTTTTTAAAAACATCCGGTTATTTAAAATATTTGCAAACCAATAAAGATTTAGAAGCAGAAAAAAAGATTTTGAATATCTCATTATTTTTCAAAAGAATCCAAGAATTGCAGGAAAATAAAAAATTAACTGTTCCAGAATTTATTGATCAATTAGATTTGATGATTGAAGCAGGCGAGGATCCATCGCCAATCCAATTAGATGAAGGCCCAGATTCAATCAAAATTTTGACTATCCATTCTTCAAAAGGATTAGAATTTGATAATGTTTTTGTCGTCAATATGGTTGAAGGAAAATTTCCATCTCGAAACAGAAAAGATTTAATTGAATTGCCAGAAAAATTAATTAAAGAGCAATTGCCAGATTCAAATTCCAATATTCAAGAAGAAAGAAGACTATTTTATGTAGCAATGACTCGTGCAAAGAAAAGGTTATTTTTTACATCTGCCAATGATTATGGCGGAAAAAGAAAAAAGAAAATTTCTAGATTTTTAGTTGAAATTAAAAAACATTTTGATAAAAATTCCGCGTTTTCTGCGTTAGATTCTGCGTGTTTCCGCGATAACAATATTTTAACGCAGAATAACGCTGAACCTAACGCAGAAAACGCGAAAAAGAAAATAAGATATTCTTTACCAAGTAAATTTTCATACACTCAGCTTAAAGCATTTGAAACTTGTCCGCATCAATACCGTTTCCGCCATATTATTGGTTTGCCAAGTTCAGGCGCTTCTTCTCAAAGTTATGGAAAAACAATGCATGCAGTTTTGCAAAACTTTTTCGCTGATTTGCAAAAAGGAAAAAGTCCGACAGAAAAAGATTTATTAAGTTATTATGACAGTTTTTGGATCGATGATTTTTATCAAGACAAAAAGCACGAACAAAAAAGATTTGAAGAAGGCAAGAAAGCTTTGCAAGAATTTTACAAAATAAATAATAAAAATTTAAAAGCGCCGTTATTTTTAGAAAAAGGCTTTAACCTAAGAATTAAAGACACATGTCTAAAAGGCCAGATTGATCGCATTGATAAATTAGATGATGGCACAGTTGAGATCGTTGATTATAAAACAGGCAAATTGCCAAAGAATGAAAAGGAAGTAGAGAAAAATGAGCAATTATTGATTTATTCTTATGCCTGCCAAAAAGTATTAAATTTAAAACCATCAAAACTAAGCCTTTATTTTATTGACCAAAACAAAAAATATTCTGCTAAACAAAATTCAATTAAAGAAGAAAAGATAATTCAAAAAGTCCAAGAACTAATTGCTAAAATTAAAGAATCAGAATTTATTGCCAAGCCAGGCTTTGCATGCAAATTTTGTGACTATAAGGATATCTGTGAACATGCTAAACATTGATTTTCGTCAGTAGACAATTCCAATTTTTTTCGTTATAATAGCAATAGATATTCGGATATTATGATATTCGGAAATTGTTTTGATATCGACAATATCCGCAATATCTCAATTTCCGAATATCTTAAATATTAAATAATGACACTTCGTTCTTATCTCCTCGGCATGTTTCTATCCACAATCGTCTGCTGGCTTGCTTTCGGTCTGATTTTGTATTATGTTAATCCATTCAATACTGGAGCATTAGGATTGATTGCTTTTTATATCAGCTTGTTTTTTGCAAGTATTGGAACTTTAACTATTGCAGGTTTTTATTTGCGTGTCTGGTTTTCCAAAAACGAAATTTTATTCGCTCATGTCAATCCATCTTTTCGTCAAGCAATTTTATTGTCAATCATTTTAGTCGGCTCATTAGTTTTGCAAGCGTTTAGATTATTAACTTGGTGGGATGGTGCATTATTTGTTTTAAGTATTGTGCTAATAGAATTTTATTTTATATCGCGCAATACTGCTTAAGTTTATTTTTAAAAATATGGACAATGAATATGGTCAATCTATAGAGGAAACAGTATTGGAAAAAGAAAAACCAACTGAAAAAGAATGGGAAGATTATAAAACAGAAATTGAAAATTTTAGAGGACAGATTTATCAAAAAGCTGAAGAAGTTTTAGGAAATGACGATGGTGGTGATTGGGTTTTTCGCAAAGTGCAGGATTTTACATATGATGTTTCAGCAAATATCCCAAACTATCGTTTCTTTATTGCTTTTCATGGGTTGATTGGTAGTGGCGTCAGTATTGAAAAAGTTCCGTTTTTAGATTTGCCATCGCCATACAATGTTAAAGATTTTTGCAACAAACTTTTACTTGAGCTTGATGACAAAGAAAGTTGCCAAAAATATTTGCGTGAAAGAAAAGAAAAATAAAGAATTATATATATTAGCATTAAGTTAAAATTCATTAATTAGTAATACATAAAAATTATGTCATTTGACGAAAAAGGACCTAGCGCACAAGAAGTAGAACCAAAGAAAAAATTTATGGTTAGAGCTGAAATGGAGGCTTGGGGAAAAGATGGTTCCGCAATTGACGATTTATGGCGAGAAGTTAATATAGAGGTTGAAGCAGAAGATGACGATGATATTGATGACGAAATCGTAGACAAGCTTTTTGACATGGATTTTGGAAACGCAAAACCGACAGGACGTTTTGAAAAAACTGAAATTTAATTAAAACTTATTTGTGAAAATATATGAACATAACAGAATTAAAACAGCAAGCCTTAACTGAAATCCAAAACGCAAATTCAACACAACTGGTTGAGCAAATTAGAATTAAATTTTTAGGCCGAAAATCTGGTTTGCTTACAAAAATAATTCAAACCTTGCCAACATTAAATGTTGATCAAAGAAAAAAACTTGGTTCGCAAAGCAATCAAGTTAAGCATGAAATAAATCAGGCTTTGAATAATAAAATTATTGCTTTGAAATCAAAAAGCCATCAAACTGGCGAATTTTTTGACACAACCTTGCCAGGCATCAGACCAGAGATCGGACATTTGCATCCTATTACATTAGTTTCGCGCGAAGTTGAAGAAATTTTTAAATCAATGGGCTTCGAAGTCCATGAAGGTGCTGAACTAGTTACTGATTATTATAATTTTGAATCATTAAATATTCCCAAAGATCATCCAGCACGAGATTCACAAGATACTTTTTTTGTCAATTTTAAACCTGAAGAAAAATATGTCATGCGTACCCAAACATCTGCAATGCAAGTGAAGATTATGGAAAATAGAAAACCTCCTCTCAAAATAGTAGTCCCAGGACGCTGTTTTCGAAATGAATCAACTGATGCATCTCATGAACATACTTTTTATCAATGCGAAGGTTTTATCGTTTCTGAAAAAATTTCTGTCGCTAATTTAATTTGTACTCTAAAAGAATTTCTAAAAGCCTATTTCAAAAAAAATGATGTTAAAGTAAGACTCCGTCCAGGATATTTTCCTTTTGTTGAACCAGGCTTTGAGCTTGATTTTCAATGTGCAATTTGTGGTGGTAAAGGCTGTCCTGTCTGCAAACAAACTGGCTGGGTAGAATTAATTCCTTGTGGCATGATTCATCAGAAAGTTTTTCAATTTGCAGGTTATCCAAAAAACAAATATACAGGTTTTGCTTTTTGTATAGGTTTAACAAGATTAGCGATGATGAAATATGGAATTAATGATATCAGATTATTTATGGCTGGTGATTTAAGATTTATAAATCAATTTTAAAATGCAAAAATATAATGGGAAAATTTTTACAGGAATTGGTGATTTTTCAAAAAAAATGTCTGGCATACCAGGATTAATGCAGGCGTATGAAAAAAAATTAGGAATTAAACTCTATCCTGGTACCTTGAACGTTAAAATTGAAAAGCCTTTTTCCTTCCCCAAAAAAAGAATGAGGTTGGAAAAAGAAGAATATAAAGGTAAAGTATCAATAAATATTTTACCTTGCAAAATAAATGGCGTAAAAGCCTTTATTTTAAGAACTGATAAAAACGAAGAAGAAAAAGGAATTTATCCTAAAACAGTTTTAGAAATTGCTAGTGGTTTTCGATTACGGGATAAATTAAATATTAAAGATGGCGATGAAGTAATAATAGAAATATAATTTTATAACGATTATGAAAATATCTGTTAATTGGCTAAAAGACTATGTTAAGATTTCTGATCCACAAAAAACTGGAGATGATTTAACTATGTCCATTGCTGAAGTAGAAGAAATCGAAGATCTTTCTCAAAAATTTTATGGCATAATCATTGGCGAAGTTATTGAAAAAAAGAAGCATCCAAATGCAGATCGTTTGAATTTAGCAAAAGTAAATATAGGCAAAGAAATTTTAGACATTGTTTGTGGCGCTCCAAATTTGGAAGAAGGCCAAAAAGTTCCAGTTGCTGTCATTGGCACAAAATTACAAAATGGCATGGTTATCAAACCAGTTGCCATCAGAGGCCAAAAATCTTTTGGCATGATTTGCTCTGAAGAAGAATTGGGCTTAGCCAAAAAATCAGAAGGCATTTTAGCTTTGGACAAAGGCGCAAAAGTCGGTGAGGAATTCAGCAAATACCAGAATTTAGACGATATTATTTTTAATATTGATAACAAATCATTAACTCATCGATCTGACTTATTTTGCCATATTGGTATTGCCAGAGAAATTGCAGCAGCAGAATCGAAAAAATTATCTTTGCCAAAATTACCAAAAATAAAAAAAGTTAACAAAAAAATTGCAGTTGAAATCAAAGACAAAAATCTTTGTTTTCGCTACATGGCAATTAAATTAGACGATATTAAAATAGGGGAATCGCCATTGTGGATGCAATCAAGACTAACTTCAGCAGGCATGCGACCAATTAACAATATTGTTGATATTACTAATTATGTCATGTTGGAATTCGGCCAGCCATTACATGCTTTTGATGCTGATAAAATTGGCGATAAAATTGTAGTTCGCAAAGCCAAGAAAGGCGAGAGCTTAAAAACAATTGATGCCAAAGTTAGACAGTTAGATTCTGAAATGTTAATTATCGCAGATTCCAAAAAACCAATTGCAGTTGCTGGTGTAATGGGAGGATTTGATTCTGAAGTTTCCAAAAATACTAAATCAATAATTTTAGAATCAGCTAATTTTTATGCTTATTCAATAAGACAAACAGCCAGAAAATTAGGTTTGCATTCTGAAGCTGCAACAAGATTTGAAAAAAATATTGCCCCAGAATTAGCTTCTTATGCAATGCTTCGAGCTGTCCAATTATTCCAAGAAATTTGTAAAGCTAAAATCGCAAGTTCAGTCAGCGATGTTTATTCCTCAAAACACAAAGCAATCAAAATTAAATTGGATCCAGAAAAAGCAGATGAATTTTTAGGCGAGAAGATTCCTTTATCAAAAATCAAATCAATTTTAAAATCATTGGAATTCAAAATTACTGGCACAAAGAATTTAATTGTTGAAGTGCCATATTTCAGAATGGATATTCATAATCAAGAAGATCTATTTGAAGAAATCGCCAGAATTTATGGTTATGACAATATCAAGCCTCAAGCTTTAATCCAAATATTAGAACCAGTTGCCAATTTAGCAGATTTGAAATTAGGAAATAATGCCCGAGATATTTTAGCTGGTTTTGGTTTTTCTGAAACTTACAATTATTCTTTTGTCTCGCAGAATTTATTGCAAAAATCAGGATTTAATTTTACGCAAAATATAAAAGTCTTGAATCCGCAATCAAAAGATCTGCAATATTTGCGTACTTCGCTTTTACCAGGTTTATTAGAAAATGTTCGCTTAAATTCCAAAAGATTTGAAAGCATTAAAATTTTTGAAATCGGCCATGTTTATCAAGATATCGAAAAAAAATATTTATCTGGAATAATTAGCGGTAAAAAAGAAAAAATATTTTATAATCTAAAAGGTGTTTTAGAAGGCTTGTTAATAAAATTAAATATTACTTGCCAATTTGCCCAATTAGAAGAAACACCAAAATATTTAATTAACGGCAAATCAATCGAAATAAAGCAAGGACAAAAAATAATTGGCAAAATGGGATTAATTAATCAAAACAATCTTGATCAAATGGGAATCAAAAAAATAAAAGTTGCTTTCTTTGAATTAGATATTAATGAATTAGTTGATGCATCAAAAAAAGACAAGAAATTTCAGGCTATTCCAAAATTTCCAGAAGTTACGTTAGATCTTGCATTTATCTTAGATAAAACAATTCCTGCAGCAACAATTGAAAGAGAAATTTTAAAAGCTGGTCATCCATTATTGATAAAAGCAAAATTATTCGATGTCTATACTGGCAAGCCATTACAGTCAAATGAAAGAAATTTAGCCTATCATCTAATTTATCAAGATCCAAACAAAACTTTGCAGGATCAAGAAGTCAAAATAATTCAACAAAAAATTATCAATCAGCTTAGCCAGAAATTCCAAGCCAAGGTCAGAAAACAATAAAACCCGCCTTCGCTCCTCGTCATTTGGAGCTACGGCGGGCAGGCAAAAAAAACAAGACCTAAAAAGTCTTGTTTTGTATTAGAAAAAGTATTCGCTGTATTCGAAAATTTATTAGAGTGAGACCAAAAAAAAGACCGACGTAAATCGGTCAAAAAAGGTGCAACTTATTCTGTCACTGCAATTGATGGAATTTCATCAGATCCGCGATCTGAAGTCATCTGGAAAAAGATCATCATTGCGAGCGATTGCTTGTCAGAGGTCAGGCTGTGGTAGAATTCACGCCAAGCCTTGCCTTGCTGTGAAGCATTTCGCATCTCAATGATTTCTTCAATCTGTGTTTGCAATTCTTGCTTTCCGGAAAGCATCTGATTGATGAACGTATCACGACGCTCTTCAATCAAATCTTCGACTACAGAAGCAAGATAATCAAAATCCACAACATTCGAATCAACATGAAGACAAAAATCTCGATCGTCAGTATAGACCTCGAGCTCAATCTCGGGATAATGAGCTCTGATCCTAGCGACGATTTCTGCAGTATCCAAAAGGTCAACGCTCTGGAAGCCGGTGTTATAGATCACGAGCTGATTACGCTCTTTGTGACCAGTAACAACGAAATCCACGCGCTTTTTTCCAATTGGATACAAATCATTTGGTTCAATGTAAGGAGGCTTGCTGAAAAAGAATCTTGCAGTCTGTCCATTTACTCTGGACTGACTGAAATCTCCAACAAAATAGCTGATGCCATAACGGTTTACATAGCGACCCTTCTGCGATTCATTCAAGTTATAGCCAAACATTTCTCGAACTGAAAAGAAAGCTTCGATGCAGTAAAAAGCAGCTTGAACAGATTCTGCATAGAAGGCATGATCTCTTGAGCCGCCTGGTGTTACGCGATAATTCATCCCTCGCATCAGGTTAGTGATGCCATAGAGATTATTCATCTCGTAATGAGGCCTGCCATCAAAAGGTCTGCCGTTGTCTTTTGCATCAATGAAATCAGTCATGATTTGGATATGCTCGAAATTCGGAAGCTTAGTCAAGCGATCATTGTGAGCTCTGAATACCAGTCCAGTTGCAGACCAAGGCTGGTAGTAGAAAACTCTTCTGCCCTTCTGAAATTCTTCAGTACTGTAAGGGATATATTCATCTCCAATGCCCTTGCAGATAACAAGAGTCTGATCATCATATTCAGGGAAATGTCCATCATCATCTACGAATTCAACAAATACTTTGTCACGATCGAAAGAGAAAAGTTTGAAACTTTCGATCATTTTGTTCTTTACTGCAGACAGTCGCTTTGTTCTCAATGAGTTATCATTCAAAACAAAAACAACTCTCTTTGCATCTTCATTTGTTACTGTCTTAAGATTGGCATGATGATCATAATGAAACACTCTTTGTCCAGCCTTGAACTTTTCAGCAGTCCATGGGTCGAACTTGCATCCTGTATCAAGGTTAATGATCATTACGCGCGATCTTTTGACCGTGTTTCGAGCTACTGAAATTTCTGACTTTCCATCTGATTCTTCTTCATCATCAACATATGAAAGAAAACGTCCGAGTCCTGCATGGAAAAATCCATATTCAGTGTATGTCTCTCCGTTTTTCACAAACAACAAAATAATTCTAGCATCCATATTCGACAAACCAAAAGCTCGGCAAAACATGTCAAATGCACCTGCAACATCTCGATCTGGTGAGACATGTCCAACGAGAAGAATGAAATCCAAATGCAAATAATAAAACAAGTCTTTCAGTGCCATCTCGTCCTCCTTTGGATTCAAAAATTGAGGGTACGGTCCTGTCCCTTCGAACGTATTATATTAGCATATCTTTTTTATTTTGTCAATGAAATGCTGATGATTTGTCTCAAATAAGCCAAAATGAGAATTTAATATTAATAATATTTATGCACAATTTGAGAGACCATTCTTGCAGAATTTATATATATTTGCTATACTTAAATTGTTTAGAAAACACATATTTTTTGTATTAAATTTATGGCTATAAAGAAAGACACCAAAAAAAACGCTCCTAAAAATCCATCAGAAAGCTATGGAGCTTCTTCAATTACAGTTTTAAAAGGCCTTGATCCTGTCCGCAAACGTCCAGGTATGTATATTGGCGGTACTGGCATTGAAGGCCTTCATCATTTAATTTGGGAAGTTGTAGATAACTCAATTGATGAAGCTATGGCTGGATATTGTAAAAATATTAAAGTTACTTTATTCGAAGGTAACAAAGTTACAGTTTATGATGATGGCCGTGGTATTCCAGTCGAAATTCACAAAGCTACCAAGAAATCAACACTTGAAACTGTCTTGACTGTTTTGCACGCTGGTGGAAAATTCGGTGGTGGCGGTTATAAAGTTTCTGGTGGCTTGCATGGTGTTGGTGTTTCTGTTGTTAATGCATTATCACAATATTTGAAAGCTGAAGTTACAAGAGATGGTTATCTTTGGGAGCAAGAATATAAACGAGGCAAGGCACAAGGAAAAATTAAAAAAGTAAAAAAAGCTTCTGGCACTGGCACAGCAATTACTTTTGATCCAGATCCAGAAATTTTTCCAAAGATAGAATTTGATTGGAAAACAATTGTTACTCATTTGCGCCAACAAGCTTATTTAACAAAAGGCGTCAAAATTTCCATCACTGATGAAAGAAAAGGACATGAATTAGCGCCAAATATTCCACGCGCTCTGACTTTTTATTTTGAAGGTGGAATTTTATCATATGTAAAATTTTTAAATCGCACTGAAAAAGTAGTTCATCCAAATCCTTTTTATATTGAAAAAGCAAAAGGCGATTGTTTGGTAGAAGTAGCGTTGCAATATACTGAAGAGATCAAAGGTATTGAAATGACTTTCGCCAATAATATTTATACTCCAGAAGGTGGTACTCATCTGATGGGTTTCAGAACTGCTCTAACTCGTGTTATTAATGATTATGCTCGAAAAAATGGTTACCTCAAAGAAAAAGAAGACAATTTAACTGGTGATGATGTTCGTGAAGGACAGACAGCAGTTGTTTCTCTAAAACTTCCAGAGCCTCAATTTGAAGGCCAAACAAAAGCAAAATTAGGCAATTCCGAAATTAGGCCAATTGTTAGTTCAATTGTTTATGAATATTTCTCTCAATTCTTAGAAGAGCATCCGCAAGATGCGCGAGCTATTATGGCAAAAACTTTGCTAGCTTGCAAAGCCAGACTCGCTGCTAAAGCTGCCAAAGAAACAGTAATTAGAAAAGGCATTATGGAAGGTCTGACTTTGCCAGGAAAATTAGCCGATTGTTCATCAAGAAAACCAGAAGAATCTGAATTATACATTGTTGAGGGCGACTCCGCTGGTGGTTCTGCCAAACAAGGTCGTGATCGAAATTTCCAAGCCATTCTTCCTCTTCGCGGTAAAATTTTAAATGTCGAAAGAGCAAGAATTGACAAAATGCTAGGTTCAAAAGAAATCAAAGCTTTGATTATTGCTATGGGTATGGGAGTTGGTGAAGAAAAAGAAATTGAAAAAATGCGTTATCACAGAATAATTATCATGACTGATGCTGATGTTGATGGCGCTCACATCAGAACTTTGCTATTAACTTTTTTCTATCGCTATTATGCAGAAATAATCGAAAAAGGCTATCTTTATATTGCTCAACCGCCATTATATCGAGTTGAAAAGAATAAAAAAGTCGATTATGCCTATACTGATCAAGATAAAGAAAGAATCTTAAAAGAAATTGAAAAAACATCTGTTGCCAAAAAAACTAAAAAAAGCAAAATAGAAAAAGCTGGATTTACTGTTAAAGAATTGGAAACAGGTGAAGAAAATGGTGAAGAAAAAGTCGCTGGCGTTAATATTCAGCGTTACAAAGGTTTGGGTGAAATGAATCCTGAACAATTATGGGAAACAACAATGGATCCAAAAAATCGCGTTATGCTTCAAGTTAAAGTAGAGGACGCAGCAAAAGCTGATGAAACTTTTGATATTTTGATGGGCAATGAAGTTGAGCCTCGCAAACGTTTTATTCAAACTCATGCTGCCAAAGTTAAAAATTTGGATATCTAAATTTAGGTACTTAGTTTCTCAGGCACTTAGGGATTTTAAAACAATAAAAAAAGAGAGACAATTCTCTCTCTACCAATATAGTACAATTATCAAAGTATCAGAATCACCAAAGGTTTCAGGAATATCAAGCACTCCAGTGATCAGAAGATAGCATTTTTCTTCTTGAAAACCATCAATGTCATGCCAACAACAAACTCTGTTCGAAAAGCTCTCATCAGAAAAACAACCAATTGCGCATTCAGAATCATCTTCTAGATTTCCAGACCAAGCCTGCATTTCAAAAACGGGAAATTGTCCACAAGCACTTTCCATTTCATCTTCATCTTTATCAAACATTGCTTCAGAATTGTTAACAAAAGAACAAACCATCAAAATGCACATCACTGAAATCACCAAGAGCCCTGTTTTCCTCATTTTTTCCTCCTCCTCAAGGTGCTACAGAAAAAATATCATTGTTTTTGATTTTTGTCAATATCATCCCAAAAAATAAAAAACTCTTGACAATCTAATTATTTATTAATATAATGGAACTAATAAATAGTGGTTCCAGCCGCTGTTTTTTTAAACATAAATTACTGATTGGAAATCTTTCTGCGTTTTCCGCGTTGGATTCCGCATTTTCCGCGTTAAAAACTTTATCGCAGAAAAACGCAGAATTGAACGCAGAAAACGCGGAATAAGAACAATCAAAAAAAATATTATGAAGATCAAAGAAATTTTTCCAAAAGTTATCAATTATTTTAAGGAATCCAGAGAAGAATTAAAAAAAGTTGTATGGCCAACTAGACAAGAATTATTTCGCCATACTTTAATCGTTATCGGCGTTTCACTTGTAACAGCTGCATTTTTGGGAGTTTTCGATTACGGATTTTCTAAATTATTGCAATTATTTATTTAATTTCTAGTTACTTATTACTAGTTACTAATTACTATATTTTTTATGCCAAAGCAAATAGGCCCAAAGGAAAGACAATGGTATGTTTTGCACACTTATTCTGGTTATGAAGAAAATGTCTCAGAAAATTTAAAACAGAGAATTGAGTCCATGAATATGCAGGACAAGATTTTTAATGTTTTAGTTCCAAAAGAAAAAAAGATCAAAATTAAGAATGGTAAAAGAAAAACAGTTGAAGAAAAAGTTTATCCTGGCTATGTTTTAGTTGAAATGATTGTAACTGATGAGTCATGGTATGTTGTAAGAAATACTCCGAATGTAACAGGCTTCATTGGTTCTGGCACAATTCCACTTCCTATTTCTGAAAAAGAATATGAATCATTGAAAAAGAGAATGGGAGTTGAAGAGCCAAAATTCAAGATTGATGTTGCAATTGGCGAGACTGTTAAAATCACTGATGGCCCATTCAAAGATTTTGATGGCAAAGTCAACAAAATTGATGAAGAAAAAGGAACAGTCAAAGTCCTTGTTAATATGTTTGGCAGAGAAACTCCAGTTGAATTAGACTTTTTGCAGATAAAGAAAATATAAACAAAAAAGAATCTGGAATCTAGAATCTCGAATCTAGAATAGAATTTAGAATGTGAAATATTCTAAATTCTACATTCTTTATTCATTCTAGATTCTAAATTCAAGATTCCAGATTCTCGTATTAAAATAATAAAATGTTAATTATCCAAGCTCTATATTTTATTCTGCCAGCCGGAATAGCCAACATGGCTCCAGTTTTCGCGAAGAAGATTAATTTTTTAAATATACCTGTTGATTTCGGTCAAAGTTTTCGCGGTCAAAGAATTTTTGGTGATCACAAAACTTGGCGAGGATATTTTGCTGCAATTCTAGTTGGTGTTATCATCGCCGGTATCCAAGCATATCTATATTTCAATTTCGAATTCTTTCAATCCTTGACAATCTTCCCATTTCGGGCGTATAATTTTATACTATTCGGTTTTTTATCAGCTTTAGGTGCAATGGTTGGGGATACAGTTAAAAGTTTTTTCAAACGTCAAGCACATGTACAGCCTGGACAAAAATTTGTTCCTTGGGATCAAATTGATTTCATCCTCGGCGCATTAATCTTTATCTCATTCTATTTTCGACCAAATTGGTTAGTCTATGTCATTTTATTAATCCTAGTTCCATTCTTCCATATCTTAATTAATAGAATTGGATTCTGGTTAGGAATACATAAGACGAAGTGGTAAATGTAATACGAATTTACGAAATTAATTTGCGACCTTAGAAGCAAATTAATGCTAATATAGCGAAAATACGAATCGACGTATTCGCATATTCGCAGATTGGCATAAATTCGTAGATTCGTATTATATATAAATTATTAACTAAGTATTAAACAATATTTATGGCAAAAATCAAGACAGTGATCAAACTTCAAATTCCAGCTGCAAAAGCAAATCCAGCTCCTCCAATTGGTCCAGCATTAGGCCAACATGGTTTGAATATTCAGGAATTTTGTACAAAATTTAATGCTGCAACAAAAGACAAAGCTGGAGATATTATTCCAGTAGAAATTACTGTTTACGAAGATCGAACTTACGATTTTATTTTAAAAACTCCTCCAGCAGCTGAATTATTAAAAAAAGCTGCAAAAATTAAAAAAGGTTCAGGAACTCCAAATAAACAAAAAGTTGGAGTAGTCACAAAAGCTCAATTGCAAGAAATTGCAAAAGTAAAAATGCCTGACCTAAATACTGATAATGTTGAACAAGCAATGAAAATCATTGAAGGTACAGCAAAAAATATGGGACTTACCATTAAAGGTTAGTTTTTCTTTCTGCGTTTTTCTGCGTAAGTTTTTGCGTGATTCTGCGTTCAAGATTTTAACGCAGAGATACGCAGAATTTGACGCAGAAGACGCAGAATTAATATAAACGTCAATCAAAAATAAAATGTTTATCAAAGAAATAAAAAAGTATTCTGATAATATTTTACCGCTTAAGTTTTATAAATTCTTAGAGCGAATAGGGTTGTCTCCAAACAAGCTTACCCTTATCGCTCTTTTTTTTAAGATTTTAGTACTATATTTTTTTTATAATGGACAAATCGTTTTAGGCGGAATTTTCATCGTCTGTGATTATCTTTTTGATTATATGGATGGCACAATGGCAAGACGTTTAGACAAAGTTACGCCATTTGGTACTTTTTATGATACTGTTTTAGATAGATTTTTTCGAACTGCAGGCTGGCCATTATCTTTGGCATTTGGTAATATAATTACCTTCAAAATTGCTGCATTAGTAGTTGCCTTCAATTTACTCTTGATTTTTTCATCTAGCGTGGTAGAATCATATAAGTTGCGTCATTTCCCATACATGCTAAATGTATTTTACTTAATTCCTTATGGCGCATTGTTAAATCAAGTTGAGTTATTTGCTACATTAGAAGCTATTGTTGCCTTTATCTTACTTATTTTTAACACTATTACAATAATCGTTTTAAATTTTAATTATAATAGTGGAAGCTTGAAAAAGCGTTAAAACCACACACTTTAAGTTAATTAATTAATCTTTATTTATAAAATTAATTAAGAAATCTTAAAGCAAATCACAATGGCAAAAGAAAAAGAAATCAAAGAGAAAAAAGTTAAAGAAGTTGAGGATAAGAAAGAAGCTAAGGAAGAAAAAACTGCAACCACAAAAGCACCAAAAGAAGAAGAAAAGACACCAAAGAAAGTAAAGAAAGTTGTTAAAAAACAACCTCGCAAAAGAAGCAAGAGGTATTTAGCTTTGAAAAAAGAAGTTAAAAATCAACGCTATTCTGTAGAAGAAGCAATTGAATTAGCTAAAAAAACTTCAACAACAAAATTTGATGGTTCAATCGAAGTTCATGTTAGATTAGGAATTGATATCGGAAAATCTGATCAAATGGTCAGAGGATCAGTAAAATTTCCAAATCCAACAGGCAGAAAAATCAGAATTGCAGCATTTGTTGAAGAACAAAATCAAAAAGCAGCTAAAGAAGCTGGTGCAGAAGTAGTTGGTGGCGAAGAATTAATTAAACAAATTAAAGAAACAAAGAAATGCGATTTTGATGTTGCAGTAGCTGAACCAAAGATGATGCCAAAATTAGGCCAAATTGCTAAAATTTTGGGTCCAAAAGGTTTAATGCCAACACCAAAAAATCAAACTGTTTCTATAACTCCAGATAAAACAATTAAAGAATTAATGGGCGGAAAAACAGCTTTCAAAAATGATGCAAATGGCATTATTCATATTATGATTGGCAAGGCTTCATTTGATTCCAAAAAATTAGTTGATAACTTGAATATCTTTATTGAAGAATTAAAAAAATTAAAACCAGAAAAAGTTAAAGGTGATTTTATAAAAAGACTTACAGTTTGTTCCACAATGGGACCTGGTGTAAAAGTCAGAGTTTAATAAAATTAAATCAAAATTTAGTATAAATAAAAAAAGGCTAGCAATAGCCTTTTTGGTTAAAGTGCGTTTTTAATGTAAGTCAGCAAGAAATTCTTGAATCGGTTCAAACATAATTTTCAAGCCCTTGAATTCTTCCAAAAATGGTTGAATCTTTTTATATTCTGTCCATAGCGGTTTATAGAATAAAACATTTCCAGCATCAATCTCTCTTAAACAATAATACAATCTTACAAAAAGTTCACTTGCTCTAAACAGTCGACTTTCGATAGAAGATCCTTTTTGAATATCATATAGACTTAGCAGTTTTCCTTGAAAATCGATCGGCAAGAATACAACCATTTCTTGGAACTTAACTTTTTCAAGTCTTTCATCTTCTTCTGTCTTATAAGGCTCTTGAATATCTCCAAAATCATCTGCAGCTTCTCCAAAATCATGGATAGTTGCTAAGTCTGAAAGTATTTCGCCATCAAATTCAATTTCTGAATCATATTTCCTTACCATCATTTTTACAAGTTGGACAATGACCAAAAGCTTGAGTGTATGTTGAGCAACATTCTCTGGAAATAGACGAGGATCCTTCTTCCATCTTTGTTCGTCTTGTAAGCCTTGCGCGATTTTCACTAAGCCTTCTTCGATCCGGTGCGGCATCTTCCTTTCCTCCTTTTCCCTCTTGTTTTTTTCTTAATTTTTTTTTAAAATATAAAGAACACCTAAATTCCTTTTTCATCAAAATAAATGAACAATCATTTCAAATTAACATTTTTTCGAAAACATATCAACAATATTTTTAAATATTTTTCACTTTTAGTTTTTCATTTTTAATTTTAAAATATGCCAAGTAAAAACAGTTGTCAAATCTATGCGTTAGAAGGATTATCGCCAGAAGTACGAGCCGTCACTTTTGCCAAGTGCTCGCGTTCAGACAAATCTTTTAGAGAAATTGCTGCCGGTTTAACTGCCGAAAATTCTTCAAAGTTTCATGAAAAATGGGTTGTTGGTTATGGCCATTCTTCAGTAGCTGAACACGCGCCAATTTCAATTGCCATGGAAAATATTTCTCTTTTAGCAGTTGAAGCAATTGAATCAAATAGACTAGCATCATATACTGAAAAATCTTCTCGTTACCAAATTTACGACGAAGATAGAGTTTATTATCCATCTGAATTTAAAGCTGATAAAACAGTTGATAAATTATTTAGAGATACAATAAAATTGCAATTTGCTTTGTACAAAAAAAGTGCAAAGCCAGTCCAAGAAATTATCTTTAAAGAAAATCCAAAAGAAAAAGACGAAGACCAAAAAGGTTACGAAGCTAGAGTTCGTTCCAAATGGATTGATATGTGCCGTTATCTTTTGCCAAATGCTTGTTTTGCAAATTTAGGCATGACTGCAAATGCAAGAACTTTTGAAAATGCTTTAATGAAATGGTTTTCGAATCCTCTGTCAGAAGTTCAAGATATTGCCAAGCAAGTCAAAAAAGAAGCCTTGAGAATTACTCCAACATTAGTTAAATATGCTGATCCAAATCAATATTTAATTGATTCCTATAAAATTTTACCTAAAAAAGTAAAAACAATTTTAGGTGCTGAAAAAAAATATTTAGGCAAAGAAACTTTAGTTGAATTAGTTGATTTTGATAAAGATGTCGAGAATAAAGTTTTAGCTGCAGTTATTTATCAATTCTCAAATATTCCATACAAAAAAGCTTATCAAAAAGCAAGAAGTTTAAAGAGAGCAGACAAAGAAAAATTGCTTGATAATATTTTAAAAAGAATCGGCAGGCATGACAAGCCATTACGAGCAGTTGAACTACCATATTTCACTTTTGATTGTCTAATCGATCAAGGCGCTTACTTTGATTTAAAGAGAAATAGAATTATGACTCAGCTTCCTCAATCTGTCACAACAAAACATGGCTATTTTATTCCAAGAGCAATGATTTTAGCAGGTCTTGAAAAAGAGTACAAAGAAGTCATGGAGAAAACAGACAAAGCCTTTAAAACAATTTCGAAAAAATTTCCAAATGAAGCAGGCTATATTGCAACCAAATCTTTTGCCCGCAGATTTTTAATGAAAATGAATTTGCGTGAATTATATTATTTTTGCTATTATCGCGGCGCAAATCCAGGTGGTCATGTTTCTTACCGTTTTGTTGGCACAAAAATGTATGAAATAACAAACAAAAAATTTCCGACATTAATGAAATATTTGCCATTTATTTTTGATATGAATAGCAAAGAATTAAATAAATATTTTGAATATATTGATTAAAAATTATGAACAAAAATAGCTTCATTACTAATCCGTACAAAGGTCTATTTATCGCTTTTGAAGGATTGGACGGTTCTGGCCTTTCGACCCAAGCCGATTTATTGAATAAATATTTAAACAAACAAGGCTATAAAAGTTTTGCGACAAAAGAGCCGACAAATAATATTATCGGCGGTTTGATTCGTGGTTTATTAACCCATATTTGGAAAGCGAGTAATGAATGTTCGCAACTTTTATTTACTGCAGATCGTGCTTTGCACTTAGAAAAAGAAATCATTCCAGCCTTAAAAAAGAAAAATATTATTATTACTGATCGCTATTTTTTTTCAACTGTTGCATTTGGTTCATTAAATATCAGAGATTTAGATTGGCTTGTTTCATTAAATCAGCATTTCATTTTGCCAGATATTATTTTCTTAATTAAAGTTCCGCCAAAAGAATGTGTCAAAAGAATTAAATCATCTAGATTCAGCAAGGAATTATTTGAGGAAGAAATTAAGCTAAAAAAAATCTGGCGAACATATAACAAATTAGCCAAGATATTTCCTAATATTTATGTTATTGATGGAAATAGAGACAAGAAAGAAGTTTTTAAGGATGTTTTTGATATAGTGGTTAAAAAGCTGAAAAAGAAGTAGTTCGTTATTTTTTGTTATGTTATAATTTATGTAGAATCATGAATTATGAATTATGAATCATGATTAGAATAATGAATTAAGAATCCTGAATTCATTATTCTTTATTCTAAATTCAAATCATAATTCATAATTCATAATTCTTGATTCATAATTCACATTCTAAAATGCCCAAACTTGAAACCATAATCGGCTTGGAAATCCACGTTCAGCTCAAAACAAAATCAAAAATGTTTTGTAGTTGTGATAATAATGCTGAAAACGCAAAACCAAATACCTTAGTTTGCCCAGTTTGTATGGCCCATCCTGGTACATTGCCAGTGATTAATCGCCAAGCAGTTGAATGGACAGTTATGACTGGTCTTGCTTTGAATTGTGAAATTCCAGAAAATTCAAAATTTGATCGTAAGAATTATTTTTATCCAGATCTTCCAAAGGGTTATCAAATTTCACAATATGACGAGCCATTATGCTTGGCCGGATATTTTGATATCTTAGTTAACGGTCAAAACAAAAGAATTAATTTAGAAAGAATACATTTAGAAGAAGACGCTGGAAAATTAACTCATTCCAAAAGCTTAGGTGCAAGTTTAGTTGACTACAATCGAGCTAGCACTCCATTAATGGAAATTGTAACTAAGCCAGATTTTAGAAGTCCATTAGAAGCAAAAATATTTTTGCAAGAACTTCGCAATTTAGTTCGCTATATTAATGTTTCCAATGCTGATATGGAAAAAGGTCATATGCGTTGTGATGCCAATATTTCTTTAAGACCAGAAGGAACAACAGAACTGTCAGCTAAAACAGAATTAAAAAATATGAATTCATTCAAGGCTGTAGAAAAAGCTTTGACATATGAAGTCAATCGCCAGACCAAGCTTTGGCAAGAAAATAATCCGCCAAAATTTTCCACAACTAGACTTTGGAATGACGATCAAGGAATAACATCAGAAATGAGAACTAAAGAAGCTTCGCATGATTATCGCTATTTTCCAGAGCCAGATTTACCACCATTGCAATTGGATAAAAAATGGATCGATGATTTGAAACAAAAGTTGCCAGAGCTTCCACAAGCAAAAAAAGTAAGATTTATCAATCAATTTGGCTTGTCAGAAAAAGAAGTTGATTTGTTAATTTCAAATCGTTTGATTTCGGAATATTTTGAAAATGTTTTGACAGAGGCTAGAGAATGGGTAGATGATTTGAAACAAAAAGATGACAATTCAGAAAAGACTTACAAAGAATTAGTTAAGCTGGTTTCAAATTGGCTGACTTCAAAATTGTTTGCATTATTAAATTCTGAAAAAATTTCTATTTCAAATTGCAAAATAACTCCAGAAAATTTCGCAGAATTATGTGCAATGATTTATACTAACAAAATTTCTTCTACTGCTGGCCAGCAAATTTTAAAAATAATGTTTGATAAAGGTTCAGATCCTTCCCAAGTTGCAAATGAGCAAAATCTTGGTCAAGTTTCAGATGAAAAAGAATTGGATATTATTTTAGACAAATTAATATCTGAAAATCCAAAGCCAGTTGCTGATTTTAAGGCAGGCAACAAAAATGCTTTGCAATTCTTTATCGGCTTAGCAATGAAAGAAACAAAAGGCAAGGCAAATCCAAAAATAGTCATGGATATGTTGAAGAAAAAGTTGTCTTGATATAATTTTAAGAATGTATTATCCTGTTAATAATGACAAACAGACGAATCCGTACAACTTATTTTTTTAAAGGGGTCATGTTTTAATTTTCTACTAAGTCCGCATAACAGCGGATTTTTTGATACACGCGCACCTTAGACAAACCGCCTACGCTCTGCGGAGCTTCCACCTTCGCTTACGCTTCGGTGGACAAGTCGGCGGTCGAGGGAGGAAAAGGGATGACAGTAGCTCTCGAGAGAGTTAGTCTCGATGGACATGAACAGCATGGACAGACAAATTGGTGGCAGAGCTATACAGTAACTTTCGATTTGCTTTGCAAAGAATTTGGTCAAGAAAATCTTCCTGCTGGTTTGCCTCCAAGAATTTTTGTTGTTGACAGTGAAGCTGGACGCAGATTTTTGACTGGCCGTCATCTTTGGGGTTGGCGCAAGATTAAGCTGATTAAGGAAGTTACTCGTTCTTTGGTTCAGCCATTGGTTGATATTTTCAAAGAATCAAATGGCGAAGTAACACAGTTTGTTCCATTGAGCGGCGCTGATCCAATGAAAATCGGAAAGGCTTTGCATCATGCTTTGATTTATCCATTCACTGTTGCGCCAATGGCAACAGCATATATTGAAGCAGATCGAAAAGAACAGAAAGATGGTAGCTTCAAAGCAAGGGTCAGAAAACCTTTGAAGAAATTCCCGAAACATCCAGTCGCAGTCATTGTTGACACATGTTGCGCCTCTGGTTCTACTCTTCAAGAAACTGTCCGAAGAATTATTGACTGGTACAAGACTGATAAGAAGCCATTGCGCAAGATTATTTTCTTTACTGCCTGCGGATCACTGGAAGCGCTTCAAGGAATCTGGGCATATTGTCAAAGAAGATGCATCGAATTCATTCCAGTTTTTTCTGTTGGTCTTCATCGAGTATTTGATGAACCTGGAGTTCTTGGCAAGAGATTTACTGATCTTTCGCCAATTTCGGAAACTGCAATAATGCCTGCCTCATTCATTCCATCAGCAAATGTTTATTTTCAAGAGAAACCAATGTGTGCTGTTGGCGATGTTGGGGACAGCTTGAGTATGAAATTCGAACTTTATCTTTTTGAAACACTTCGCGAGCTTGCAATCTTAAAAATGGACTTGAACCGTTCTCCTTGGTGTGAAATGAGAAGTCAAATCCCAACAACTGTTTACTTAAAATTGCAGTCTGAACATATTGGAGAATTTTTGTACTATCGTCATTGATCTTTGTTTGAAACACAAAACCGACTCTCGTCGGTTTTTTCTTTGTCCGCCGTAGCTTTAGCGGAGGCGGATTCTTTGTAACTATTCTACCTTGCCCATGGCAAGGGTCATGAGTTTATTCTACCTCTGCCATGGGCAGAGTAGAACTATTTCAAAAATTCTTTCACTAATTTATTCGCTTCACTATATTTTTCAATCCATTTTATTTTCTCATCTCTTTTAAACCAGCTTTCCTGTCGTCTCGCATATTGATGCGTATGGTATTTGATTTGTTGAATAATTTCTGTTAAGACTTTTTCATCTTTAATTTTATTCAATTTTCCTTTGAACTCACCATAGCCAATTCCAGTCATTGCTGGTAGTCTCCAGGAATATTTTTTATTCAATTTTTTAACTTCTCTAATCAAGCCATCATCAATCATTTGGTCAACTCTTTTATCAATTCTTTTATATAGTTTTTCGCGATCTACTTTTATTCCAATTTGTAAAAAATTATATTTTGGTTCTCCTTTTTTTTGAAAAGAAGAAAAAGGTTTGCCTGTCTTAATGCAAACTTCGAGAGCTCGAATAATTCTTCTTTTATTTTGTCTTTGCACAAAGCTAGCAGATTTTGGATCTAATTTTATTAATCTTGCCCATAATTTTTCGATATCAATTTTTTCAAATTTTTTACGCAATTTAAAATCTGGAGGTACTTCTGGGATTGACAAGTTGTCAACTATAGCTTGAATATATAATCCAGTTCCACCAACTATTATTGGCAACTTTTTTCGTCTCAAAATATCATTAATAATTTCCTCAGCTTGTTTTTTGAATTCTGCAACAGAAAAGTCTTGATCTGGCTTAATTATATCTATCATGTAATGAGCAATATTTTCACTATAAACAATCTTTTGTTTTCGATCGGCAATATTTTTGACTTTAGATTTTAGACTTTTAACCTTAGCAGTACCCACATCCATGCCAATATAAAACTGTCTTGAATCACAAGAAATTATTTCGCCATTATATTTTTTTGCAAATTTAATACCCATTCCGGATTTACCGGAAGCAGTCGGACCTAAGATAACGATAACTTTTGATAGTATTGACATAATAATTGTAAAATGGTAGTTTGTATAGAAAGAAAATGCCTTAAAGGAAGGAGGAGAAGGATGTCCATTTCCGAATTCATAATCCTGCTCATTATAGGTATTGTAGGTTGCTGTGTTATCTTTCTCGTAATGGTTGCAGTAATTATTGTACTTTTCGATCATGTTTTGCCCAAGTACGATAATTGGCGAGATAGAAGAGAAGCTCAAAGAAGAGCTCACAGAATTATTAGCTTAATAGGTATTTTTGTAAAGGAAGATGCTGAAGAAGATGTTTTACTAGCAAAACGCAAACGAGTATTGGAAAATAGTTCGAAATTAGCTGATGCGAAGCAAAAAAGTAATATGTTAAACTAAATAATTAAGAATTCGATTTCGTACATTTTTTACTAGACTTTTCTGTCTAGTTTTTTATTTCTCCTTCCAAAATCAAGTTAAATATTAACAAATTTATAATGACTTTTGGTAAGCTGTTTGACATAAATTATTTAACAGGATAATATTTAATATCGTACCCTTAGAAAAAGGAGGAGAAAAATGAATTCAATAATTTTTTCTAGTGTTGTTGTTATAATATTTATTACGATCATCTTGGTTTTGATTTTAGCATACAAAGGTAAAATCAATAAATTGAATCTTGATAATTATTATCTGTCTGAAATATGCAGACTCAATAGAACATTACTTGAAACAGCAAGACTTGAAACAAACAAAGAAGAAAAAACAAAGCAACAATTAGAAATAATTAAGAAATTTGCAAGCAAATTTGGAAGAGAAATTGCAAAAGCAGAATATTCTTATCGAAGACTTGAAGATTTGTTAACCTTTGCTTTAGAATTATGTGAAGAATTGCAAGAAATTGAAGAAAAGGAAAAAATAACAAATTTGATCCAATACTTACAAGACATCAGAGTTGCAGTAAAAACTAAAGAGAGAGAAGGACGTTTTTAACAAAGTTTTAATAGCACCCTCAACTAGCATTAAGCTAGTTTTTTATTTCTCCTTCCAAAATCCAAGCTAGAGATTTAGTAATCTTTGCTTTCACAATTTGTCCAATCAAATCTTTATCACTTTCAAATTTAACTAGCTTAAAAGTTTTTGTTCTGCCAAGATTTTTCTTTTCAACCAAAATATCAACAGTCTTTCCTAAATATTTTTTATTATTATTTAAAGCAGTTTTTCTCAAAATATCATTCAAATAATTTTCTCGTCTTTTCTTTTCAGTCATTAAAACATTATCTTTCATTTTAAAAGAAATTGTTCCAGGTCTTGGTGAATATTTAGCTAAAAAAGCCATGTCGTATTTTACTTCTTTAAACAATTTACAAGTATCTAAAAATTGTTTTTTAGTTTCGCCTGGAAAACCAACAATAATATCCGTTGACAAACAAACATCAGATAAATTCTTTTTTATCAATTTAACAAGCTTTAAATATTTTGCATGTGTATATTTTCTGTTCATCTTTTCCAAAATCAGATCATTTCCAGCTTGAGCAGGCAAGTGAATATAATGGCAGACTTTTTTGCAACTTTTTATTGTCTTAATTAACTTAAGACTCATATCTTTAGGATGTGATGTTACAAACCAAATCCAATAGTCATTTTCAATTAAATTCAACAATTTTAAAAGTGTTGCGAAATCACAATATTTTCCGAATTTAATTTTGGGATATTCGGATATTAAGATATTAGATATTGTACCTTTATAACTGTTTACGTTCTGTCCTAATAAAGTAATCGCGTTGTAGCCATGTTTTAATAAAAATTTAACTTCGTCTAGAATTTCATTGACTGGCCTAGATACTTCTCGTCCTCTTGAATATGGCACAACACAATATGAACAAAAATTATTACAGCCAGTCATAATCGGAACATAGGCATGAAATTTACTTGAATAATTAGGATTAATTTTGAAATAGTTAGTTTCTACTTTGCCCATGGCAAAGGTTCGTTTCTTACGCGACCCCTGCCACGGGCAGGGTAGAATGCTTGGCCATTTTTTCAAATCCTTAATATCCAAAACAAAATCAGCAAAATTTTCAAATCTCTTTTTTTCTTTAACAGCAGAACATCCAGTTATAATTGCAACTTGTTTATTCTTGCGAGCCAATTTCAAAGTTGAAATCGCTCTATTTTCCGCAGCCTGTCTAACTGAACATGAATTAACAATTACAAAATCAGCCAAATTTTCGCAATATACTTTCTTAAATTTTGCATTCAACAAAACAGACTCGATTCTTTCTGAATCAGAAATATTCATTTGACATCCAAATGTTTTAATAAAAAATTTATTTTTCATATCCAAATAATTTACCATGAATTTTAAGTCTTGACAAGATAAGTTAAATATAATAATCTAATTTATTGCTCTTTCCAACCCAGAGGAGGGAAGAAGATGAGAGAGATGTCTATTGTAAGATTGGATAGCTTTCCTGAACTTGCAGAAATCAAGAAAATGATAAATGAAGCTGACAAAAAATTCCGAAATTGGCTTCTTTATGTTGTATTGTTCCTTCTTGTTATTTCTTACATTACATTTATCAATTTTGATTTTGGAATGTTTACGTCTGCTAATTTCACTATCTTTTTCCTTCTGTTGATAGCGTCCATGATTTTAGTGGTTCAGAAATTCGAACATGTTATGGCCAGAAATTCCATTTTGCGTCCTCGTTCTGATTTTGAAAAATACTGCATTTTGATTTGTCAATATGCAAAAATTGTAAATGGACAAATCACTGAATTCAACACTTTGTTTTCTAATCTAAGAGAAGATCCGCATGGTACTGACATAAAAGATCATTATCATAGTGATAAGCTTGAAGTTGCGACAATCCTAGCAGAAAAGAAACGCTTTTTGGAAAATATTCTCAGCAATTTAGGCAAAGAAAAATCAAATCCAACTACTCTTCTAGTTGCAATTGCAATTATTGCAGAAAGAATCAAAAAGGAAAAGTAAGCTAAAGCAAACGTACTTTTAGACCATAATTTGGTCTTTTTTTATTTCATCTTGCAAATTAATTCAAAACATCTTATCATAATACGTCGCACTCTACAATCAAAGGAGGAGGAGAAAATGCCAAATCAACGATCCGGTATTGAAATTTGTCAAGTACGCAATTTATGGGAATTAACAATATTCAAATTCGATCAAGATGATTTGAAAAAAATTGATAAAAAGATTAAGTTAGTTAAAGATGATGTCTCAAGAAAAGTATTTTTCATTACTTGTGTGATTTTAGTAATGTGCCTTGGCGGAATATTCATCCAGCCTAATGAAATATTGAAAATCATTTCAGTCATTTTTGGCATTATTGATCTCATTGTCCTAATTTTTCATTTCTGTTTTGAAATTGAAAATATGCTTGCTAAGAATTATATTTCAAAGCCAAAAGATGCTTATGCAAAATATTGCCTTCAACTTTATCAATTGATCGTAATTATTAATAAGCAAATTACGAGATATAATCTTGCCGTTAGAAATATGATTATGATCAGATCTAGCGAAGGCGAAAGTATTTACGATGAAAATCTCTACAAACTCAAAAAGAAGCTATCAAAAAAAATAGAAAGGATTTCCATTATTGTTGAATCTTTGCCTGAAATCAAAAGAACAATCATCGATCAAGAATCGAGTGCCTTAATTGCCGAACTTAGTCATCTTGCAATTTCAGAAGTAGACCAAGCCAATCCACTTTTATCATGTCCAATTAGTCCAGAAGGCTTAGAAGAAGAGATTGAGCGAGAAGAGGAAGTTCTGGCAAGTTTTCAAGAACCTAATCAAAACCAATAACGTACTTTCAAGACCATTTCGGTCTTTTTTTAATTATCAACAGTTTATTTGTTTTTAAAGCCGATTTATTGTATAATAAATTAAAGTTTATAAATATTTAAAATAAAAATACAAGCTTAAAAAAGTATATCTAGAAATTATATATTTTTAGATGATCTTAATTTAAGTTTTTAAACAAAATGGCAAACGGAGTACCTCCAACAAATTTACCAACAGACGATCAAAACAAAACAACAAATGAACCACCAAAAAGAGAATTCAAACCATCTCAAGACAGAGTGCAGAATTTTCGTCAGCAAATGGGCAGAATAAATCCAGATCCAGGAATGCCAAATCGTCCAACGCCTCCAGCTCCACCAAAGCCACCAACACCGCCAGCACCACGTCCACAAGCACCAAGACCACAGCCTCCTATGCCTCCAAAGTCTCAGCCTCCAGTTCCTCAATTTAAACCAAAAGCGCCTACACCTGCACCGATGCCTCCAAAACCTCAACCTCAACCTCAGCCGATGACCAAACCTCAAGCTCCGATGCAACCAAAATCACCAGAAATGCCACAACATGCTGATGGACCATCAATTGAGCAAGTAGAGAAAAAGAATTTAGTCGTTAAAATTATAATTTTAATTCTTGTTGTTGCTGCTTTAGCTGGATTAGTTTTAGGTGGAGTTTTCGCCTACAACAAATGGCTTAATCCATCTTCAAAAACAAACACTAATATTGTAGTTAATACTAATCAGCAAGTTGTACCGGAAAATGTGATCATAAAAGAGCAGATTAAAATTAAAGATACTGATGGTGATACAATGACTGATGAATGGGAAATAAAATATGGATTAGATCCAAACGATCCAGCAGATGCTCAAAAAGATAATGATAAAGACAAGCTAATAAATATTGAAGAATTTAAATACAAAACAAATCCAAATAGTCAAGATACAGATGGTGACACATTCAGCGATTATGTTGAGATCCAAAAAGGTTTTAATCCAAATGGACAAGGCAAACTTAAATAATATATATGCAAAATTCTGGATTTCACAAATCAGCACCACCAATCAATATTCCTACTAATCAAAAACCAAATCTAGAATTTAAATATCTGGAAACTGATAACAACAAGAAGCATCCCATTCTTGTTGTTTTACTTATCTTATTCTTCATTGCAATTTTAGTCGTTGCTTTCATTATTGCTTATGATTTTTTTCAAAAAAATGAGCAAGCAAATTTAACTGCAGATTTATCAAATCAAGATATTGATGGTGATGGATTAACAACAATTGAGGAGCTAAAAAATGACACTGATCAAAATCAATATGATTCAGATTTTGACAAAATGTCGGACGGCTGGGAAGTCAGAAACAATCTCAATCCAAAAGATTATCTTGATGCTACAAAAGATAATGATCAAGATGGATTAACAAATTTACAAGAATTGCAATATAATTCAAATCCAAATAATAAAGATACTGATAATGATGGCGTAAAAGACGGTGATGAAGTTGCAAATAATTTAAACCCAAATGGTGATGGTAAAATCATTAAATAAAAATAAATTTTACTTTTTTGAAGCTATTTTAATTTTAGGATTAGCAATATTTTTGCCAAAAATTTCTTTTGCAAAAATTCCATTCAATATTTTAGTTAGTACTGGTTTTGGAGTTAATCCACAATTGCACGAATTTTCAAATACTGGAAAAATTTCTAGCTATCTATCTGATCTCAAAAATTTACCAAGCAACAATAAAGGCATTAATTTAGCTTCCGGCGATGTTGATGGCGATGCTGTTGATGAAATTATTGTTTCACAACGAGCCGGCGGAATTCCGCAAGTTTTTGTTTTTGAAAAAAATGGCAAATTAAAAATGGTTTTCAAACCTTATCCCTCAAATTCACAAACTGGAATTAATATTGCAACAGGTGACGTTGATAAAGATGGCAAAGATGAAATAGTTACTGTTCCAGCTGAAGGCGGAGTTGCTTTAGTCAAAATTTATCGTTTTAACAAAAAACAAGAAATTATTAAAGAATTTAAAGCCTTTAGCAATGATAGCTGTGGAGCATCAGTTGCTGCTGGAGATATTGATCATGATGATAAAGATGAAATAATTGTTGGCAATGGTCCGAAATGTTCGCCAAAAATTCGTGTTTATGAATCAAATGGCGCAAGATTGCCTTTAGAATTTTATGCTTTTAATCCAAATTTTCTAGGCGGAATAGATGTCGCAGCTGGCGATGTTGATAAAGATGGAATTGATGAAATCGGTACTTGCCAATCGCAACAACAAGCTTGGTGCAAGATTTATAAATACAAAAATAATACGCCTTTAATTGGATCCTGGCTAGCTTATAATAATTTTGAAGTTGGTGCCAGAATTGATTTCGCTGATTTAGATTCTGATGGACGAGACGAGGTTCTTACTGGAACAGCCCATGGCACTCCGCAAGTTCGTTTTTTTGAAGCATCTGGTTCGCCAATTAATATAAATTTTTATCCATTTCCAAAAAATTATAATTCAGGAATTGATGTTGCGCCATTTTTTGCCAATAAAAAATCTCAAGAAAAAGTTATTTATGTTGAAGATGGAGATAGCGTTTATCTAACAGATGGCCGAGAAATGCGCTATATTGGAGTCAATACACCAGAAGTTGGCAAGAAATTTTATGAAGAAGCAATTAATTTAAATAAAAGATTAGTCGAAAATAAAAATGTAATTTTAGAATATGATGTTGATCGCGAAGACCATATCGGCAGAGATTTAGCCTATGTTCATGTCGGCAAGAAATTCATCAATAAAATTTTAGTTTCAAAAGGTTTAGCTAAAGTAGACACTTTCAAGCCAAATGTTAAATATAGATCAGTATTTAAAAAAGCCCAAGCAAGGGCTCAAAGAATGCATCGAGGGATGTGGAGGAGGTGAAGTTTCTACTCAGCTTTAGCTGAGGTTGTGCAACTTTAGTTGCAGTTTAGAACAGCTTTAAACGCACTAAAACTAAAGTTTTACGAACCCTTGGCTAAAGCTAGGTAGAAATCAAAAGTGTTTTATAAGCAGATATAGAATAAATTGATCCGCAAATCAAAATAGGTAGTTTATTTTTTAAAGCCAATTCCTTGGCTTTTTTGATTGCCAAATTCAATTCCATAATCTGTCCATTTTTATAATATTTTTTTAGCTGTTCTGGTTCAAACATCATATCAAGATCTAGTTTTGGAAAAATAATCTCTGAAATTATTGGTTTTAAAATTTTTAAATTTTGTTTTGCATCTTTAGTTATCTTAGCAGAAAACAAAACGATCGCTTTTTTATATTTTAAATCTTTGAAAGTTTTAACTAAAGTTTTAAATCCTCCAGGATTATGAGCAGAATCGATGATAATGGGAAATGGGAAATGAGAAGTGGGAGGTGTGATCTGAAAACGCATCTGCCATTTTACCTCAAGAAATCCTTTTTTAATTGCGTCTTCAGAAATTTTATACTTTTTTTGCAATTCTTTTATTGCCGAGAAAACAATTCCAGCATTTCGCATTTGATGTTCGCCAAGTAACGAAAGCTTATAAATTTTACTTATTTTACCGCTTTTTACTAGTCTCGCTTTTTTATTTTTGCAAACTTTTTTAATAACATTTAAAGCAGTACCAGAATTAGAAGTAACAACAATAGAATTTTCTTTTATAATTCCAGCTTTTTCTTTAGAAATTTTTGCAATTGTATTTCCTAGATATTCTTTATGATCAATTGAAATGTCGGTTATTGCTTCAATGCCTAAATTTAAAACATTTGTCGCATCAAGTCTGCCACCCAAACCAACTTCAAAAATAACAAAATCAACTTTCTCTTCTTTAAAATATAAAATAGCAATGCAAGTTAAAATCTCAAACCAAGTTGGCTGATCATTAATTTCTTTTTTAACTTGCAAAACATATGGCTTAATTCTTTCAAAATATTTCGCCAATTCTTTTTCTGAAATATCAATATAATCAATTCTAATTCTTTCAGTCATTTTGAAAATATGTGGAGAAGTAAAAAGACCGCATTTATAGTGAGCTTGAGTTAAAATGCTTTGCAAACTTGCAGAAACAGATCCCTTGCCATTTGTTCCAGCCACATGCACACCTTTTAAATCTTTTTCTGGATTGCCTAATAATTCCAACAATTTTTCAACTCTTTTCAAATTTAACCAAGTCCTCTTTTTTGGAGGAGTATCAAAAAGTTTTTCGTATTTTAATAAAATATTTTTCATAAACCTAAAAATAGCATAAAGCGATGATGTTGACAAGACATTTAATTTATGATAGACTCAAAAGCTAGCTAAGCGCAGCTGGAGGAGGAGGAAGGACATGAATCGAAGAGAGATTGAAATCGCCAGAGCAAGTTTTTCAGATGACTGTAGAAGAATTCGAGAAAATACTATCAAGCCAATTCCTCTGCATTGGAAAACTGATGAAATCGTCAAGAACTATCAACGGTTTCCTTGGTTGCCATCTTGCCTTAGTTTTTCTGCTATCTGTTTTTCAATCGCAGTATTTGTGTTTGGTGACAGCACATTTGCATTATTGATTACTGCCATATCGCTAATACTTGGGATAGTTGCTTTGACAAATGCTTTCTCCGGCTATTGCAAGAATTGGAAGCTCACACCGGAAATAAAGTTTCATCTTGAACTTGCTGAAAAAGTTGCGCAATTGAATGCTAAAATTGAAAGGCATAATACACTGTATCTTCGGTCTTTGCACAATCCAGAAATGCAAACAAATCTAGCAATTATCAAAGGTGACATCCTGAAAGCCCAAGAAAGGATGTCTCGAATATACCAAGCAGTACCGCTTGTTAATGAAGCAAACGCACTATCTGCGCTTGACGACCCAACGGCAATTCCTGCTCAGGAAATTCAAGCTCTTCAAGATGATCTGGAAAGAACTCGACTCTTGCTTGAAGCTTACGACGAATTAAGATAGCGATTGTACATTCTTAAGGTTCTCATAGAGCCTTTTTTTATTTCTCAAATTTTATCAGTAGCGACAGGGCAGTGCCCTGTCGCTACGTGTTATAAATCAAAAAACCAGCATTATTTTTTGCTGGTTTTATGTTCAAAAAGTTTCGAAACTCGGTTTTTCTTAAAACCGAGTTTCTTGAGAATGTATTATGCCCATTTTCTAAAAAAATCTTTATTAAAACTATATCTTTTTGAAATCCTTAATCCTGATAAATCAATCTTTTTAGATAGCAAATAATTTAATCCAGTATTAAAAATTGTATAGCTTGCCCAAATACCAGAAGCAAACAAACCTCGTTCAACTGCAACAACAGGAATCAACGCAATCCAAACTGATGCTGGAAGATTGAATGCGTACAAAAATGCAACTGATCCAACAGCATGAGCAGTAAAAGTTGAGCCTAAGCTTTTTAAAATTAATCTATCAGCTTTAAAAGCACAGGCAATAGGAATCAACCAATACAATGCAAAAAACCAAGCTTGTCTTCCTTCTGGTTTCAACCAAAAAAGAATCATGCAAATAACTGGAATAGAAATTCTGAAAAGTTTGCTGTCTTTTTTAATTCCAAAATAAATCGCTGCAAATACCATTGGAAATAATCTAATTATATTTGTCACATCAAAAGCTTGATGATGGAATATAGTGTTAAACAATTTTACTGCCAGAACAGAAATCGCTGCAGGAATTGCTCCTAAAAATCCTCCAGACATTGGAGCAAAAAAATCAAAACCAGTGAATGCTTGTGAAGATCCCATTATTTTCGTAAAAGGAAATTGCAACAAAATATAGCCGATAATTGTGAATAGCGTTACGAACACGATTTTTCTAAATACATTTGATTTCATAAAAAAAATATTAGATATTAAGAAATTCGGATATTCGGAAATTAACTATTAATTTAGTAAGTCATTTGTTTGTTATTTTAGTATTATAAACTTCGTTCCAAAATCTCTTTCTTAACTTTTTCGATAAAATCTGTTAGCGGGAAATTTTCAACTTTTCCGTCTCTCATTCTAATTGGCAATTCTTCCGATTTTTCTTCACGTTCGCCGAAAACAATTGTATAAGGCACCTTTTGTTTTCTTGATCCGGCGATTTTCTTGCCAACACTTTCTTCGCGATTATCAACTTCTACTCTTATGCCTTGTTTTTTAAATTTATCTGCTAATTCATTAGCTTTATCTCCAAATTTTTCCGAAACAGACAAAATAGAAACTTGGACAGGAGAAAGCCAGACCGGAAGATTACCATTAAGATGCTCAAGAAGGATCATAATCATTCTTTCTGTAGAACCAAGGATCGCTCTATGAAGCATCACTGGTTGACTTTTTTTACCTTCCTTATCCGTATATGTTAATCCAAATCGTGCAGGCATAACAAAATCAATCTGAACAGTTGATAATTGCCATTCTCTACCAAGTGAATCAGTCGCCATCAAATCCATTTTTGGCGCATAAAAAGCCGCTTCACCAGGTCCATCAAAATAATCTATTTTATTTCTTTTCATAATCTCTACTGCCCATTTTTCAACTCGATCCCAGACTTTAGGATCGCCCAAGTATTTTTCGGGATGTTTTGGATCTCGAGTAGAAAGTCTATATCGATATTTTAATCCCAAAGTTTCCATCACTTTTTTAATCAAGCCTAATGCTTTATCTATTTCTTCATCAACTTGATCTTCGCGACAAAAAATATGTAAGTCATCTTGGGAAAAGGATCTTACTCTAGCTAAACCGTTAAGTTCGCCTGGTTTCTCATCACGATAGAGCATAGCAAAATCAGAATAACGCAAAGGAAGATCTTTGTAAGAACGCTGTTGGCTTGCATATATTTGTGTATGTTGCGGGCAATTCATTGGCTTAAGAAAAAATTCATCATCTGTGTAATGAGAATGTACTGTAAACATATCATTTTTGTATTTATCGTAATGGCCAGATATTTTGAAAAGCTCAGCTTTAGCAATTTGTGGAGTCCATACTTGTGTATAACCAAGCTGTATTTGTTCTTCCTCTATATAATCATTCAAAAGTTTCCTAATAATTGTTCCTTTTGGAGTATATAAAGGCATGCCACTCCCAATAAGATCAGAAAAAGTGAACAAATCCATTTCTTTTCCTAATTTTCGATGATCTCTTTTTTCAGCTTCAGCTTTTTGAGCTTCATATTTTCTTAATTCTTTTGCATCAGAAAATGCTAAGCCATAAATTCTTTGCAGCATTTTATTTTTTTCATCGCCTCGCCAATATGCGCCAGCAACACGTTCCAATTTAAAACTTTTCGGATTAATTTCAGACGTATTTTTTACATGAGGTCCTTTGCATAAATTTTCAAACCAATCTGATTTGTAAAAGCTGACATCTTTTTCGCCAGATTTTTTTAGATCATTAATCAATTCAGTCTTATATGGATCATCTTTATAAATTTTCAAAGCTTCATCAAATGACATTTGATGCTGAACAAAAGTCATTTTTTGCTTAATTAATTCTTGCATTCTTTTTTCTATCCATTCAAAATCTTTTTCAGAAAATTTTTCAGGCAAATCATAATCTTGATAAAAGCCATTTTCAATAGTTGGCCCAACGCCAAGTTTCGCTTTTGGATATTTTTCCAAAATCGCCATAGTCATTAAATGGGATAAAGAATGTCTAATTTTTTGTATTTGATTATTTTCCATAAGTTTATTTAAGTTTTATAATTATACGTCTAGATTAGCATTATTACAAGATAAATTCAAATTATTAAGTTTGTTAAAAGCCAAATAATTTGCTAAAATAAACAAAAGACAAAAATAACATCGTCATCCTGAGCCGAAGCGAAGGATCCCATTAATGAGCAAATATTCATGGGATTCTTCACTGATTAAATTTATTAATATTAATAAATTTAATCAGAATGACACTTATTTAAAACAAAAATGAGACCAGAACAACCAATTCAAGAAAATCTAGCTGATATTAAAGAGCCTTCAAAGCAAACAGAAGGCGGTCTTGAAATTGCAAAAACGCCTGAATCAAAAACAGTTGTAGATTTAGCCAATGAATTTCATGAAGCAATACAAAATGATTCACCAATTACTTATGGGAAAGTTGAAGATTTTAGAGAAGCTTTAGGAAAAATGAAATTTAATATTGATGGAGAATTAATGACAATAGAGGAAGCCAGAAAAATTCCCAATCTAAAAGAAAACCTAAAAATAATGAAAGAAATTGAAGCTGGAAATTTCAATAATATTTACAAGCTTACTTATTTAACAGATAGAATCGCCGAATCTCTAAGTCGTTCTCAAAATGACCTTCGCTTAAATCGCCTGACATCATTATCTGATCTATCTGCTGCATCTCTAAGTCATCATCAAGGTAATCTTTATCTTAATAGTCTCAACTCCATCTCAAACAAAGCCGCAAAATTTTTAAGCCATCATCGAGGCAACGTTTACGCGAATGATGAAATTACACAGCAAATAAACAAATTTAAAGTTAGAAAATAATGCCAAATCCAGAACAACCAATTCAAGAAAATCTAGCTGATATTAAAGAGCCTTCAAAGCAAACAGAAGGCGGTCTTGAAATTGCCAAAACAGAAGCTTCAGAAAGAGTTGTTAAAACTGCCGATCAAATTCATAATGCAATGGAAGCAAATGAACCAGTCTATAAAAAAACAGTTGATGAACTAAGAGAGGCATTATCAAAGCTTGAGTATAATTTTTATGGCGAAAAAATGACGTTGCAAGAGATAAAAGAGATTCAAGAACAAAATAAAGAAGCTTGGGAAATGATTACAACTGGAAGAAATTTCAATGTTTGGCTGCTAAATCGCATCCTAACATTTCTGACTCCTGATGTTGCTAAACGCTTAGTAGAAAGAATGAAGCCAAATCAAAATTCATTATTATATCTTGATAGCTTAAAAAGTATCTCTACAAAAGTCGCCCAAGAATTAATAAAACATGAAGGTCCATTATATCTAGATGGAGTAGAAGAAATGTCTCTTGATGTCTTAAAAAGCTTATGTCAAAAAGAACACAAAACAGGATTAAGTCTAGGACTAAAATCTATATCTAAAGAGCAAGCCGAAGTTATCAAAAATTACAAAGGTCCAATTAGCTTAACAAAGCTTACAGAAATGGATTCTGCTTCTGCGCATGAACTAGGCGAATTACAAGGTTATTCATTAAGATTAGGTTTAGAAAGCTTGCCTCCAGATGTCGCGCAAGAATTAGCAAATTTTAAAAGCGATGAAAGCAATTCTTACAAAAAATTATCTTTTATTTCATTGCAATATATTTCTCCAGAATCTGCCCAAAAATTTGATTCTTACGTTCAAGAATTAAATTTTGTCACAATGGAAAAAATAGATTTAGAAACAGCAAAAGGATTTAGAAATTTTTCCGGCACATTGGAATTTGGTGATTTTATAGAATTTGACGATGAAACAGCCAAAGCTCTTTCAGAAAGCGATGCAGATTTAGGATTGAATATTTTAAAAGAAATTTCTCTACAAGCTTTACGATATTTTGCCAGCCGACAGAAAAAAGTTTATTTAACTGGCTTAGAAGCAGAGAATCTAACACCAGAACATTTGCGCATTATTGCCAATTCCGAAAATATTGTAGTTGATAATGAAATCAAAGAATTAGCAGCCAAACATAAATAATTTTATATATTAAATTTTTTAAAACTATGGCAACAGAACAAGGACCAAAACCAGAACAAAAAGAAATTGATCGAAACAAAGAATTAACGCCAGATGAATTAAGACAAGGATTAAGCGATCTTAAAACAGAATTTTGCACAAAATTAGGCGAGGAGCTTGGCATGCAACTAACTTTGCCAGCTGGAACAAAAATTGGTGAATTAGATCTTAGTGGTAAAACTTTAGCTGAACTTTTTGATAGCTTAATGCGACCATTGGAAACTTATGAGCCTCCAATAATCAGAGAAGAACAACAAGAAGTGCAAGAAAAACCAACCGAAATTCCAGAATGGCTAATTGGCCATGAAGATTTAATCTGGAAGGGAACACATGATAATCCAAGATGGCAAGCTAAAGCAACACAATCTGGCAGTGAAGTCAGTGTTACATACAAAAGACGCAATAAAGAATACAAACCAGGAAAAACAAAAGAAGAACAAGGAAAGGCATTAGAACCAGTTGAAAATACTTTTACACTAAAAGAATGGAAAGTCGCCAAACAAATTTTTGATGGCTATGATGATTTAATGAAGCGTTATGAACAAGGTGATAGAGAAGCAAGAAAAGAATTCTTAGCAATTTTACGAGAAGAAAATAAATTTAGACGAGGTAGTGGTGAAACGCCAGCAATTTTAGCGCAAAAAGTTGAAGATGCTGTTAATACAACTGCTGAAACAACCAGAGGTTTTAGGCGCGATTCAATAGATCAAGAAGCATTAACTCAAAAAATTGCGGAATTATTAAGTCAATTAGTCGTTTTAAATGCTACCAGAGGCGAAGGTAAAGAACGTGTACCTGTCGTAAAAAAAAGCATTAAAGAATTTCCAACGTTTATATTAGGACTAGAAAAAATAGCAAAAGCTTTAGATACTCAACTAAAAAGCAATAAAGGTCTGACATTAATAATTGGCGAGGCTGGAACTGGAAAAAATGAGGCTGCAAGTCATTTAGCTGGAAATACAAATCGACCATATTTTTGGTTTCCTTGCGCTCGCGGTATGGAGTCAATTGAATTAGTTGTCCATTATGAATTTGATTCTAAAGAAGGTACAAAAAAATTCTTAACAGATCTTGCAGAAGGTGTCCAAACTCCAGGCGCAATTGTTATGATTGATGAAGCCAATGCTTTGAAACAAGAAGTTCAAGCCATGTTTCATGGTTTAGGCGATGAAAACAGAAGCTTGAATTATGACGGCGTCCATATTCCTGTTGCTGAAGGCGTTGTTATAATTATTGCTGTCAATCCTGCAACTTATGGTTCAGCTGGAAATATTGGCCAAGCATTACTTTCTAGAACTAGAGGTCAAGCAGTGGTTATGGAATATCCAGCTTTGAGAAAAGGTGAATTTCAGAAAAATAAAAATAAATGGTCAGATGCTGTTTTGGCGCAAAAAGAAGGAGAAGATAATACTTTGCGTGATTATGCTTGTGATGAAGTCCAAGTTACTCGCAGTCAATTTAATGAGCTAGCAGAACTTTCAGATTCAGAATTTGCTTTGCTTTGGGATGTCGTAATTAATGAAACAACTCAAGGTCAAAAAGTTACAGATCTAGAAAAAGATGAAAAATTAAAATATTTATTAAGTGAAAATCTAAAAGAGCATACTACTAAATTGCTAAGAGATCTTCGCGATATTGAAAGAATTGCTGATACTTGGCGAAAATATTATGAAAAAAGGGCAGGCGGAATGGATATCATTGGTGTCAGCATGCGTGATACAATTGCAGTTGCCAAAGAATACAAGGACACCGGCGATGTTCGCAAGGCTTATCTAGAAGTTATGGATGATTTTAGAAAGAATCCAATCGAAGGATTAGATGTAACTTTAAAAGCTTTGGAAGAATTGATTGAAAAGACTTTGGGAGAACAAGCTTAAATCAGTTTCAAAGTTATAAAGTTATAAAGTTCTTAAAGCTATGACGACTTTATGAACTTTATTAACTTTACAAACTTTATAACTTAATCTTTATGTCATATTTAAACCCATTTGAAAGAGTACCACAATTTCAAGAGCTTGGCGATCCTGATTTATTTCGCCAAGAAATAGCAGAGCGTGCCAAAACAGCAACTCCAGAAGAAACAGAAAGATTATTATCAAATCTTGAAAGATATTCTCAAGCTCCAGACCGAAATATTGAGCTTTATACAGATCCAAATTTAGATACTTTTTGTTGCGCCGAAGTGCCAGCACAAAAAGTTATACAGTCAGGAGAAATAGTTGATGATCCTGCAAAAAAGACATATTTAATTGGCGTACCATTTATTTATGCAGCCGGCAAAGCACCAGAAAAATTTTTACGTGGTGAAATTTTACATGAACGTGGACACGCTGAATTCTCGCAATTTAGTATGTTTGAAAGATTAAGAAAATTAGCAAGGCAAGAAGGGTATGATGAAGGAGAAATAATGAGTGGAATAAATTGTGCTGAAGATCCAAGAATGGAGAGACTAGTTGGCGGACCATTGCATCCAAATGAACGAGAGCAAATGTTTGAAAAAAATCGTCAGTTAATTATTCCAAGTATTGCCAAGGGTTTAGATGAAATGCAACCAGCTGAACAATTTAAATTTATTTTGAAACTAGAAGGTCTATGGAATATTTATGGTAAAGATTTAAAGGATACTCCAAAGCCTTGGTCAATTGACAAATTACATCCAGATGTTGCCAAAGAATTTAAAGCAGTTGAATCTTCTTTGAGGAAAATAACTGGCGATGCAACAAATCCAGCAATGAAAGTCATGGCATTAGTTGAAAAAACTTTTGTTGATAATATTTGGCAAGCTCAAAAAAGATTACTTGATAAATATCCGCCAAAAAAAGAAGAAGGAAAAACAGGCAAAGGCCAAGGAAAAGGACAGCCAGGACAAGGCGAGCCTCAACCAGGCGAGCCAACAGAGCCGTTAGATCCAACTAATACTGACAATTGGCCACCAGAATTAAAAAAAATTATTGAAAAATTCAAGAATGAACATCAAAAGAAGCTAGAACAAAAAGCTGATCAAGCAAAAGCTGATGCAGAAAAAGGTAAAGAAAATGCTGAAAATTTAGCACAAGAAAAACATGAGCTTTTGAAAACTCGCGATCAATTTGATACTCCAGAAATGCGTGAAAGATATAATACTTTAAGCGCAGAAGTTAGTCCAATTACCGGACAATTAAAAAGATCATTTAAAAGATTTGTCCCAAAAGTTACAGAACCAGGACTTGAATGGGGCAGAAAAGGCGGACGTTATTCAGAACGAAGAAGAATCATGCGAGCAGGATCAGGTCATGAAAAGCCAATGGGCAAAAGAGAGCATCCAGAAGAAACAGCTCTTGCTTTACAATTATTAGTCGATGTTAGCGGTTCAATGTACGGACAAAATAAAGAAAGAATTAAAAATGCGATCAAAGCTTGCATTGCAATTAGTGAAGCTGCAAAAGACAATAATATCGTAATTGAGATTTTAGCTAATGATGAAAAAAATGTTTCAAATGATATTAGATATCAGATCAAAGGTTTTAATGAGCCTTATGATGGCAGAACAAAATCAAGAATAGTACAAATGATGGAAGCTTTTGGCGGAGATAATAAAGATGCCGACGCAATCATGGCAGCAGTTCCAAGAATACGTAAAAGAATTCAAACATTGCGCGCTGAAGCAGATCGAGTTGGCTCTTTGATTATTGATATAACTGATAGCACAACTCAGAGTCCTGATACAAGGGATGCTGTTGAACAAGCAAGAAAATTTAGTCCAATGGAGGGAACAGCGATTACTCCAGAAGGTGAGATCCCAGGAATGGTTAAATTTCATTTTGGACCGCAGAGCATTATTCCAAGATCGCTTAATGAATTTCCAGACGCAATTCAGCAAATTCTAGAGCGACATGTTAGAAGATTGAGACCAAGACAATAATTTACCATAATAAAAAAGCTCCGTATAATATTCCGCGTGTAATCCGTCGTATCCGCGTTTTTAACGCAGATTTAACGGATTGCACGCGGACATTATGGAGCTTTTATTTTACTGTAATTTCAGTATTTCCAGACGGCACTGTCTTTTGCCAGAACGGCGAAAAATAAACTTCAACAGTTTCTATATCCTCTTTATATTTATTATAATAAGTTTTAACTTCATCATTATTAAATCCCGTAATTTTTTCTTTATCCAAAGCTTCTTTTGCTAAAACAGGTTTTAAAAAAGCTGAGCAATAAATTTTAAAAACTGCTTGGTTTTTTTTAGGATCAATTTCAATAATTTCTGCTTTAAAATTTTCATCATCAAGTTCAGAAAATTCTTTTTCACCGATTATCTGATCTTTTAGTTTTGCAATTGCTAAATTTTCCAGCATTTCTTTATTTAAAATCACACCAGTTATTTTTAATTTTAAATCAGCCTTTAGACTATCCGCTTCAGTATTTGCATCGACTGATGATTTGAAGCTAGAAATTTCTTTTTTAAATAATTGATCCCAGAGCTCTTCATTTTCTTTTTGCTCATTTTTTGTATCATCCAAAAATTTTGCAAATAAACTATCAGAAATTTTAACTCTTAAATTATTTAGATCTTCTTCAGAAACAATCTTGCCAGTTTTTTCTCCGCCAGTAAATTCTTGTTTATTTTCAGCATAAACCAAATTTTTCCATCCATCCCAAAGTTTTACAAAATTAAATTTAGTTGGCGCCAAATTTCCGGCAACTCCTTTTTGTGTTGCCACAATTTTCATTTCTACTTTATCATTCGGTTTTAAAACCAATGGTCCTGTTGTCTTAAAAATTATATCCGAATCTACAGGCTTTAATTGCGAAGAAGCTAAAAGAGTTAAGCTTTTTGTTTGTTTATTATAAATTGTCACTTTGCCAGTAGCAAAATCATCAACTGTTTTGCTTTTGATTTCACTCGTTTCATCAGAACCAGAAATTTCTTTTTCAATAAACCTGCCGCTTACTGAAGTTGCATTAATTTTGTCTTTGCCAACTGCAATTTCAAAATTTGTCTCAATCTTTTCTTTTCTCAAATTCAAAATTATTTTAGCTTTAGAAAAAGAAGTATAGAAAACAAAAATCAGAATCAAAAAACTAATAATTCCAAAAATAAATATTGCTTTGTATGGTGAACGCGATGGTCCAATTCTACCTAGATTCATGAGCTTAAAAAACTAAAAATTTAAAAATCTAAAAAAATTAAAAACGTTTACGCGACGGCGTCTTATTTTATATTTATGATTTTTGACTTTAGATTTGACAACACTTGGCCAATTTTGTTTCAACCAGATTTTTGATTTCACAAAATATTCTTCTAAACCGCGTTTTGCCATTTCACTTCGTATAATTCCGCCTTTATGCGGATGGCGAAAAGACTGAGCAAGTGGGGAATTGAATCCATGCGCATAATGAACAAGTTCATGTATAATTGTGCCATCTACAACAAATTGTGGAATTTTTTCATCTTTGAAATAAGAAGTCAAAGTAATAACAGTCTGATTATTTTTAGGATTTAATTTAATAGATCCCAACCTTGCTTTTGCTTTTCTTCCAAACAAAATAACAATCTCATTTTTAATCGGCACATCAGAAAAATGATTTTGTAAAAAAAATAAAAGTCTTTGTTTTAACCAATTATTATCACGCATAATCGAGTTAACTAGTAACAAGTAATTAGTAACTAGAAAACGACAGTTACTAGTTACAGGTTACTAGTTACCAATTTTACTTCGTCATTGTCACGTTTCCACTACCTACAACCATCTCAATCTGGCTCAAAACTTTCGGATCGTACAAGATTTTTGATTTTGCTTTAATCTTTTTAAAACTTCCATCATGATAAGGAATATTTAAAAAAACATCAGTTGATCCTAAATTATTTAAAATAATCGGTTTTAAATCTTCAATAATTTTGGAATTTGCGTTTTTTGGAATATTTATTTCGATTGATTTTGGAATTTCCTCTTTTGCAACTTCAATATCTTTATCAGAAATAATTTTTACTTTGTCAGCCAAAATTTTAACCTCGCCATCTCGATCATTGACCTTGCCATCAATCAAAACAACTTTTTCTTCCTGCCAAATCAGAGGATATTTTTTTAAAACAGATGGAAAAACAACAATCTCGCAACTGCCAGTCATATCTTCAATTTCCACAAACAGCATTGGATCATTTTTTTTCGTAAATATTTTTTTAGTCTTTGCAATTACACCTCCAACCTTAATTTTTTGTTCATTCATGCTGATATTCAGTTGATTTATTGGAATAGCAACAGCATTCAAATAATCTTTATATTCATCAACTGGATGCTCTGAAACATAAAGCCCAAGTAATTCCTTTTCCCATGCCAATCTCATTTTTTTTGTTGCAGGTTCTGCTTGATCTAATTTTAAATTGATAGTTGAAACTTCATTTTTTTTATTACCAAATAAATCTGTTTGACCAGAATCTAATTCCTTTTGAACTGATTTAGAAAAAGTTAAAATCTTATCAATATTTTGCAGGACTTGATTTCTCTCAATTAAAGAATCTAAAGCGCCAGCTTTTGCCAATGCCTCAATTGATTTTTTATTCAAATCTTTGTGTCGCACTCTTCTAACAAATTCAGTAAAGTCTTTAAATTTTCCAGCTTTCTTTCTTTCTTTATAAATTGCTTCTGCAATAGTTGCGCCAACATTTTTTATAGCATTAAAAGCAAATCTAATACATTTTCCACGCTCTTTTACTACACCAAAATTTGGAAAACTTTCATTAACATCAGGAGGCAAAACTTCTATTCCCATTTCTTCGCATTCAGTAATCTCAATTGCAATTCTATCCATATTCTGCTGATCAGAAGTCAGCAATGAAGCCATGAATTCAACTGGATAATGAGATTTTAAATAAGCAGTTCGATAACCAATCAAAGCATAGCAAGCAGCATGAGATCTATTAAAACCATAGCCAGCAAAAGGCTCGATAAAAGCAAAAACTTTTCTGGCAACTTCTTCTGCAATTCCATTCGCAACACAACCCTTGATAAATTTATCCTTTTGCTCTTCCAATAATTTTTTTATTTTCTTGCCAACAGCTTTTCTCAAAACATCAGCTTCGCCTAAAGTAAAGCCAGCCAAGTCTCTCGCAATTTGCATCAATTGTTCCTGATATACAGCAATACCAAAAGTTTTATTTAAGATCGGTTCAAGCTTTGGATGTACATATTCAACTTGCTTTCTGCCATGTTTGCCATCAATGTAAGAAGGAATCCATTCCATTGGACCTGGACGATATAAAGCAACCATAGCAATTAAATCTTCAAAATTAGTTGGTTTTAACAATTTTAAATATCTTCTCATGCCCGCAGATTCAAGCTGGAAGACACCGACAGTTTGCGCTTTTTGCAACAAATCATAAGTAGTTTTATCATCCATTTCTAATTTAGTGAAATCTACTTTTACACCATGTACTGCTTCGATAATTTCCAAAGCTTTTTCAATAATTGTTAAGTTTGCTAATCCTAAAAAGTCCATTTTAAGAAGCCCCAAATTTTCAATTGCATGCATCTCGTATTGCGTTGTGATTTCTTCGTCTCCTCTTGTAGAAAATTGATATGGCGTATAAGTGTCTAGTGGATCTTTAGTAATTACAACTCCGCAAGCATGAGTTGAAGAATGTCTTGCAACACCTTCTAATTTTTTCGCAGAATCAAATAATACTTTTGCTTGTGGATCGCCATTATAAAAAGCTGTTAATTCAGGATTTATCTTTAAAGCTTCAGAAATAGTTGAGCCCAATGGAATCATCTTTGCTGCTTTATCGCAATAATCGTAAGGATAGCTCAAAACTCTTCCGCAATCGCGAACTGCAGCTTTTGCAGCCATTTTTCCAAAAGTAACAATTTGAGCTACATGATCAGCTCCGTATTTTCTTTTTACATATTGCAAAACTTCGCCTCTCCTTGTGTCAGCAAAATCCATATCAATATCAGGCATGCTTATTCTTTCAGGATTCAAAAATCTTTCAAATAATAAATCATTTTTAATTGGATCAAGATCAGTAATTCTCAATAAATAGGCGATTAGTGAACCTGCCGCGGAACCCCTGCCTGGGCCGACCACTATGCCAGTATCTTTTGCCCAATTCACAAAATCAGAGACAATCAAAAAATAAGAAGCAAAGCCAGTTTTTTCAATAACTGACATTTCATAATCTAGTCTTTCCACAATTATTTTATCAAGCTCATTTCTTCCTTTACCAAATCTCTTTGTCAAGCCTTCCTCGCATTGTTGTTTTAAATAATCCATTGGAGTCAAATCCTTTGGCACAACAAAAAAAGGAAGCTTAGTTTTGCCTAATTCTATTTCAACATTGCATTGCTCAGCGATTTTTAAAGTATTTGAAATTGCTTCTGGAGTATTAATAAAATCTCTTTC